>NZ_LN831302.1:2196781-2510607 GCF_001488575.1 Halobacterium hubeiense
TGTAGGAGGACGGGACCACTGGAGCGCGTGCCTCGCGGCTACGCGCCCGTCGCAGTCGTGCTCCTGCTCGCGGTGACGGTCGTTGCCGCGGCAGCCGTCGCGACCGCGGTTCCTGCGCTCCCCGGCGACCCACCGCCACAGCGCGGCGTCGCCGCCGACGCGACCAGCGACGGCCGCGTCCAGGTGACGCTACACGCCGGAGAGTCGATAGACATCGAGAGTGCGACCGTCCGCATCGCGGTCGACGGCGAGCCGCTGGCCCACCAGCCGCCCGTGCCGTTCTTCGCGGCGCGCGGATTCCACGGCGGGCCGACCGGCCCGTTCAACGTCGCCGCCGACCAGTCGTGGGCCGTCGGCGAAACCGCGTCGCTGCAGGTCACGGGAACCAACAGCCCCGCGTTACGAGTGGGCGCGACGCTCACCGTGCGCGTGCTCGTGGACGGGCGAGTCGTCGCCGTCGGCGAGACGACGGTCGAGAAGACGTCGTAGGCGTCAGTCCGAAGCGTGCTCGTCGGGGGCTCGCGCGAGCGTGACGATGGCGCGCGGACTCCCGGGCTTGGCCTGCATCACGTGGTGTTCGACGTCCACGAAGCCGGCTTCCGCGAACATCCGGTCAGCCTCGTCCTCGTCGTAGAACAGCATGATGGCGTCCGCGACCTTCTGGAACACCGTCGAGTTCGGGTAGTCCGGGCCAACCACGACGGTCCACTCCCCGGGCTCGAGCACGCGCCGAATCTCGCGCAGGCCCTCGACAGGGTTGGGCCAGTACTCGATGGAGCCCGACGACCACACCGCGTCGAACGTGTTGTCCTTGAACGGCAGGCGCTCGGCGTCCCCGTAGTGGAACGCCACGGGGTCGTGCTTGCCGAACTTCTCGCGCGCCTTCGCGAGCTGGTGGCGGCTCTGGTCGAGGCCGTAGACGTCGTCGGTGTACTGGAGGATCCCCTCCGTGCCGAACCCGGTGCCACAGCCGACGTCGAGCACGCGGTCGTCGGCGTCGAGATCGAGCATCGCCAGCGCCTCGTCGCGCATCTCCTCGTTCCACACGAACGGGTTGACGCGGTCGTACACCTTCGAGAGGTACTTGTAGAAGGTGCGGGCGCGCGCCTTGTCTTCGAGGACTCCCATTACCCCGGAATTGCGCCCGAAGACGCATAATAGCTTGCGTTAGCGCCCGCGAACTTCGCAACTACCATATAGGCCGTGGCCAAAGGTCCGCCCGGTAAGAGTGTATGCCAAGGCCAGAGGTTCTTGAAGACATCAAATCGGCTGAATCGGACGCCGACGACATCGTGGCCGAGGCGGAGGAGGACCGCGAGCAGCGGTTGTCCGAAGCCCGGAAGCGGGCCGATGAAATCCGCAGCGAAGCGGAAGAGGAGGCCCGCGAGCTGAAAGAACAGCGACTCGAAGAGGCACGCGAAGACATCGAGGCGGAACGCAACCGCATCCTCGAGGAAGGCGAGGCCGACCGCGAGCAGCTCGAAGCCCTCGCCGAGGAGAACGAGGAGGACGCGGTCGCGTACGCCGTCGAACAGTTCGAGGAGGCGGTACATGCTCAGACCTGAGCGCATGAGCAAGGTGTCGGTGACGGGCTCGAAGCGCGTCATCGACGACGTCATCGAGACGATTCACGACCTCAACCTCGTCCACCTCTCGGACTACGACGGCAAAATCGAGGGGTTCGACAACGGCAACCCGATGGAGGGCGCCGACGACGCCTCCGAGAAGCTCGTCACGGTGCGGTCCCTTCAATCGACGCTCGACGTCGACGAGGCCGACGCCGGCCCGACCCGCATCGTCACCGACGAAGCCCTCGAGACGGAACTCGAGGAGATTCGCGTCGAAGTCAACGAGCTCGACGACCGCTACGGCGAGCTCGAGGACGAGCTGCGCGACGTCGAGGAGCGCATCGACGCCGTCGAGCCGTTCGCGGACCTCGGCATCGACCTCGACCTGCTCGGCGGCTACGACAGCCTGCAGGTCGCGGTCGGTGAGGGGAACGCCGACGCCGTCCGCGACGAACTCCGGACCGCGGAAGCCATCGAGGCGTTCGAGGTCTTCGAGGGCGACGACACGCTGGCGGTGTTCGCGTACCCGCGCGGCGACGACCCGGACGCGCTCGACGACGCGCTCGTCGGCGTGGAGTTCGGGCGACTGGAGGTCCCGGACGCCGAGGGCAGCCCCGAGGCGTACGTCGAGGACCTCCGCCACGAGCGCGACACCGTCGAGTCGAAGCTCGACAGCGTGGAGAGCGAGCTCGACGACCTCCGCGTGGAGCACGCGGGCTTCCTGCTGGCCACCGAGGAGAAGCTCTCCATCGACGTCCAGAAGGCCGAAGTCCCGCTGCAGTTCGCGACAACCGAGCGCGCGTTCGTCGCCGAAGGGTGGATTCCCAGCGACGAGTACGCGACGTTCGTCGAAGCGATTCAAGACGCGGTCGGCGAGCACGCCGCCGTCGAGGAGCTCGAACAGGCGGACTACGAGGCGTCCGGCCACGGCCACCACGGCCCCAGCGACGAGCCGGAGCCCGTCACCGACGACGCGGACGCCGAGACCGCCACGGACGGCGGGACGGCCGCCGACTTCGACGAGGACGACAGCCCGCCGGTCATCCAGGACAACCCCAGCGTCGCGCGGCCGTTCGAGGCGCTGACGGAGGTCATCAACCGACCGAAGTACACGGAACTGGACCCGACAGTCGTGCTGTTCCTGACGTTCCCGGCGTTCTACGGGTTCATGATCGGCGACCTCGGGTACGGCATCCTGTACGCCGCCATCGGCTTCTGGCTGTACCGCAGCTTCGACAGCGAAATCCTCTCGAAGCTCGGCGGCGTCGCGATGTGGGCAGGTGGATTCACGGCCCTGTTCGGCGTGCTGTACGGCGAAATATTCGGCCTCCACCTGATCACTGAGTACGTGTGGCACGGCGCGCTCGGCCTCCCCGACGCGCCCCTGAAGAAGGGGCTGCACGTCGGCGCGTTCGCCCAGCTCTGGCTCGCGGCGAGCCTCGTGTTCGGTATCGTCCACCTGGGCATCGGCTACCTGTTCGGCTTCGTCAACGACCTGAAGTCCCACGGCGCCCGCGACGCGATTACGGAGAGCGGCGGCCCGATGCTGCTGATGGTCGGGTTCGGCGTCTGGCTGTTCAGCAGCCACCTGCAGGGCGAGAGCGGGCCCCGTCCCGAACTGCTGTACCGCGTCGTCGAACTGCCGGCGTCGGTCGGCATGGCGGCGCTGGCCGTCGCGCTGCTCGGCCTCGTGCTGGTCGTCATCGGCGAGGGCGTGGAAGGGCTCCTCGAGAGTCCGACGTACGCGCTCGTCAACACGGTCTCGTACACGCGGATTGCGGCGGTCTTGCTCGCGAAGGCGGGCATGGCGTACGTCGTGAATCTGCTCGTGTTCGGCGCCTACGAGGTCGAGACGCACGGCGGCGGCACGGTCGAATACATGTTCGGCCTGTTCGAAATCGCGCAACCCGCCCACGAAACACACTTCATGTTGTTCAGCACCGCCACGCACGGCGGCGAGGTGCTGTTCCCCGGGCTGATTCACTCCGGTGCGGCAGGAATGGTCGCCGGCGCCCTCGTGATGGTCGTCGGCCACCTCCTCGTGCTCGCGCTCGGCGTCACATCGGCCGGCTTACAGACGCTACGCCTCGAATACGTGGAGTTCTTTAACAAGTTTTATGAGGGCGGTGGCGAGAAGTATCACCCGTTCGGCTACCAGCGAAACTACACCACTGAGGACTAATTGACATGATCGAGACACTCCCCGAATTCGCCACGATTGCACAGGAAACGGCTGGCAGCAGCCCCGTCATCACCCCGCAGTCCGCGGCCGCACTCGCAGTCGGCCTCGCCGCTCTCGCCGCAGGGTACGCGGAGCGCGGCATCGGTAGCGCCGCCGTCGGCGCCATCGCGGAAGACCAGGACCTCTTCGGCTCCGGCCTGATTCTGACCGTCCTCCCGGAGACGCTGGTCATCCTCGCGCTGGTCGTCGTCTTCGTCGTGCCGTCCGCGTACTAACACCGCGCCCTCTCTCCATCTATGAGCTTGGAAACAGTAGTTGAGGACATTCGAGACGAGGCCCGCGAGCGCGCGAAGGAAATTCGGTCGGATGCCGAATCGCGCGCCGACGAGATCGTCGCGGACGCCGAAGCCGACGCCGAGGAGATTCGCTCTGACGCCGAGGCCGAAGCCGAGCGCGAGATCGAGCGGGAGCGCGAGCAGCGCCTCTCCAGCGCGAAGCTCGAGGCCAAGCAGATGCGCCTCGAAGCGCGCCGCGACGCCCTCGAAGACGTCCGCGAGACCGTCGAAGAGGAGATCGCCGCCATCGACGGCGACGACCGCGAGGAACTCACTCGCGCCCTCATCGACGCCGCGGCCGACGAGTTCGACGCCGACAGCGACGTCAGCGTCTACGGCCGCGCGGACGACGAGGCCCTCATCTCGGACATCCTCGACGACTACGACGGTTACGAGTACGCCGGCGAGCGCGACTGCCTCGGCGGCGTCGTCGTCGAAAGCGAGACGTCCCGGGTCCGCGTGAACAACACGTTCGACTCGGTCATCGACGACGCCTGGGAGAACAACCTGAAGGAAATCAGCGCACGCCTCTTCGACGAGGAGCAATGAGCGTGTACGGGTCGGCAAACTACGAGTACGTGGTCGCCCGCGTCCGCCACCGCCGAGCCAGCCTGTTCAGCGACGACGAGTACCGGAAACTGCTCCGCATGGGCACGGGCGAAATCGCCCGGTTCATGGAGGAAACCCAGTACGAGGACGCGGTGAACGCGCTGGGCTCGCGGTTCAGCGGCGTCGATCTCGTCGAGCACGCGCTCAACGAGACGCTCGCCAGCGACTTCCAGGACTTGCTGCGGTACAGCGAGGGCCGGCTCTACGAGCAGGTCGTCCGCTACCTCCGCAAGTTCGACGCGTGGAACGTCAAGACCGTGCTGCGCGGGCTCTACTCGGACGCCTCCGAGGCGGAGGTCCGCGAGGACCTCATCGACGCCGGCGAGTTCGAGGACGAGTTCCTCGACCGGCTGGTCGCCGCCGAATCCATCGAGTCCGTCGTCGAGCTGCTCGACGACACGCTGTTCGAGACGTACCTCGAGGGCGCGTTCGAGGCCTACGAGGAGTCCGGGACGCTGGTCCCGCTGGAGAACGCGGTCGACCGCGCGTACTACGAGAACCTCGTGCCCGACGCGTCCGCGCGCGGCGAGGCCGCGCAGCTCTACCGGGAGTTCCTCGAAGCCGAGATCGACTTCCGGAACGTCCGGAACGCGCTGCGGCTGGCGCGCTCGGGCGCCGACGTCGACCCCGCCGAGTACTTCATCGACGGCGGCGCGCTGTTCGACCGGAAGGAGGTCGGGCAGCTCGTCGCGGACCGCTCGACGCTGGTCAGCCGCATCCGCGAGAGCAAGTACGGCGACGAGCTCTCGCGGGCGCTCGACGAGCTGGAGGACGCCGAGAGCCTCATCGGCTTCGAGCACGCCCTCGACCGGGCGCTGCTGGAGTACTCCGACCACCTCTCGTACGTCTACCCGCTGTCGGTGTGCCCGGTGCTGGCGTACATCCTCGCGAAGGAGCGCGAAGTGGACAACATCCGCGCCATCGCTCGCGGCCGCGAGGCCGGCCTGAGCGAGGCGGAAATCGAGGAGGAGCTGATCATCCTATGAGCCAGGAGATTGCCGTCGTCGGCAGCCCGGACTTCACCACCGGGTTCCGGCTCGCGGGCGTTCGGAAGTTCGAGAACGTCCCGCAGGACGAGAAAGACGAGGCGCTCGACGACGCTGTCGAGTCGGTGCTCGAGGACGAGGACGTCGGCATCGCAGTGATGCACGACGACGACCTCGACGCGCTCTCGCGGCAGGTCCGCGAACAAGTCGAGACGAGCGTAGAGCCGACGTTCGTGACCATCGGCGGCGGCGCCGCCGGCGGGAGCGGACTGCGCGACCAGATCAAGCGAGCCATCGGCATCGACCTGATGGCCGAAGAAGACGAAGAATCCAACGAATGAGTCAAGCAGAAGAAATCACTGACTCCGGCGTAATCGAGAGCGTGAGCGGTCCGGTCGTGACCGCCACGGACCTCGACGCCCAGATGAACGACGTCGTCTACGTGGGCGACGAAGGCCTGATGGGCGAGGTCATCGAAATCGAAGGCGAAGTAACAACCATCCAGGTCTACGAGGAGACCTCGGGCATCAGCCCGGGTGGCCCCGTGGACAACACGGGCGAGCCGCTCACCGTCGACCTGGGCCCCGGGATGCTGGACTCCATCTACGACGGCGTCCAGCGCCCGCTGGACGTCCTGCAGGGCGAGATGGGCGCGTTCCTCGACCGCGGTGTCGACGCGCCCGGCATCGACCTGGAGAAGGAGTGGGACTTCGAGCCCGCCGTCGAGGAGGGCGACCACGTCGAGGCCGGTGACGTCCTCGGCACCGTCGACGAGACGGTCAGCATCGAGCACAAGGTGCTCGTGCCGCCGCGCAGCGACGGCGGCGAGGTCACCGAAATCGAGTCCGGCGAGCACACGGTCGACGAGCCCGTCGCCGTCCTCGACAGCGGCGAGGAAATCGCGATGCGCCAGGAGTGGCCGGTTCGGCGTGCGCGTCCCTCGAAGGACAAGCACACGCCGCGGACGCCGCTCGTCACGGGCCAGCGGATTCAGGACGGCCTGTTCCCGCTCGCGAAGGGCGGGACGGCCGCGATTCCGGGGCCGTTCGGTTCCGGGAAGACGGTCACCCAGCAGCAGCTCGCGAAGTGGTCCGACGCGGACATCGTCGTCTACATCGGGTGCGGCGAGCGCGGCAACGAGATGACGGAAGTCATCGAGGACTTCCCGGAGCTGGAGGACCCCCAGACCGGGAACCCGCTGATGGCGCGGACGTGCCTCATCGCGAACACGTCGAACATGCCGGTGGCGGCCCGCGAGTCCTGCATCTACACGGGCATCACCATCGCGGAGTACTACCGCGACATGGGCTACGACGTGGCGCTGATGGCCGACTCCACCTCGCGGTGGGCCGAGGCCATGCGCGAAATCTCCTCGCGGCTGGAGGAGATGCCGGGCGAGGAGGGGTACCCCGCGTACCTCGCCGCTCGCCTCGCACAGTTCTACGAGCGCGCGGGCCTCTACACCACCCTCAACGACGACGAGGGGTCGGTGTCCGTGGTCGGCGCGGTCAGCCCGCCGGGCGGGGACTTCTCCGAGCCGGTCACCCAGAACACGCTGCGCATCGTGAAGACATTCTGGGCGCTGGACGCGGACCTCGCCGAGCGCCGGCACTTCCCCGCCATCAACTGGAACGAGTCGTACTCGCTGTACAAGGACCAGCTCGACGACTGGTGGCGCGAGAACGTCTCCGAGGACTTCCCAGAGGTCCGGCAGTGGGCCGTCGACGTCCTCGACGAGGAGACCGAACTGCAGGAGATCGTCCAGCTCGTCGGCAAGGACGCGCTGCCGGACGACCAGCAGCTCACCCTCGAGGTGGCCCGCTACCTCCGCGAGGCGTGGCTCCAGCAGAACGCGCTCCACGACGTCGACACCAACTGTGAGCCCGCGAAGACGTACAAGATGCTCACGGCCATCAAGACGTTCAACGACGAGGCCTTCGACGCGCTCGAAGCCGGCGTCCCGGTCGACGAGATTCAGAACGTCGACGCGGCGCCGCGGCTCAACCGCATGGGCGTCCAGGAAGACTGGGACGAGTACATCGAGGAGCTGAAAGACGACCTCAGCGAGCAACTACGGGACCTCTACTAATGAAAGAGTACAAGACAATCTCGGAAGTCAGCGGCCCGCTGGTGTACGTCGACATCGACGAGCCGGTGGCCTACGACGAGATGGTGGAAATCGAGACGCCCGACGGCGAAGTCAAGCGCGGTCAGGTGCTCGAGTCCAGCGACGAGTTCGTCGCGATTCAGGTCTTCGAGGGCACCGAGGGCATCGGGCAGGACGCCTCGGTGCGGTTCCTCGGCGAGACCCTGAAGATGCCCGTGACCGAGGACCTCCTCGGTCGCGTCCTCGACGGCTCCGGCCAGCCCATCGACGGCGGCCCGGACATCGTGCCCGACGAGCGCCGCGACATCGTCGGCGAAGCGATCAACCCCCACGCCCGGGAGTACCCCGAGGAGTTCATCCAGACGGGCGTCTCGGCCATCGACGGCATGAACACGCTCGTGCGCGGGCAGAAGCTCCCCATCTTCTCGGCGTCCGGCCTGCCTCACAGCGACCTCGCGCTCCAGATTGCGCGACAGGCCTCCGTCCCGGAGGAAGACGAGGGCGACGACGAGGACAGCGAGTTCGCGGTCGTCTTCGGCGCGATGGGCATCACGGCCGAGGAGGCCAACGAGTTCATGGACGACTTCGAGCGCACCGGCGCGCTCGAACGCAGCGTCGTCTTCATGAACCTCGCGGACGACCCCGCCGTCGAGCGGACGGTCACGCCGCGGATGGCGCTGACCACGGCGGAGTACCTCGCCTTCGAGAAGGACTACCACGTCCTCGTCATCCTGACGGACATGACCAACTACTGCGAGGCGCTCCGCGAAATCGGCGCGGCCCGCGAGGAGGTCCCCGGCCGCCGTGGCTACCCCGGGTACATGTACACGGACCTGGCGCAGCTCTACGAGCGCGCCGGCCGCATCGAGGGTCAGGACGGGTCTATCACCCAGATCCCCATCCTCACGATGCCGGGCGACGACGACACCCACCCGATTCCGGACCTCACGGGGTACATCACCGAGGGACAGATCATGATGGACCGCGACTTGGACAGTCAGGGCGTGACGCCGCCCGTGAACGTCCTCCCGAGCCTCTCGCGGCTGATGGACGACGGCATCGGTGAGGGCTTCACGCGCGAGGACCACGGCGACGTCTCCGACCAGCTGTACGCGGCGTACGCGGAGGGTGAGGACCTCCGCGACCTCGTGAACATCGTCGGCCGCGAAGCGCTGTCCGAGCGCGACAACCTCTACCTGGACTTCGCGGACCGCTTCGAGGACGAGTTCGTCGACCAGGGCTTCGACACGAACCGCAGCGTCGAGGAGACGCTGGACATCGGCTGGGAACTGCTCAGCCTCTTCCCGAAGGAGGAGCTCAACCGCGTCGACGAAGAGCTCATCGAGCAGTACTACGTCGAGGACGAGGCCGAGGCCGAAGAGGCCGCGGCCGCCGACTAACCGCCGCGCTCGCGGCGTGCCGTCCACGAATCTTTTGGAACCGCGCGCGAACGACCAGCCGTGCGTGTGCACGGACGAGAGGGCGCCCTGATGGCGACGTACCTCCAGTTCCTCGCCGCGTTCGTCGCGCCGCCACTGGCCGCGCTCGCCGTGCTTCGCTGGCGTGACCGCCGCGACGAGTGGTGGTCGCTTGTCGGCGTCGGCATCCTCCTCGTGCTCGCGCTGGCGTACACGACGCCGTGGGATAACTACCTGATTCGCCGCGGCGTCTGGACGTACGGCGCCGACGCGGTGGTGGCGACGCTGTGGCTCGCGCCAATCGAGGAGTACGCGTTCGTGGCGATGCAGACCATCGTCGCGGGGCTGTGGGTGCAACGCGTCGCCGACTCGCCGGACCCGGAGTTCACGCCCGCAAGGCGGGACGCCGCAGCCGGCGCGCTCGCCGGCCTCGCCGTCACGGCCGCCGGCATCGCGTTCCTCGGGACGGCGAGCACGTTCTACCTCGGCGCGATTCTCGCGTGGGCCGGCCCCGTCCTCGCACTCCAGTGGGGCGTGGGCTGGCGGTACCTGCTCGCGCGCTCCCGCACCGTCGCCGTCGGCGTCGGCGCGCCGACGCTGTACTTCGCCACCGCGGACCGCGTCGCGCTCGCGGACGGCATCTGGACGATTTCGACGGAGTACGCCACGGGGGTCGCCGTCGCGGGTCTCCCAATCGAGGAGGGCGCGTTCTTCCTCGTGACGAACCTCTTCGTCGTGCAGGGGCTGGTGTTGTTCGACTGGGTGGTCGCTCGATGGGCGTGACCCGACTCGACGAGCGCGTTCGCCGCACGCTCGCGCGGCCGGCGCTCGCGGTCGGCTGGGTCGGCGTCGCGGTCGCGGCGCTCCCGACGCTCGCCGGCGTGGAGCTGTCCACGACCGCGCGGTACGCGCCGCTGGTCGCCAGCGTCGTGCTGTTCGGCCTGCCCCACGGCGCCATCGACTACGTCGCGCTCCCGCGCGCGGTCACGGGCCGCGTCACCGGGCGCTGGCTCGCCGTGGTGGGCCTTCTCTACCTCGTGCTCGGCGGCGCGTACGCGGCGGCGTGGTTCGCGTGGCCGGTCGCGTCGGCGCTAGCGTTCGTCGCGCTGACGTGGCTCCACTGGGGGCAGGGCGACGTCTACCCGCTGGCCGTGCTACTGAACGAGGATTACCTCGATTCGCGCGCGCGACGCGTAGCGACCGGCGTCGTCCGCGGCGGCCTCCCGATGCTCGTGCCGCTGCTGGGCCACCCCGAGACGTACCGCGACGTGGTCGGGGCGTTCGCCGCGCCGTTCGGCGGGAACGTGGGCGACCTGTGGCTGTTCGCGCCCGACGCACGACTCGCGCTCGGCGCCGCGTTCGCGGTCGTGACCGTCGCGACGCTGGCCGCGAACCGGCTCGCCACCGCCGAGTCGCCGCCGACCACGTGGCGCATCGACGCCGCCGAAACCGTCGGCCTCTGTGCGTTCTTCCTCGTCGTCCCGCCCGTGTTCGCGGTGGGCGTCTACTTCTGCCTGTGGCACGCCGTCCGCCACGTCGCCCGCGCGGTCGCCGTCGACGACGGCTCGCGGCGCGCGCTCGCGTCCGGCGACCTCCGTGGGCCGCTCGGCCGGTTCGCGCGCGAGGCCGCGCCGCTGACGGTCGCCGCGCTCGCGTTACTCGCGGGCTTCTGGGTCGCCGTCCCGAACCCACCCACGACCCTCGAAGGCGCGACCGGACTGTACCTGGCGTTCGTCGCGGTGTTGACCCTCCCCCACGTCGCCGTGGTGACGTGGATGGACCGCGCGGCAGGGCTGCTGTAGCGGCGGCAGCGACAGGAAACGTTTACCTCCCTCCGTCCAGAAGTCCCCGCCAAGAGAACAGATGGCCCAGGACATCAAACCCACCCGGAAGAACCTCATGGAGATCGAGGACCGCATCGAACTCTCCGAGCGGGGCCACGACACGCTCGAACAGAAGCGCGACGGCCTCATCATGGAGTTCATGGACATCCTCGACCAGGCGCAGGACGTCCGCGAGGACCTCGAAGCCAACTACGAGACCGCCCAGAAGAAGATCAATATGGCGCGCGCGATGGAGGGCGACATGTCGGTCCGCGGCGCGGCGGCCGCCCTCGAAGAACACCCCGAGATTACGGTCGAATCCCGGAACATCATGGGCGTCGTCGTCCCGCAGATCGAGTCCTCGAAGGTCCGCAAGAGCCTCGACGAGCGCGGCTACGGCATCCTCGGCACGAGCGCGCGCATCGACGAGGCCGCGGAAGCCTACGAGGAGCTCCTCGAATCTATCGTGCTCGCGGCGGAGGTCGAGACCGCGATGAAGAAGATGCTCACCGAAATCGAGACCACCAAGCGCCGCGTGAACGCCCTGGAGTTCAAGCTCCTCCCCGAACTGTACGAGGGCCAGGAGTACATCGAGCAGAAGCTCGAGGAGCAGGAGCGCGAGGAAATCTTCCGCATGAAGAAGGTCAAGGCGAAGAAAGAGGAAGACGAGGAGGAGGAAGAGGAAGCCGCGCAGGCCGCCGAGGAAGCGCTGGCTGACTGACCGGCCTCGTCCACGCCGGCTAAGTGGTGGCCGCGCCTCGTCCGGGTATGAGCTGTTCGAACTGCGGCGGCGACGAACTCTCCTTCCACGTGCCCGACGCCGTCAGTGACTACCTCCCCGACGACAGGCCGGCGGCCGCGCTGTGCACGAACTGCTTGCGGGTGTCGCCCGCCGACGACGCGCCCGCGGAGTACCCCGAGTTCGCGCGCGTCAGCGACGCGTTCCCGGCCGGCGAGAGCGGCGCCGTCGTCGCGTGCCTGCTCGCGCTGCTCGACCGGCTGGTCGTCCACCGCGGCGACGCCGAGCGGGTCGCCACCGAGGCCGAGCGCCGCGGCGTCGACGTGTTGCTCGTGCTCGACCGCCTCGCCGCCGACGACGGCCTCGACCCGCATCTCGACCTCGCGAAGCGCCGCCGCCAGCTCGAACAGCTCATCTAGGGGCGGCGACGGCGTGCCGCAAGGGTTTAGCCGACCGGCCAGTAACGGCCTGTATGGCAGACTGTCCACTCGCCGACGAATGCCCCAGTTTTCAGGAGCAGATTGAAGGGATGGGGTGTCAACACTACGGCGACCGCGGCGGGATGGAGTGGTGCAACCACTACAGCCAGCCCATCGAGGACCTGAAGACCGCGCCCGTGGTGCCCGGCGAGGAGGTCGTACTGGAGGTCGACGACATGCACGAGAGCGGTGCCGGCGTCGGCCGGCAGGAGGAGAGCGGCTTCATCGTGATGGTCGACGGCGTGCTGCCGCCGGCCCGCGTGAAAGCCGAGATTACGAAAGTGAAGCCGAACTACGCGCGCGCCGATCTCATCGAGAAGCTCCCTGACGAGCCCGACGATGAGAAGGGCGAAGAAGCCGAAGAAAGCGAGGGAGTAGACGAAGAAGCCGAGGAAAGCGAGGAAGCGGAAGCTGAGAGCGAGCGTCTCGGCAGCCGCGAGAACTTCTGGGGTAACTAGCGGAACTGCTCGACCGAGAGGTCGTCGGTGAGGTGGACTTCGCCGTCGATGAGCACCGGGATACCCGAGTCCGCGAAGAACGCCTCTAGTGCTGACTGCGGGAGCGTCGTTTCTCGTACCGACGCGTCGTAGATGGCCGAGGGCGTGTCCGTGTGCGAGTACGCCGACATCCCACCGATGCCGCTCTTCGCGTGCGGGTAGTGGTGGATGGACACTGGCCACGCTCCGGACGTCGCCTGGACAGCGTCGGTGTCGAATACGTGGAGAACGGAGATATTGGAGTGGCTCTGTCGAATGTGGCTCTGCCCGTCGCCGAGGATGGTGTACCGATCGGCCGGCGTGCCGGCGAGTTCGAGCGCGTCGAGAATCCCGTACAGCGGGAACCCCACGCCGAGGAGGGCGGCTGCCATCTCGCCGACCGACCGCGCGTCGTCGTCGGCGACGTCGTCGACCGTGACGAAGCCGCCGGCAGCGCCGGCAGTCAACAGTGCGCGGCCTTGCTCGTAGGATCGGCAGCCGTTCAGGAAGAACGCCTTCACGCCCGTCCGCGCCAGCGTTCTGGTGTCCAACGCCCCGTCCGGGCACATCATCCCCGAGTCCGTGACGTGGCCCACAAAGTGGAAGTAGTCCACGTCCTCGTACAGCGCCTCCCGTAGCTCCGCCGACGACAGGTCGTGGGACACCCGCACGTCCGTCTCCCGGTACGGGTGAGAGTCGAACAGGGAGACGTCGCCCTGCTGGAGGCGGGCGTCGTTGAACACGACGTGGACGTCGAGCGCGCCGTCGTCAGCCGACGCCGAGAGATCCCGGCGGAACGACCCCACCGTCGGGTTCGACGCCCGGACCGCGTTCCCGGGGGCGACCCACGAGTGGCCGGGCGTCTCGGCGTCCGCCGGCACGACCAGAGAGCGCTGCGTCAGCGTTGTCGCGCTCGCGGACCGTGCGAGCGCGCCGTCCGTGGACTGGAGCGCGTTCGGGGACGGCGTGAGGTCGACCTCCGAGTCCCGGCGCGGCGGGCTCCGAACCAGCGCCAAGTTGTCGAGCAAGTGAGGGAGCGCCGGTGCGTACGCCGGGTCTGCTGCGACGTCCGCCGTGTAGTGCCAGTCGAGCAATCCTTCGGTCGCCGACCGCGACACGTCGAGGTACTCGGCCGTCCGCTCGTCCAGCGACAACTCGAACAGCCGCTCGTAATTCAGGTCCACGCGCGCCTCCAGTTCCGAGACGACGGTCGTCTGGAACGGGAAGACGCCAGCTGTCCGCACCGCGCAGTCGAGGGTGAACACGTGCTCCAGTACCGAGCGCACGCTTTCGGCGAGGGCGTCGACGCAGAGGTCGCGGCTGCGGCCGGCCGCGACGATTCGTGGCCGCGTCCCCGGCTCGATGGTGGCACCGAGGTAGTACGCCAGCGGCGCCACCGTGTAGACGGCGCCGTACTCCGGCGGCACCTCGATTCGCACCCCGGTGTCCGGTGTCTCGACCTCGGGTGGGATATTCAGCGTATCACCTCGCTCGATGGCCGGCGGGTGCCCCCGTAGCGTCGGCCACGACCTATCTGGCGAGTGTGTCTTCAGCGCCGACCCGAACGTCGACACCGCCTGCATCAAGTCTCGTGGGTCGTCCGTCGTCGTCACTGTCCCCGCCGGCGTCTCGTGGTGCGACCGAATCCCGACGACCATCCGCGTCGCGGCCTCTATCACGAGAACTGACCGATCGCTGTCGAGGCGAGCAGTCGGCTCGGCGTCCTCGACGCGCACGTACAGCTTCGCATCGGGTGGCGAGAAGTCGACCTCGTAGGTGCCCCGCGGCAGTCGCTCGGAGGTTTCCCCGGACTCGGTGCGGTGGACGGCTTCACCGTCGCGCCAGAAAATCACGTCAGCGAACGTCGGCATCCGTAACTCGCGCGCTTCGACGGCGACCGCCGCGTCCACGGGCATCGTGAAGCCCTCCGTCGATGCCGGCGTCGGGTCGACGGCCCGGTCCGTGTACAGTGGGAACTGCTCGCCTTCGGAGGTATCCCGTACGCGCAACCCATCTTCGTCGTCGAGCGCGTCGACGTGGACCGTCACGCTTCGCGGCCCCGGCCCACAGTCGCTCCCCAGACCATACTGGACTGTTGGGTGTTTCGATTAAAAACATTCGGTCCGCGTGCGCCTCACTCGAAGTCCGCCATCGTCAAATTCGGTGTGTATCGGAGCTCGCCGTCGAGCAGTACGGGTGCCGGAGAGGCGTCGAGCAGCCGTTCGAGCTCCGAGTACGAGATTGGGTCGCGACGAACACTGCCGTCGGCGATGACTCCATCGACAGCGGTGTACGAAGGAGCGACGAACGTACCCATCCCGTTCTCGTCGTAGGGATACTGTTGGACGCTCACCGAGGCAGTGTCGGAATCAGTGTCGAAGTCGTCCGTGTCGAAGTCGTACATCGACGGAGTCCCACCTGGGTCACGACGGAAGGCGAGCGTCCCACTCCCGAGAATCGAGTAGCGCTCTGCAGGCATCCCCGCTCGGTCGAGCACGTCCAGCACCGCGTACAGCGGGAAGCCGCTGTCCAACAGCAGCGAGATGTCGTGCCCGACCCGCCCCGCCACGTCGTCCGCCACGTCGTCGACCGTGACGATACCCCCGACACTCCCCGCCGTCAACAACGCCCGCCCCTGCTCGTAGGACCGACACCCGTTCAAGAAGAACGCGCTTACTCCGGTCTTCGCCAGCGTCCGTGTGTCCAACGTCCCGTCCGGACACACCATCCCATCGTCGGTGACGTGCCCCACGAAGTGCAGGAAGTCCGTCTCCTCGTACAGCGCTTCCCGCAATTCCGCGGCCGTCAGCGAGTGGGACACCCGAACGTCCGTCCGGGCGATTTGGTGGGTGTCGTAGGCCGTCTCGTCACTGGCGTCCAGCCGCGCGTCGTTGTACACCACGTGTACGTCCAGCGGGTCGTCGCCCTGTGGCCACTCGAACCCACGCCGGAACGACCCAACCGTAGGATTTGCCGCACTCGGCGAGAACTCGTCGGCGACCCACGAACGGCCAGGAGTTTCGGTGTCCGACGGAACGACACCCGAGAGCTGCGCCAACGTGGTGTCGGCGGCCGAACGAGCGACCGCACCGTCACTCTCTCGAAGCGCATTCAGGGAGGGCGTCAGGTCGACCTGTCCGGACTGCTGTGGCGGACTCCGCACGAGCGCGAGTTCGTCCACCAAGTACGGCAACGCCGGCGCGTACGCCGAGTCTGCTGCCACGTCCGCCGTGTAGTGCCACTCCAGAATTCCCGCCGTCGCCGACCGCGCCACGTCCATGTACGCCGCCGTTCGCTCGGCGAGGGGCAGCTCGAACAGCGTCTCGTAATCCAGCGTAACTCGGTCCTCCAACTCGTCGACGGCAGTCGTTCGAAACGGGTAGACGCCTGCCATTCTGACGACGCAGTCCAACGTGAACACGTGCTCCAGAACCGACCGCACGCTCCCCGCCAAGTCGTCCGCGTCCAAGTCTACGCTCTGCCCACCCATAATCAGTCGCGGCCGATTCCCCGGTTCGACAGTGGCACCGAGATAGTACGCCAGCGGCGCCACCGTGTAGATGGCGCCGTACTCCGGCGGCACCTCGATGTGCACTCCTGTATCTGGAGGCGCAACCTGGTCGGGAATGTCGAGTTCGCTACCGTGCTCGATGGCTGGCGGGTGCCCCCGTAGCGTCGGCCACGACCTATCCGGGGAGTGCGTCTTCAGCGCCGACCCGAACGTCGACACCGCCGCCATCAAATCCCGCGGGTCGTCCGTCGTCGTCACCGTCGCTACTGGCGTCTCGTGATGGGAGCGAACGCCGACGACGACGCGACTTGCGTCGCCGAAATCCAGATAGACGTGGTCGTCGACGAACTCCGCGGTCGGCTCGGCGTCCTCCACGCGTACATAGAGTTTCGCCGCGGGCGGCGAGAAGTCGATTTCGTACGTTCCGCGCGGGAGGCGTGGTGCGTCGTTCGGTGTTGCGCGGTGAGAAACCTCGCCGTCTTGCCAGAAGACGACGACCTCGAATGACGGCGAGTGGAGTTCGCGGGCGTCGATTTCGACCGCAGTGTCGACGGGCATCGTGAACCCGTCCGTACTCGCGGGTTCGGGATTCGGTTCGCAGTCGGTACGCAGCGCTACCGCTTCACCCTCCGAGGTGTCGCGAATTCGGACTCCCGGGCCGTCGTCGAGCGCGTCGACGAGGACCGTCACAGCCTGCGACCCCACCCAGAAGCAGGCCACTCGTTCATGGTGGAGGAAGGCCGCGTTCGCGTAAAAGGATTCTGGGGCGCCGTCCACGGGGTTTTTGCGTTCCGGCGGCGTCCGCGTACACATGGACGAGGGGGTTCCGGACGCCGACGAGGTGTTGGCCAGCGCCGGCTTCGACGCCACGGAGAGCGTGCTGACGCGCCGGCAGGCGGAGGTACTGGCGTTGCGCGAGCGCGGCGCCTCGCAGGCCGCCATCGCCGAGCAGCTCGGGACCTCGCGCGCGAACATCTCGAAGGTGGAGGCGAGCGCGCGGGACAACGTCGCGAAGTCCCGGGAGACGGTGGCGTTCGCGGAGGCGCTGCAGGCGCCGGTTCGCGTGGAAATCGACGCCGACACCGACCTCTACGACGTCCCCGAGATGGTGTACGCGGCCTGCGACGAGGCGAACGTGAAGGTGTCGCTGTCCGCGCCCGAGGTGATGAAGCGCGTCAGCGACGCCGCCGGGTCGGCCGTCCGCGGCCGCGGCGTGCACGCGCCGCTGCTGGTGTCGGTGACCAGCGACGGTGACATCCAAGTGCGAGAGGGCGACGAGTAGCTCAGAACCGGTCGTCCTCGCGGAGTTCCGCGACGACCTCGCGGACGCGCTGGGCGTCGTCGGTCGGTACGACGAGCACGCGGTCGTCGAACGCCGCCACGACGAGGTCGTCGGCGCCCACGACGGAGACGTGTTTGTCGTCGCTGGCGAGGACGTTCCCCGAGGCGTCGATGGCGAGCGCGTCGCCGAGCGTCGCGTTCTTCTCGTCGGCGAGGCGCAACAGCGCGTCCCACGCGCCGACGTCGTCCCACGCGAAGTCCGCGGGGACGACGCGGACATCCTCGGCGCGCTCCAAGACCGCGTAGTCCACGCTCACCGGCTCGATTGCGTCGAACGCGTCCTCGACGCCGCTCCCGGCTTCGAGCGCGTCCACGACCGCGTCGAGCGGGCCGTCGCGGGCGGCGTCGAGGAAGGCGTCGGGCGTCCACGCGAACATCCCCGCGTTCCAGTAGCAGCCAGCGTCAAGGAGTTCCTGAGCCGTTTGCTCGTCGGGTTTCTCGCGGAACTGCTCGACGGCGTAGTGGTCGCCGTGGTCGGCGCCCGGCTGAATGTAGCCGTAGCCGGTGGCGGGGCGGTCGGGCTCGACGCCGAGCGTGACGAGTGCGTCGGTGCGCGCCGCCACGTCCACGGCTGTTTCGGCCGTGGACCGGAAGCCGTCGCCGACGACATGGTCGCTGGGCAGGCAGAGCATGACGGCGTCGGAGTGGCGCTGGCGGACTTCGCTGGCGGCGTACGCGAGCGCCGGGCCGGTGTCCCGGCCCGCAGGTTCGACGAGGACAGTCGCTTCGGGAACGAGGTCGCGGACGCGGTCGGCGTACGACTCCCGGGTGACGACGAACAGCTCGTCGGCGAAGCCGGCGCGGTCGGCGGTCCGGCGGAGGAGACTGCGGTCGTCGTCGCCGAGCGCGAGGAACTGCTTGGGGCGGTGGCTGCGGCTCGCGGGGTAGAGCCGCGTCCCGGTGCCGCCGGCGAGCAGGACGGCGGCCGTGGTCACCACGCGGGACCACCGCGGTTCGCGGGCGGCGTCTCGTCGCAGACCTCGGGCGAGCAGTGCATCGAATCGAGGTTGTCGCCCTCGCGTTATAGGCCTGTCCGCGGCGCCGCGCACCACTTTCACCCCGGTTACGACAATTTAAATACGGTAGCGCACCAACCCCGATACGTCTCCCACCGAAAACACGCGGAGACGAATACGACCATGAGCGACCTTTCAGACACCGCTGCGGAGATACACGACGAGTTCTCCGAGCACGTCGACGCCACCGTCGACGACGTAGAAGCACGGCTACAGAAACTGGTTTCCGAGTACAAAGTCCCGCTCGACGAGGCGCGGCGCTCCGTCGAGAACCACTACCTCGACGAGGCCGGCCTCGACCGCGACGACCTCGCGGGCGGCGGCGGCAACGAGACCGTCCAAGTGGAGGACGTGGACGAACCCGAGCAGTGGGTCGACCTCACTGCGAAGGTCGTCGAACTCTGGGAGCCCCGCTCGGACTCGGTCGGGCAGGTCGGCCTGCTCGGCGACCCGACGGGCACCATCAAGTTCACGAAGTGGGCGAAATCCGACCTCCAGGACCTCCAGGAGGGCCAGACTTACCGCCTCGGCAACGTCGTCACCGACGAGTACCAGGGCCGGTACTCCGTGAAGCTCAACCGCACGACCTCCATCCAGGAGGTCGACGAGGAGTTCGACGTCGGCGACAACGAGGACGAGGTCGAGGGCGCGCTCGTGGATATCCAGTCCGGGAGCGGCCTCATCAAGCGCTGCCCCGAGGAGGACTGCACGCGCGTCCTCCAGAACGGCCGCTGCAACGAGCACGGCGAAGTGGAGGGCGAATTCGACCTCCGCATCAAGGGCGTGCTCGACGACGGCCGCGACGTCCACGAGGTCATCTTCGACGAGGAAGCGACCGAGGCGCTGACCGGCATCGGCCTCGAAGAAGCCAAGCAGATGGCCAAGGACGCCCTCGACACCACCGTCGTCGCCGACGAGATGCGCGAGACGGTGCTCGGGCGCTACTACCGCGTGACCGGCCCGACGTTCGGCCGGTACGTGCTCGCCAACGACACCGAACAGCTGGGCGGGCCGACGGACCCGGAAGCCGTCCTCATCGAAGCGAGGTCGATATAACATGAGCAACGCACCCACTCGCGAGGTCGCACGCCGCGCCTTCGCCGCCGAGTTCAACGACGCCGAGTTCACGTTCAAGGAGTCCGACGACGAGCGCGCGCCGCTGTACGCGCTGTTGCCGACCGGGGAGCGCGCGAACCGCGTGTTCGTCGTCGGCACGCTCACCGAGACCGAGGACATCGGCGAGGACTCCGAATACTGGCGGGGCCGCGTCGTGGACCCGACCGGGACGTTCTTCGTGTACGCGGGCCAGTACCAGCCGGAAGCGGCGTCCGCGCTCCGCGACGCCGACACGCCGCAGTACGTCGCCGTGGTCGGGAAGCCGCGGACCTTCGAGACCGACGACGGGTCCGTGAACGTCTCCCTGCGACCGGAATCCATCACGCCGGTCGACGAGGCGACCCGGGACCGCTGGGTCGTCGAGACCGCCGAGCGCACGCTCGAACGCCTCGACGCGTTCGACGACGAGGGCAACGAGTACGCCGAGCGCGCCCGCGCCGAGTACGGCGAGGACGTCTCCCCGTACCGCCGCGCGCTCCTCGAAGCGCTCGAAGACTTCGACACGGAAGCCGACGTGCCGGCCGACGCGTGACCGTCTGACAAACGCTTATAGGGCTCGTTTCCTTATCCTCCCCCGAATGGGGAACAAGAACAAGACCATCTCGTTCCGCGTGAACGAGGACACGTTCGACGCGCTCCGGGACATCGCCGAGGAGCGCGACCTCTCGCTGTCCGCCGTGTTCCGGGACTACGTCGACTCGCTGGTCGCCCACGACGGCCAGGTCCGGGTCGTCCCCGAGAACCAGCCCGAGTCCGTGGACGGCGAGGAGTTCCCGCCGAAAGTCGAGGTTCCGAAGAGCTTCGTGCGCGAGCACGAGCGCCTCGAACTCGAAGCCGAACACCTCCGCGACCAGCTCGAGGAGCACAAGAAGTACATCGACCACCTCCGCGAGCAGGTCGAATCGGAGGGCGACGTCGAGGAGGTCATCCACCTCGAAGAGCTGGACGGCGACGACGACGAAGAGCCCTACCAGCTCGGGTAGCTACCGCGACAGCTCGCGTTTCTCTCTGGTCGCGCGCTCGGCCTGCTCCTGGCGGCCGTCCACCTCGGCGAGGTCCTCGACGGCTTCCAGCGTGCGGACCGCGTCGTCGAGGAACGAGTAGAGGTCGCCCGGATACGCGTACACCATGTAGTCTTGGGTCATCACGTCGACCATCGATTCGGGGTCCAGGCCCTGCGCGCGCAGGTCCAGCAGGTACTTGACGAACTTCCGCTCGGGGTGCCCGCAGTACGGATTGGAGTCACAGCCGCAGTCGAGGAAGTCCTCCGAGAAGTCCAGGACTTTGTCGCGGGTGGCTTCGTCCAACTCGGAGAGGTCGCCCGTGAAGAGGATGTCCAGGGTCGCGCCGCTGAACGCGCTCTTCGGGAAGCGCGTGTCTATCTGGGACGCTATCTGCCGGTGGTTCTTCACGTAGATTTTGTCCGTGACGGCCACAGTCACCCCACGATAGGCGGCAGCCGTGGAAAAGCGTATCGTCGTCAGTCGCCGCCGAGTTCGTCGAAGAGGGCGGCGACTCGCTCCCGAATCTCGTCCCGAATCCGTGTGACCGCCTCGGGCGAGCGGCCGTCGGGGTCGTCTAAGTCCCAGTCGCGGTTCTCGCCCGCCCAGCCCGCCGGACAGACGTCCTCGGCGGAGCAGCCCATCGTAATCACGTAGTCCGCGTCCCGGACTTCCTCGAACGTGACTTCCCGGGGCGTGCGGTCCGAGAGGTCGAAGCCGGCGTCGGCCATCGCGGCAACGACCTCTTCGTGCACGTGGTCGGCGGGGTCGGTGCCGCCGGTCACGAGGTCGATTTCGGCTTCGAGGCCACGGGCGACGCGTTCGCGCTCGGCGAACGCGTACGCCATCTGGGAGCGGCCAGCGTTCTGCACGCAGACAAAGGCGAGGGTGGTCGTCACGCGACCACCTCTCGCCGAGCGTGCAGAGCACGTCGCACCGCAGGTGAGACGGCGTTCTGCACGCAGACGAACGAGAGTGTAGTTGTTTCAGTCATCGGTGAGTGGGGCGTCGAGGCTGCCGGTAGTGTGGTCGGTCCAGTCGTAGCGGCGCTGGAAGTACAGCGCGACGTTCACGAGCGCCAGCAGGACCGGCACCTCGATGAGCGGGCCGACGACGGTGGCGAACGCGACGCCGGAGCCGACGCCGAAGACGGCGACGGAGACGGCGATAGCGAGTTCGAAGTTGTTCGAGGCGGCGGTGAAGCCGATGGCGGTGGTCGTGGAGTAGTCCGCGCCGATGCCCTTCCCCATCCCGAAGCTCACGAGGAACATCACGACGAAGTAGACAGTGAGCGGAACGGCGACGAGCAGGACGTCGCCGGGCGCGGCGACGATGTTGTTCCCCTGCGTGGCGAACATCACGACGACGGTGAACAGGAGCGCGACGAGCGTCAGCGGGTCGATTTTCGGGACGAACTCGTTCTCGTACCAGTCCTCGCTGCGGAGCCGCGTGCCCGCGAAGCGGGTGAGAAAGCCCGCGGCGAACGGCACGCCGAGGAAGACGACGATTGCCTCGAAGACTTGTCCGGGAGTGACGTCGAAGCTCGTGACGCCGGCGGCGAGGGCATCCAGCCCGAACGCCGACGGGAGCACGAGCGCGAACAGCCAGACGTAGACGCCGTACGTGAGAATCTGGAAGAGGCTGTTGAACGCCACGAGCCCGGTGACGTACTCCGTGGAGCCCTCCGCGAGTTCGTTCCAGACGAGCACCATCGCGATGCAGCGCGCCATCCCGATGAACACGAGCCCGAGGAAGTACTCGGGGCGCGCGGGCAGCCCGGGGACGACGCCGCCGAAGAAGACGACCGCGAGCGCGAACATCAGCGTCGGGCCGATGAGCCAGTTCTGGACGAGGCTCAGTCCGAGGATGCGCCAGTTGCTGAACACGGCGCGCAGCTGCGAGTAGTCGGCTTTCGCCAGCGGCGGGTACATCATCAGAACGAGGCCGATTTCCACGAGGTGGAGGTCCTGGATGGGCGCGGTCACCGACGGCGCGGCGTAGCCGAGGCCGACGCCGGCGGCCATCGCGGCGAAGATCCAGACGGTGAGGTACTTGTCGAGGACGTCCATCGAGCGCGGGTCGCCGCAGGCCTCGCAGCCGCAGTTCGGGCCGTGCTCGTGGGCGTTACTCATTGCTCACCCCGCGGTCGGCGGCGGCGAAGAGGTCGTCGGCGAGCGCGGTGGCGTCGTAGTACCGCCAGTTGCCGTCCTTCCGGCGGGTGGCGAGTCCGGCGTCGACGAGGTCCGAGAGCGCGTGGCTGACCGCGCTGTCGGAGACGTCGACGAGCGGTTCGAGCTCGCAGACGCAGCGCTCGCCGTCGCTTTCGGCGAGCACGCGCGCGAGCCGGTAGCGGGTGTCGTTGCCGAGCACCGCGAACACGGACTGGGTGTCGTCGTCGAACGCGTCGTCGGCGAGCCCGTGGAGTTCGTCGAGACGCCGCTCGACGTCGCCGTCACAGCACTCCCCGAGTTCGTCGGCGAGCAACCGACGCAGCCGGTCGGAGCTCTGAGCCATACAGCCTATCTGATTTCCCCTTCAGATAGTCGTTCCGATGTGAACTGGTATTCAGATAGTGTGAGTGGCCGGCGCGTGTCGTAACGTATTTGAATTCCAGTCGGCTAGAGACGGATGCAGTGTCCGGGGTAGGGTAGTGGACTATCCTTCAGCCTTGTGGAGGCTGAGACGCGGGTTCAATTCTCGCCCCTGGACCTCCATTTTCGAGTGACGATGCGACGAACGACCGCGTAGCGTGTCGTTCGTCCACGTCGCGAGCTACTGAGCGTCCAAGAGAATCGAACCCTGCGAGACGCAGCGCGAACGCAGTGAGCGACCGTCTCGCTCCGGTTCAATTCTCGCCCCTGGACCTTTTCGTACACTCGAACCGCACAGCGACAGCTTTCCGACCAGCCGAACGAGTGCCACACCACGGCAACGACTTTACCCGTTCGCCACGCGTCACCGGTATGCGACGCAGAGCCCTCCTCGCCGGCGTCGCGGCCGGCGCGACGACCGCACTGGCCGGCTGCACGGACGCCGGGAGCCTGTTCGGCGACCCCGTCCAAGAGACCCGCGAGCAGTACTTCGACGTGCCCGACGGCACCCGGATTCGCGTCGAGAACGAGAGCGGCGACGTGTCCGTGAGCGGCCGCGACAGGCCGGACGCGAGCGTGGACGCGACGGTGATGGCACCGGGAGAGAGCCGTCTCGACGACGTGACCGTGTCGGTGAACGAGGACGAGAACGGCGACCTCGCCGTGGACGTGGACGTCTCCGGTGACGCGAGCCGTGTGAGCGTAGACCTCGACCTGCGCGTCCCAGAGGACGCCGCGATGGCGCCGGTACAGACGGAGAACGGCGACGTCGAGGTCCGGGGCGTCGCCGGCGTGCCCGCGGCGCGCTCGGTGAACGGGGACGTGACGGTGCGGGACGCCGGGCCGGTCGGCTCGGTGTCGAGCGCGAACGGCGACGTCGCCGCAGACGTGCCGGCGCCGCTCCCCGGCGACGTACTGGTGCGCACCGAGAACGGGGACGCCGAAGTAGCGCTGTCCACGGACGCCGACGCGACGCTGGACGCGCAGACGGAGAACGGCGACGTGGACGTCGAGGAACTAGGACTCCAGAACCGAAGCGGGAACGACGGGCGCGTCACCGGCACGCTCGGGGAGGGAACCCACGACGTGACGATAGCGACGCTGAACGGGAGCGTCGAGGTCCGGGCGCTCCAGTAGTCAGGGCGTGGACTGGCCGCTCGCGGTGGAAAGCTTCGGTTCTTCGCCGACGCCCGTCGATTGGATGATGTCGAAGGCGGTCATGAGGTCGGTACGGGAGACGAGGCCGACCATCTCGCCGTCCTCGTCGACGACCACGAGGCGGCCGACGCCCTGCTCCTGCATGGCGTCGAGGGCGTCCATCGCGTTGCTGGCCCGCGGAATCGTGTAGACGTCCTCGGACATCACGTCCTCGACGCGGATGGCGTCGCGCTCGACGGCGTTGACGTCGCGCGCGTCGTCGAGCGTGACCATGCCGGCGACGCTCCCCTGACGCATCACGGGGTAGCCGGTGTGGCGCTGTTCGAGCATGCGCTCCATGAGTTCGGCGACGGAGTCGTCGGCCTCGACGGTGTGGACGTCGTGGGTCATGATGTCCGCGACGCTGACGTCCTGGAAGGCGGCGTTCATGACGGTGCGCTGGGCTTCGCCCGAGGCGCCGACGTAGATGAAGAACGCGATGGCGATGAGGATGAGGTTGAACCCGAGCAGGCCGACGATGCCGAGCACGAGCGCGAACAGCTTCCCGACCTCGGCGGCAATCTGGGTGGCGCGGGCGAACGAGCGCTTGCGCGCGAGCAGCGCGCGGAGGACGCGCCCGCCGTCCATCGGGAAGCCGGGCAGGAGGTTGAACGCGGCGAGCGCGAAGTTCATCAGCGCGAGGTAGCCGAAGACGAACCGGACGGTGTCCAGCGACGCCGGCAGGAAGTGGAGCGCGCCCAACGACAGGACGCCGAGCGCGATGCTGACGACGGGGCCGGCGACGGCAATCCAGAACTCCTGGCTCCACTCCTCGGGCTGGTCGGAGAGGCTGGCGATGCCGCCGAGAATCCACAGCGTGATGGAGTCGATGGGGAACCCGAAGCGCATCGCGACGACGCTGTGCCCGAGCTCGTGGAGGACGACGCCCGCGAACAGACCGACTGCGCCGGCGACGCCGAGGTACCACCGCATGTTGCCGTCGGTGAGCGCGGCGGGGTTGAGGTTCGCGTTGAACGGCACGCCGTTGAGCGTCTCCACCCAGATGTCGACCTGCATCCCGATGAGGTACGCGAACACCGGGAGAATCAGCAGGAACGTGACGTCGAGCTTTATCGGGATGCCGAACGCGCTCCCGATTTTGAAGCTTCGCATACCCACCGATACCGGGGCGTCCCGCTTAAAAGCGGGGGCGGCGGCCGCGCACGAGCGCCGGGAGGCGAGTCAGTACGCCGCGCGGAGGACCGCTTCCACGTCGTCGGTCGTGAGGTCGAGGCCGCGGGGCGCGTTCGCCACGAACGAGTCCGCGACGACGGTCTCGGCGACCGCCGGGAACTCGCTCGGTTCGGGACCGGCGACGTCGGCCAGCGCGTCCGGGAGCCCGAGCGCGTCCCGAACGTCGGCGACCGTACGCACGACCGCTTCGGCGGGGTCGTCCGCGTCCGCGACGCCGAGCGCGTCCGCGAGCAGGTCGCGGCGGCCGTCCACTTCCGCGAAGAGGTGCCGGAGGACGTGGGGCGCGACGACGGCGTGCGCGACGCCCTGCTGGACGGCGTAGCCGTCCGTGAGGCCGTGACCGAACGCGTGAATGACTGAGAGCGTCGTCTCGCCCGGGCGCGAGATGCCGTACTGGACGAGTAACAGCCCCTCCAAGACGGGTTCGAGGGTGTCGGCGTCCACGCCGCCCTTCCCTAACTCCCGGAGGCCGTCGACGAGCAAGCCGAGGCCGCGGGCGGCCGTCGCGTCCGTGACGGGCGTGGCGTTGGCGGCGTACAGCGTCTCGATGCCCTTGTCGAAGCCGTTCATCGCGGAGCCGGCGAGCACGTCCCGGGGCGTGGTGGCGACCAGTTCGGGGTCGTAGCAGACGGCGCGCGGCATCAGCCGGCGGTCCGAGAGCCCGCCGCTGACGACCTCCTCGACCGGTCCGCCGTCCGGGTGGGCGTTCAGGCCGGCGACCACGGAGAGCTCCGCGCCGGCGAGCGTCGTCGGCACGGCGACGATGGGTTCGAGGTCGCCCTCGGCAGCGAGCGTCCCGGTCTCGGCGAACTCGCGGTCGGCCGCCTCGTGGTCGTGGCCGCCCGCCGCGAGCACGCTGACGGCCTTCGCCACGTCGAGACTGCTCCCGCCGCCGAGCGCGACGAGGACGTCGGCGTCGTGCTCGCGGTACGCGTCCCGCGCGTCGAGGGCGGTCGAGAGGCGCTTCTCCGGGGTCGTCTCGGCGAAGACGCCCGCGAGCTTGTCGCCCAGTCCGTCGCGAATCGGGTCCATCACGGCGGGCGTGCTGCCGACGGTGGACCCGCAGACGACGAGCGCGCGCTCGAAGCCCTGTTCGTCGAGTTCGTCGGCGAGGTCCGCGACCGAGCCCGCGCCGTACCGGAGCACCGGCGAGTCGTAGTCGAAGCGGAACGGCTCGCCCACGCGGTCGCTCGCGAGCGGGTCAGTCATCAGTCTCGGACCGGGGCGGCTCGAAGTCGGGGAGCGCGGCCTCGATTTCGGCGCGCTCGTCCTCCAGCCACTCCGGGAGGACGAGGCTGGAGCCGAGGTCTTCGACGGCCTCGTCGGCGTCGAAGCCGGGGCCGTCGGTCGCGATTTCGAACAGCACGCCGCCGGGCTCCCGGCAGTACAGCGACTGGAAGTACTTCCGGTCGATGGGGCCGCTGGCGCGGAGGCCGCGGTCGGCGTAGGCTTCCTTGTACGCCTCTAGCTCGTCGACGTCAGCGGCGGTGAACGCGACGTGGTGGACAGTACCGACGCCCATCATTCCGCGGCCGGCGTCCGTCTGCACGAGGTCCAGAATCGAGTGCGCGCCGCCGTCGGGCGTCTGGTAGCGCCGGCGGTCGCCGTCGTCGGCGACGTGCTCGTAACCCAGCACCTCGGTGAGAATCTCCTCGGTGGGGCCGAACTCGCGGACCGCGAGCGTGACGCTGTGGAACCCGCGCAGCTGGTGTTCCGCCGGCACGGGGCCGTCGGGCCACGGCACCGCGTTCGAGTCGCGGGCGTGGTCGCTGGCTATCAGTTCGAGGCCGATGCCGTCCGGGTCCGAGAACCGGACGACGGTGTCGCCGAAGCGCTCGTCGGTCTCGACGGCGACGCCCGCGTCGTCGAGGCGCTCGACCCAGTAGTCCGCGGAGTCGGGCGGAATCAGGTACGCCGTGTCGCGGGTCTGCCCGGCACCGAACTCGCCGTCGCGGCCGCGGTCGCCCCACGGGAAGAACGTGATATTCGTCCCCGGCGTCCCCTCGTGGTCGCCGAAGTAGAAGTGGTACGTGTCCGTGTCGTCGTGGTTGACGGTGCGCTTGACGAACCGCAGGCCGAGCGTCTCGACGTAGAAGTCGGCGTTGTCCTGCGGGTCGCCCGCGATGGCCGTGACGTGGTGGAGTCCCGGCGTGGTCGGTGGCATACCCGACCGTAGGGCGTCCACACACGTATAGCCACGTTAGACGGCACTGCCACCGGGTGACGCGGCTGTCACCACCGGACGACGGGGGCAGCGAACGGTTAACACGCCGGCGGGCGAACGCGACGTATGACCTGCCCGCACTTGGAGTACCGCGAGAACGGCGACGGCCGCGAGTTCGACACCGCGCGGGCGTACTGCACGGTTACCGAGGAGTTCGTCCAGCCGATGCGCGCGGACGTCTGCAACGACCGCTACGACCTCGACCACGCCGCGCACTGCGAAATATTCCGCGAGCACGAGGGCGAGTCGTGAGCTACGAACAGTTCCTCGCAGACGAGCCAGTCATCGTGACGGCGGCGCTCACCGGCGGCGTCCACGGGAAGGAAGCGAACCCGAACGTCCCCGAGACGCCCGAGGAAATCGGAGAGGCGGCCGCGGCGGCTGAGGAGGCCGGCGCGTCGGTCGTCCACGTCCACGCGCGGAAGCCCAACGGCGAGCGCTCGTTCGCCACCGAGGACTTCCAGGCCATCGACGACGAAATCCGGGCGCGAGCGGACGACGTCATCATCCAGCACTCGACGGGCGGCACGGGCGCGCCCGACGACCTGCGCCACGAGCCGCTGCGGACCGACCCCGCGCCGGAGATGGCGAGCCTCGACATGGGGCCGCTGAACCGCTACGACCACCTCACCAGCGAGAACACCCGCGGGCTCGTGGACTCGCTGTACGACGAGATGGAATCCCGGGGCATCAAGCCCGAACTGGAGGTGTTCAACGACGGCCACCTCAACGAGGTCCACGGCCTGCTGGAGCGCCGCGACCTCGCCGACCCCGTCTACGCAACCCTGATTTTCGGGCCGGGCACACTCACCCGGCCGCGCCCCCGGAACTTCCTGAATTTAATCTCAAATCTCCCCGAGGGCGCGACGTTCAACACGCTCGGGTTCGGCCCGCACCAGCTCCCGTTCGCCACGATGGGAATCATGTTCGGCGGGCACGTCCGCGTCGGCCTCGAAGACAACGTCTACTACGAGCGGGGCGAGCTCGCAGAGAGCAACGCCCAGCTCGTCGAGCGCGTGGTCGGCGTCGCGGAGACGCTCGGCCGCCCGGTCGCGTCGCCGGCCGAAGCCCGCGACATACTGGGACTCTCAGACGGCTACGCCTAAGGCCCGGGACCGCCACGGTCCAGGTATGACGACTTCCGAGACCGCGCGCCACGTCGTCCGCCGCGCGGGCGACGTCGAGTACGAGACCGTGGACGCCGCCGAGGGTATGCGGAAGGGCGTGCTGCTGGACGACTCAGACGGCGCGCCGCACTTCGCGATGCGGCGGTTCGTCCTCGAACCCGGCGCGAGCGTCCCCGAGCACACCAACGAGGTCGAGCACGAGCAGTACGTGCTCGAAGGCGAGTACACGGTCGGCATCGACGGCGAGACCTACGAGGTGAGCGCCGGCGACAGTCTCCTCATCCCCGCGGGCGCCATCCACTGGTACGACAACCCCGGTGACAAGGAAGGCGCATTCGTCTGTGTCGTCCCGAACGGCGACGACACCATCGACCTCGTGGAGTAGCGCTCAGAGCGGGAAGTCGCCCGCTACGAGGCGGTCGACGAGTTCGGCAGTGTAATCGAGCAGTGGCTCCTGGGTGGTGTCGGCGCCGGCTTCGACCTGCCTGCGGTGGATGTCCTCCCAGACCGTCGCGAGCAGCACGGCGGCGTGCGTCCGGTAGAAGCGGTCGTGGTCGAAGGCGAGCCCCGTTTTGGCCTCGTACCGCTCGACAATGTCGCGGCGCGTCGGGCTCCCGGGGCGGTTTGAGTACCGGTAGAAGCCGTGTTCGGTTGTGGCTTCGAGGTCGCGGACGACCTCGGTGTCGCCGTACTTCTCGCGGAGCGCGTCGACGGCCGGGGTCGGGTCGCCGTCGTCGCGCCAGTAGAACAGGAAGTAGCCGAGTTCAGTGAGCGGGTCGCCGAGCGTCGCCGTCTCCCAGTCGAAGACGCCGGTCACCTCAGGCAGGTCGCCTGCGAAGAAGACGTTCCCGGACTTGTAGTCGCCGTGCAGGAGCGCCCGAGGTCGGGGTTCGGGGGCGTGTTCGCGCAGCCAGTCGATAGCGTCCCAGAGTTCGGGGACGTCCCGGCCGGTGACGCTCGTCGCATAGTCGAGGCGGTTCGCGGCGTCCTCGACCTGCTCCAGCGGCGTCGCGGACTCGCAGGCGTCCTCGAAGCGCGCGGCGTCAACGCTGTGAAGCTCGGCGAGCGCGTCAACCATCGACTCTCCGACGCGCTCGCGGGCGGTTTCGGTCCGGTAGCGCTCGGGGAGGCGTTCGCCGACCGGCACTGTCTCCCCGTCGAGATACGTGGTGACGACGAACGGACCGCCGAGCGGCCCGTCGTCCCCGCAGTACAGTACCGGCTCCGGCGCTGGGACGGGAGTGTCCACGAGTTCTGCCAGCACGCGGTACTCGGTTTCGAGGTCGGTGAACAGCGCGGACTCGCGCATCTCGGTGGGCTTCCGTGCGACGTACTTGTCCTCGGTAGACGCGGTGGAGACGGCGACCATCGTGTTGAGCGCACCGTCCAGCGGCTCGGTTCCCGTGACGCGCTCGCCAAGTTCCGCGGCGAGGAAGGCTTCGAGGTCGTCCAGCGGCAGGTCGGGGGCGCTCATGGTTGTGGGAGCCTCCGGGCTGGCAAAAGCCTCCCGGGGGTATGCGACAGCACCTCACTGGCGGCCGGCGAGTTCGAGAGTCGCGCAAGCGAACCGCTGAAATACCGTCCTCCCTTATCCGGATTTGTGTCTGAGCAGGTCCAGCGCGTGGATACGTTGTTCCTCCACGAGACCGGAGACGACTACTTGGCGGTCGCCCAGCGGGACGGCGACCGGTTGTTCCGCGCGAAACTGGAGTTGACCCAGCGGGACGCGGGGCCGCGTCCCGGACGATTCCGCGTGAAGACGGGGAGCGGCGAGGAGCCGCGCAGTCCCGACCAGTTCGTGGACATCGCGCGGCGCGCGGACCGCATCCGCATCAGCGAGCAGACCTCCCGGCGCGGCCGCGAGGAGTTACAGGAGATGCTGGACGCCTACCAGCAGGACGCGAAGGTCGTGCGGACGTGTCGGTACTGCGCGGGGAAGGGACGGTACTCCCCGATTACGTCGGAGACAGCCATCGAGGCCGACGGCGAGTACATCTGTCAGGACTGCGCGATTCGCGAGCTGGAGCGCGAGCTCTCGTTCAACGGCGGCATGACGGGTGCGGCCCAAGACCGCCTCGAAGAACTCCTGCTGGAGGAGCAGGACCTCGACCGCATCACCGGCCTATTGGGCGGGAACCTCGACCCGGACCTGACGAAGTTCGACGAGGTGAGCGCGACGACCGACGAAGTGGACCCGGTGCCGGTGGACAGCCTCGACCTCCACCCCGGCGTCAAGGAGCTGTTGACGTCTCGGTTCGACGAGCTGTTGCCCGTACAGAGCCTCTCCGTGGAGAACGGACTGCTCGACGGCGAGGACCAGCTCGTGGTGTCGGCGACTGCGACCGGGAAGACGCTCGTCGGCGAGATGGCGGGCCTGCACCGCCACCTCTCCGGGAAGGGGAAGATGCTGTTCCTCGTGCCGCTCGTGGCCCTCGCGAACCAGAAGCACGAGGACTTCCAGGACGAGTACGGGGAGTTGGCGAACGTCACGATTCGCGTGGGGTCGTCGCGGATTCGGGACGACGGCCACGCGTTCGACCCCTCCGCGGACATCATCGTGGGGACGTACGAGGGCATCGACCACGCGCTCCGCACGGGGAAGGACCTCGGCGACATCGGGACCGTGGTCATCGACGAGGTGCACACGCTCAAGGAGGACGAGCGCGGCCACCGCCTCGACGGCCTCATCTCGCGGCTGAAGTACTACTGCGAGCAGCGCGAACAGCAGTACGACGACTACGGGGGCGCGCAGTGGATCTACCTCTCCGCGACCGTCGGCAACCCCGGCGAGCTCGCGCGGGGGATGCGCGCGAACCTCGTGGAGTTCGAGGAGCGCCCGATTCCCATCGAGCGCCACGTCACGTTCGCCGAAGGGTCGGAGAAGCCCGACATCGAGAACAAGCTGGTGCGCCGGGAGTTCGACAAGGAGTCCTCGAAGGGGTACAAGGGACAGACCATCATCTTCACGAACTCCCGGCGGCGCTGTCACGAGATTTCGCGGAAACTCGACTACCCCTCGGCGGCGTACCACGCGGGCTTGGATTACGGCGAGCGGAAGTCCGTCGAGCGCCGCTTCGGGAACCAAGACCTCTCGGCCGTGGTAACGACGGCGGCGCTGGCGGCGGGCGTGGACTTCCCGGCGTCGCAGGTCATCTTCGACACGCTCGCGATGGGCATCGAGTGGCTCTCCGTCCAGGAGTTCGAGCAGATGCTCGGGCGCGCGGGCCGCCCCGACTACCACGACCGCGGGAAGGTCTACATGCTCGTCGAACCCGACGCCTCCTACCACTCCTCGATGGAGGGCACCGAGGAGGAAATCGCGTTCAAGCTCCTCAAGGGCGAGATGGAGGACGTCGTCACGCACTACGACGAGACCGCCGCCGTCGAGGAGACGCTCGCGAACGTCACGGTCGGCGGGAAGGCCGCCAAGCGCCTCAACGACCGGATGCTCGGCGAGGTGCCGACCAAGCACGCGCTCGGGAAGCTCCTCGAATACGAGTTCATCGACGGCTTCGAGCCGACGCCGCTCGGCCGCGCGGTGACCACGCACTTCCTCGAACCCGGCGCGGCGTTCACGATTCTGGACGGCGTCCGCAAGGAGAAACACCCCTACGACATCGTCGCGGACATCGAGTTGCGCGGCGAACAGCAGTAAGTCGGCGAGCCCACGGGCGGGTCGGTTCCGCCGTTCGATTTTAACCGGAGGCGTGTGAACGGGTCGCACATGACGCTGGTCGCCGCGGCCGGACTGGCCGCGCTGTCGGTCGCCGCCGCCGCGCTCGTGCTCTACGCCGCGTGGCGCGCGGACGCCTCGCGCTCGGACCGCTCGCACGCCGGCGCCGCGCTCGCGGACGGCGGCGACCCCGCCGACGAACCGGACGCTCCCGCCGAACCCGACGGTGGCGAGCCAACCGATTCGAGCTACCTCCTCGGGACGACCGCCGCCAACAAGCTCAGCGGCGTCACGCGCTGGCTCACCACCGTCGACCACAAGGACATCGGGCTGCTGTACCTCGCGTTCGCCGCGACCGCGTTCCTCTGGGGCGGCACGGACGCGATGATGATGCGCACCGAGTTGTACGACCCTGCCGTCTCGGTCTGGGACGAACACACGTACAACGCCCTGTTCACGATGCACGGGCTGACGATGCTGTTCCTGTTCGGGACGCCCGCGCTCGCCGGCCTCGGGAACTACCTCCTGCCGCTGTTCATCGGCGCCGACGACATGGCGTTCCCGCGCATCAACGCCATCGCCTTCTGGCTGCTCATCCCCGCACTCGTGCTCATGCGCGCCGGCCTGCTCTCGGACGTTCTCGGCCACGTCTTCGTTGCCGGCGGCCTCGGGGCCTTGGGCGAACAACTGCTCGCGCTCGCGCCGCCCGCCACGGGATGGACGTTCTACGCGCCGCTGTCCGTGCAACTGGAGCTCCCGACGGTGAGCGTCGTCCTGCTAGGCTTGCACCTCTCGGGAATCGCCACCACGATGTCCGCCATCAACTTCATCGCGACCATCTTCACCGAGCGCGACGTGGCGTGGCGCGACCTCGACATCTTCTCGTGGACGATGCTCACCCAGTCGGGGCTCATCCTGTTCGCGTTCCCGTTACTGGGTAGCGCGCTCGTCATGCTCCTGTTGGACCGCACCGTCGGCACGACCTTCTTCGCCATTCAGGGCGGGAGCCCCATCCTCTGGCAGCACCTGTTCTGGTTCTTCGGCCACCCCGAAGTGTACATACTGGTGTTGCCGCCGATGGGCATCGTCAGCCTCCTGATTCCGAAGTTCTCGGGACGGAAGCTGTTCGGGTTCAAGTTCGTCGTCTACTCGACGCTCGCGATTGGCGTGCTGAGTTTCGGCGTGTGGGCTCACCACATGTTCACCACGGGCATCGACCCGCGGCTCCGCGCGAGCTTCATGGCCGTCTCCATCGCCATCGCCGTGCCGTCGGCGGTGAAGGTGTTCAACTGGATCACCACGATGTGGAACGGCCACGTCCGCCTCACCGCGCCGATGCTGTTCTGCGTCGGCGGCGTCGCCACGTTCGTCGTCGGCGGCGTCACCGGCATCTTCCTCGCCGCCATCCCCATCGACCTCCTGTTGCACGACACCTACTACGTCGTCGGCCACTTCCACTTCATCATCATGGGGCTGATTTCGTTCGCGTTCTTCGCGGGCGTCTACTACTGGTACCCCCTCGTCGTCGGCAAGCACACCGACTACCGGCTCTCCGTCGCGCACTTCCTGCTCACTACTGTGGGTATCGTGCTCGCGTTCGGCCCAATGATGATCATGGGCCAAGAGGGACTGCCGCGCCGGTACGCCTCCTACCCCGCGGAGTTCGCGGGCCTCCAGCAGGTCGCCACGCTCGGCGCAATCCTCATCGCGCTCGGCACGGTCGTCTGGCTGTTCAACCTCGTGCAGTCCTACCGGATGGGCGACCCCGTCACGACTGACGACCCGTGGAACCTCCGCGAGCACGGCGACCGGCGCACCGCCGAGTGGGACGAACTCCCCTACGGGAGCGAGTAGTCAGACGTCTTCCAGCGAGTGGTAGACCGCGCCGAGCGTGAAGCCGTACAGCAAGTGCGCGAACAGCGTAAAGGAGAGGTGGAGCGCGCCCTCCAGCGACCCGAGGTCAGGCGATGCGACCGCGACGTACACCACCCACAGCGGGATGCTGAACGCCATCCCCCGAATCGCGGGGTCGCCGCCGCCCGGCACCCGCGAGAGGACGGTCTCCAGGCGCACGAACACCAGCGGGAACACGACCATCCCCGCCAGCAGGAACACGAACAGCCCCAGTACGGGCTGGTCGGCGACGCCCGCGTACTGCGCGATTGCCGGGCCGACGCCCAGCTCGAAGCGCGCCTCCACCTCCGCGATGACGAGCACCACGGACATCACGATCGTCCCCGCGACACCACCGCCGATTGCGCGTCGTATCGAGTCCATGCGTGCTCACCTCACAGCAACAGCGGCACCGCCAGCAGTCCCGGCACGAACGCCACCCCCAGCGTCGCCAGCAGGATGACCAGTATCGCGCCCGGCAGCCCGCCGATTGCCACCACGAGCAACGCCAACGGCGTCACCGCCACCTGCGCCCCGAGGAACTCCGCGATGAGGATGACCACCAGCCCCACGACCGCGTTGACGATGAACGGCTTCACCGCGCGAATCACGCGGTACGCGCCGAACAACGCCACCAGTACGAGGACCGCCAGCCCGACCTCCAGCATCGTTGGCATACCTCTCGCTGTGTCCCCCACCGCGAAAGTCGTTGTGGCGCCAGCCCGCCGAACGAAACCCTTACGCCGTCCCCGGCGGTACGTCTACATGCGGGACCGTGGGGTAGCTTGGTATCCTTTCGGCCTTGGGTGCCGATAACCCCGATTCAAATTCGGGCGGTCCCACTCCAACACTTTCCTAACGCGTAGCCGCGCCGCTGCTTTCATCCTCAATTAAGATTACGTCGGTTCGCGACCTGATAGCAGTTATGCAAAGCCACCGAAAAGGGGATTTAACGGAGGCGATCGCCATCGCGGAGGTGAAGCGCCGCGGGATACCGGTCTCAGTCCCGTTCGGAGACAACGAACGGTATGACCTAATTCTCGAATCCGAAGCCGGCCTCTATCGGGTGCAAGTGAAAACCGGAACGTTCGACGGGGAAACGGTGCGGTTCAAGGGCTACTCGATACACACGAATTCGGAGGGAAACGTCCACAATGCGTACGACGGGGACGTTGACTACTTCCTCGTGTACTGTCACGACTTGGAGACGATGTACCTTGTCGCGGAGGAGGCTGTGACGTCAAACATGCGCCTTCGCGTCGAGGACCCCGAAGTCGAGCAGCCGAGCATCAACTGGGCCGCCGACTACGAGTTCGACGAGCAATGGCCGCCCGAGAACGGCACTGACGACGCCACGGACGACCGCGAGGCCATCATCAAGACGCTGCGTGACCGCGGCGTGGACGTTATCGACGCAATGGACAGCGACGCGCCCTACGACGTCATCCTGCGGACGCCCGCGGACGACCTCCTGCGAGCGGCGGTCCGCCGGGGCTCGGTGACGAACGGCCGGATTCGATTCGACACGAGTCAGACCGTTCCCGGACCCGGCGATATCGAGTACGTGGTCGTGGACTGCGCGGAGCGCGGCGAGCAGTATCTCATCGAGCGCGCGAGCTACGAGCACACGATGAGTCTGCGAGTGAGCGAGCCCGAGCAGACGCAGCCGTCGATAAACTGGGCTGCCGACTACGAGTTCGACGAGCAGTGGCCGCCGAGATAGATGTTCCACAAGCGGGTCGAGGTCGTGGCCTCAACCCCGAGACTGTCGCTAACCGGCTTGACTTCTCGCTCTCGGAGGTCTACCACGCGCTGGCGTACTACCACGACCACCCCGAGGAGATGCGGGCGGTCGAGGAGGACCGCGAGCGCGTCCGTGAGATGGTAGTAGCGTTCTCAAATCCAATCCTCTAGTACATCCATGGTCCCAATTCCACCCGGGGAGAATACCTTTCCCACTACCCCACCAACACGTACGCATGAGCGACCTGTCCCCGACTGACGTGGCACCGGCGTGGGTGTGGCTCTCGACGGCCGCGAGCGGCGTACTCGCGGCTGGCATACACGTCGCGGGCGGCGCGGCCTACGAGTCCGCTGTCGGCGTACTGACCGCCGGCGCGGTCGTCGGCGTGCTGTACCTGCTCTACCAGTGGGGACAGATTCGGGAGAAGCCGACCAGCGAGACGAGCGACCGCGAGAAGGAGATGCAAGCGGAGGCTGGCGGCTACGGCGGCAACAGCGGCGGTGGCTAGCCCACCTACTCCACGCTAACCACGTCGTAGACCCCGACCATCTCCGTCTCCTCGACGCGCGCTGTGAACTCCTCACCCTCTGCGGGCGCGTCGTCGGCGACGAGCGTGATGGCTTCGATGGGGTCGCGCAGCAGGAACGACTTGATGCGTTCGGGCCACGACGGCGCGCCGCCCTTCCGGCAGACGAGGACGTACCGCGAGTCCGCGAGGTCACGGAGGGCGGGCTGGAGGTCGTGGTCGTCGACGTCCTCCGGTGGGACGACGGCGAGCACTTGCGTGTGGAGCGTTTCGGGCACACGCGACCCGAGGGGTTCGACCGGAATGAGTCTTGCTCGAACGCGACGTTTTTCCGGCGCACGCGAAACGCACCGGTATGGTCGGGTCGTCGGTGTTAATCGCGGTCGTGGCGCTGGTGTTGTACGGCGCGTGGGCAGTGACGGCTGGCGTGGCGACGCGCAGCATGGCAGCCGTGAACGCGGTGTTCGTCTCGTACGTCGCGGGCATCGCGGTCGCGGGCGGGTACGCGCTCTGGACGCGCCAGCCGGTGACGGGCTCGCGCGTGGACCTCGCGTTCGCGGCGGTCTCGGGCGTCTGTCTGGCCGCCGGGACCATCGGCTTCTACGCGGCGCTGGCGCGCGGGAACATGGCCGTTGTCTCCGCCATCGTCGCACTGTACTTCGTGATCCCCGCGGTCGTCGGCGTGCTCTACTTCGACGCGGCGCTGTCCGCGACGAACGTCGCGGGGCTCGCGCTCGCGGTCGTCGCGGTCGTCCTCGTGGCGTCCTGAACGGTTTCGACTTCGCTCGGCGACCCCCTTATACCGGCCTCCGAACATCATCCGGCTAACTCCCAGTTCGTGGGAACGAGGGTGGCGGTTCTTTGAAAACGCGCGTACAGCCCCGGCTGACGGTCGAGTAACGCGAGAAACGAGAAAAAGCGGCGACGGCGGCGACCGTCGCCGCGCGCACAGACGGAGGCTGACAGGAATGCCAAATCCAGACGACGACATCCCCACATCGTTCGACGACGACGAGGAGGAACGCATGGAGCGCCTGCTCGACGACACCGAGTACGACACGGAGCTCGGCGTCGAGATGGCGAAAGACGCCCAGCGCGTCGCCGCGGGCGAGCTCTCGGAGGCGGAGTTCTACCGCCAGTACCACGAGGACGTCCTCGAGGAGTTCGGCGAGGACGACCGCGAAATCTCGGGGCTGCTCGACGACGCGGGCGGCGACGGGTTCGCCGACCGGCTCTCCGGGCTCGCCGACGACGAGGGGCTCTCCCGCCGTGAGGTGATGAAGAAGGGCGGCGCCGCGGCGGTCGCGCTCGGGCTGTTCGCGAGCGTGGACAGCGAGACCGCGGCGGCCCAGGAGGGCGAGGACGGCGACGGGACGCGCTACGGGATGACCATCAACCTCAACAACTGCGACGGCTGTCTCGCCTGCGTCGTCGCGTGCAACGAGGAACACGGCACGTCCGGGGGCGCGAACTGGATGTACGTGTTCACGTACGAGGACGAGGACCAGGAGGACGAGAACTTCCTCGTGCGGCCGTGCCAGCACTGCACGGACTCGCCGTGTACGAAGGTGTGTCCGGTCGGCGCGCGCCACACCCGCGAGCAGGACGGCCTCGTGCTCACGGACTACGACATCTGCATCGGCTGCCGGTACTGCGAGGTGTCGTGTCCGTACGGCGTCAACTACTTCCAGTGGGGCGAGCCCGACGTCCCGGACAGCGAGATTCCCGACGAGAACCAGTACGACGAGCGCGGCCGCTGGGTGGGCGCGCGCCCGCCGAAGGGCGTGATGGGCAAGTGCACGTTCTGCGTCGACCGGCAGGACGGCGCGATGGGCGAGGAGAAAATCGGCACCACCGCCTGCGAGGAGGCGTGCGCGATGGACGCCATCCACTTCGGGGACCTGAACGACCCCGAGAGCGCGCCCAACCAGCATCTCCGCGAGTACCGCGAGAGCCAGGAGAACGACACCGAGCAGTTCCCGAACCGCAAGGAGCACACCGTCTCCACGTTCAAGCTCATGGAGGAGCGCGGCACGGACCCGAACGTCCACTACATCGGCAACGAGCCGTCGCCGCACGCCGAACAGGTCGAGGGGCCCGTGAGCTACGACGACATGGGCATCGTGGACAACCGCAAGGAGGAGGGGCTCGACAACGGCGCGATGGCCAACAAGGAGGGCGAAGAGGCATGACTGCCGACACCGACCGCGAGCGCACCGAGCGCACCGACTGCGGGGCGGGAACGCGGCGCGTCACCGCGAAGGGGGGTGAGCGCCCGTGAGCGTCGACGTCACCGGGGTCGGCCGCGACACGCTCGTGCGGCCGATTCAGACGTTCTCGAAGAAGTACGTCGCCGTCTTCCTGCTGGCGCTGGCGGGCGTCGGCGTGTGGCTGTTCTTCTACGTCCAGCAGCTCGAACACGGCCTCATCGTCACCCACCTCGGCGACTGGGGCTCCGGCGGCGGCGTCCCGTGGGGTCTCTACATCGGCGCGTTCATCTGGTGGGTCGGCATCGCCCACGGCGGCATCATCCTCTCGGCGGCGGTGCGGCTGCTCGGGATGGACGACTACCAGCCGGTCGCCCGCATGGCGGAACTGCTCACCATCGCCGCGCTGACCTGCGCCGGCCTCTACATTCTCATCCACGTCGGCCGGCCGGACCGCCTCGTCACGAGCGTGCTGCCCGCGTGGCCGACCCGCGTCCAGTGGTCGCCGCTCGTCTGGGACGTCACCGTCATCACGGCGTACTTCGTGCTGACGGCGACGTACCTGCTGTTGACGATTCGCTACGACGTCCACCGGCTGCGCGACCGCCTCCCCGACCGCTTCGAGCCGCTGTACAAGGCGCTGCTGGTCGGGTACAGCGAGAAGGAGGATGCGGTCGTCGAGCGCATGGTGTGGTGGCTCGCGTTCGCCATCATCATCATGGCGCCGCTGCTGCTCCACGGCGGCGTCATCCCGTGGCTGTTCGCGCTGCTGCCGTCGATGGCCGGCTGGGCGGGCGGCGTTCAGGGACCTTCGTTCCTCTCCATCGCGCTGACCTCTGCGGTCAGCGGCATCATCATCGTCGCGGCGGCGTTCCGCTACGCCTACGACTGGGAGGAGCTCATCCCCGTGCAGGTGTTCTACGGGCTCTCGAAGTGGCTGGGCTTCTTCGGGCTCATCTTCCTGTGGCTGCAGCTCCAGCAGGTCATCACCGGCATCTTCGCCGCGCCGACCACGCTCCAGCACGCCACCGAAGTCAAGATTTCGACGCCCATCTACTGGGTCGCCATCGGCCTCGTCGTCGCCGCGGAGCTGTACGTCTTCGCGGCCGCGCTGAAGTCGTCGCTGTTCTCGATTCCGCGCATCGTCGCGGTCTCCCTGCTGGTGCTGGTCGGCACGCTCATCGAGAAGACGCTGTTCGTCGTCGAGGGGCTCCAGCACGCGCACTTCCAGCTCTACGACGGCGTTCCCGGCGCGTACGTCCCGTCGCCCGTGGAGCTGTCCTCGCTCGTGGGCGCGGTCGGCATCGTCGTGCTGTTCTTCCTCGCCGTCTCGAAGGTGATTCCGGTGGTGGAACTGCACGCCATCGAGGACGACCACGAGGAGGTGAGTGAGTGATGCTGCCGCTGTCGTCGGCCCCGTACACGCTGCCGTTCGTCGGCCCGGGCACGTACCTCATCTTCGGCATCGTGCTCGCGCCCGTCTACGTGATGGTGGCCGCGTGGTACCTCGGCGACCCCAGCGACGGGAAGACCGCCGGCCTCGGCGTCGCCTACCTCGCCGGCCTCACGACCGCGCTGTGGGGCGGCCTGTTCGTCGCCACGATGGTCATCAAGTTCGCGTTCTTCTGACAGCCAGCCACCCGCGCCGGGGGGACCCCGGCACCCACTCAAACCAATGACCACTGCACCCGAACTCCGAGCACGACTCGCCGACGTGGAGGACCCGCTGAACGACGACGACATCGTCTCGATGGGGCTCGTCAACGACGTCGCCGTCAACGAGGACACCGCCCGCGTGGAGCTGGCGTTCAACGCGCCGTACTCGCCCGCGGAAATCGAGATTGGCAACGACATCCGGGACGTCGTCGAGGACGCCAACCTCGAACCCGACCTGCGCGCGAACGTCGGCGAGGAGCACGGCTTCGACGACGAGATTCTCCCGGGCGTGAAGAACGTCGTCGCCGTCGCCTCCGGGAAGGGCGGCGTCGGGAAGACGACGGTCGCCGCGAACCTCGCGGCCGGCCTCAACGACCGCGGGGCGCGCGTCGGCATCCTCGACGCGGACGTCCACGGCCCGAACGTCCCCCGCATCTTGCCGACGGAGAACGAGCCCGGCGTCACGCCCGACGGCGACATCGTCCCGCCCGCCTCTGAGGGCGTGCGCGTGATGAGCACCGACCACATGATGCCGGACGGCGACGAGCCCGCGGTGATGCGCGGGCCGATGGTGAACAACGTGATGATGAAGTTCATCAACGAGGTCCAGTGGGGCCGACTGGACTACCTCGTCGTCGACCTGCCGCCGGGCACGGGCGACGCGTCGCTGAACCTCCTGCAGACGCTGCCCGTCGCGGGCGTCGTCGTCGTCACCACCCCGCAAGAGATGGCGGTCGCGGACGCCCGGAAGGGCCTGAAGCTGTTCGCCGAGCACGACGCGCCCGTCCTCGGCGTCGTCGAGAACATGTCGGCGTACCACTGCCCGAACTGCGAGGACACCCACGAGGTGTTCGGCAGCGGCGGCGCCGCCGAAATCAGCGACGACTACGACGTCCCCGTGCTCGCGGAGCTCCCCGTCCACCCGGACTTCGACAGCGAATCGGGCGGCCCGACGATTCGCGACGAGGACAGCGGCGTCCGCGAGGACCTCTTCGAGTTCGTCGACGAGACCGCCGACCGCGTCGGCGAAATCAACCGCCGGAAGGTCGCCGAACACCTCGCCGAGCGCGGCGACGACGTTCCGGAGGAGGCCGACGCCCCCGCCGGGTCGCCCTGACGGTCAGTCCGCGGCCTCGACGCTCGTTATTTCGAAGCGCGCGCCCGTCGCACTGTGCTCCGCGTCGGTAGCGGCGACCTCCCAGCCGTGCGCGGACGCGATGGTATCCACGATAGAGAGCCCGAGGCCCGTGCCGTCGCTGGTCGTGTACCCCATCTCGAAGATGTCGTCCTGCAGGTCCGCGGGGATGCCTGGGCCGTCGTCCTCGACGTAGAACCCCGACCCGTCCGCGAGCGCGCCGACCCGCACCGTGACGTCGGGGCCGCCGTGTTCGACAGCGTTCCGAGAGAGGTTCTCCAGGAGCTGGACGACGCGGTCGGCGTCCGCGTCGAACGCGAGGTCACCGTCCACGACGAACGTGGCGTGCTCGGCGGCGACCGACGCCCACGCCTGCTCGGCCAGCGCCGCCAGCGACACCCGCGAGCGCTCGCCGATGTCCGCGCCCTCGCGCGCGAGCATCAGCACGCTCTCGATAATCTGCTCCATGCGGTCCAGCGCCCGTGCCGCCGCGTCGAGGTGCTCGCTTGCGCGGTGGTCGCGCTCCAGGTCCACGCGGCCCGCCGCGACGTTCAGGGGGTTGCGGAGGTCGTGGCTGACGACGCTGGCGAACTGGCCGAGGCGCTCGTTCTGCCGCTGAATCTGTCGGCGCGCGTCCTCCTCGCTGGTGACGTCCGTGACGACGACCATCTGCCCGACGCGCGTCCGCCCGAACGTGAACGGCGTCGCCGACACCTGGTAGAACCGCCGCTCGCCGTTCCGCCGGAGTTCCACGACATCGCGGTCGCCGGCGAGCCGCTCGGCGACGGCCGGCACGGCGTCCGCCAGCGGCCGGCCCGTCGCGCCCGCCAGCGCCGGGAACAGTCCGCGGGCGCGCTCGTTCGCGTCCCGAATCTCGCCGTCGTCGGTGAGGAAGACGACCGCGTCCCGGACGTCGCCCGCGAGCTGGACCGCCTGGAAGCGGTCGAGGAAGACGAACAACACCCCGACGGCGAACGCCGCGACGCCCAGCGACTCGTAGCTGAGCTCCGGGAGCGCCGACGTCGAGGCGCCGACGACGTCCGCCGCCACGGGGAGGCCGGTGACGGCGACGAGCGCGAGCAGCGGGCGCGTGTCGTAGCCCGTCTGCCCGAGCAGCTCGAACAGCATGAAGTAGCCGACGGCGGCCAGCGCGTACGCCGTCCCCATCACCACCCAGTGGAGGGTGTGGTGGTCCACAGCGAGGTGCGGGAACGGCGCCGACGCCTGCTCGACGCCGAAGTAGATGCCGTGGACCGGGTTCGTGACTTTCACCGCGACGACCGCGAGGAACACACCCAGCGCGACGCGGCGGACCGTCGGGTTGCGGTGGAACGCCCGCCCCGTGTACGCTGAACAGAAGTACAGCCACGCCCCCACGGTGGCGAGCCCGAAGATGAGGCCGCCGGTGTACGCGGCGACCTTGAGCTCCGTCGACGGCACCACGAGGAAGCCCGCCTGCGCGGCCGCCCAGCCGCCGCTGGTGACGAGCAGCGCGGCGAGCCCGCGGCGCGTCCCCGGGTCCTCGACGCGCCCGACCCGCGACAGCCCCGCGAGACACGCGAGCGCCGCCACAAAGAACACCGCGACGTAGCCAGCGAACAGCAGTCCTGTCATCAGACGACTCCGCGTTGCCCGCGGGTTCACAGCGCGGCCGGATAGCTGTTCGGGCGCACGACCACTTCCACCCCGGTTTGCCAAGCTTCTTAGGCGAGCGCGCGCTACTTGTCGTGGACAGAATGGCCCAGGCCGCAAACCAGGAACTCGTCGACAGGTTCGAGGAGTTCTACCGCCGGTACTACAGCGACGACGTCGCGGAGCTCGCCCGCAAGTACCCCCGCGAGACGAAGTCACTGCACCTCGACTGGCGGGACCTCTACCAGATGGACCCCGACCTGGCCGACGACTACATCAACCACCCCGACGACCTCCGGGAGGCCGCCGAGGAAGCACTCCGACTCTACGACCTCCCCGTGGACGTCAGCCTTGGACAGGCCCACGTGCGCGTGTTCGGCCTCGACGAGCACACCGAGATTCGCGAAATTCGCGCCGAACACCTCAACACGCTCGTCAGCGTGCAGGGGATGGTGCGGAAGGCGACGGACGTCCGCCCGAAGATCGAGCGCGCGGTGTTCGTCTGCCAGCGCTGCGGCGCCGAGACCGAGGTGCCGCAGGGCGACGCGGGCTTCCAGGAGCCCTACCAGTGCGAGAGCTGCGAGCGCCAGGGCCCGTTCAAGCTCGACCCCGAGCGCTCGGAGTTCGTCGACTCCCAGAAGCTCCGCATCCAGGAGTCCCCCGAGGGGCTGGCCGGCGGGGAGACCCCACAGAGCATCGACGTGCACGTCTCCGACGACATCACGGGCGAGGTGACGCCCGGCGACCACGTCACTGTCGCCGGCGTGCTCCGCCTCGACCAGAGCGAGGGCAGCAACGAGTCCCCCGTCTTCGACCTCTACATGGAGGGGACGTCGGTCGTCATCGAGGACGAGGAGTTCGAGGAGATGAACATCACCGAGGAGGACAAACAGCAAATCGTCGAGATCTCGAACCGCGAGAACATCTACGAGCAGATGGTCGACTCGATGGCGCCGTCCATCTACGGCCACCGGGAGGCCAAGCTCGCGATGATTCTTCAGCTGTTCTCCGGCGTCACCAAACACCTCCCCGACGAGTCCCGGATTCGGGGCGACCTCCACATGCTCCTCATCGGGGACCCTGGGACGGGGAAGTGCCTCGACGGGGACACGCACGTTACGCTCGCGGACGGCACCGAGCGCCCGATTCGGGACATCGTCGAAGAGAACCTCGAAAACCCGAAGCCGGTCGACGACGGCGTGTACGACGACATCGACATCGAGCTCCCATCGCTGTCACCTGACGGTACGCTGACACAGCGCCGTGCGACAAGAGTCTGGAAGCGAGAGGCTCCGGAGACGATGTACGAGGTACGGACCGAAAGCGCACTTGAGCTCACAGTTACGCCGAGCCACCCACTGTTCATTCACGGGGCTCGCGGACCAGAAGCGGTACGAGCAGAAGACCTCGAAGAAGGCGAACCGGTCGCGGTAGCTCCAAAGGCATCCCAGACTGGACAGTTCGCAACAGACGGCGGGCGTGTAGTGGAGCAGGTCGACAACAAAATTCGGGCCGGTTCACCCACTGTGGACTGGGACCGCATCGAATCCATCGAGACCGTTGAACCGGCCGAGGAGTGGGTCTACGACCTCGAAGTCGAAGGGACGCACGCGTACCTCTCGAACGGCGTCGTCTCCCACAACTCAGCGCTCATCTCCTACGTCCAGAACATCGCGCCACGCTCCGTCTACACCTCCGGCAAGGGTTCGTCCTCGGCAGGTCTGACGGCGGCCGCGGTGCGGGACGACTTCGGCGACGGTCAGCAGTGGACGCTGGAAGCCGGTGCGCTCGTGCTCGCCGACCAGGGCGTCGCGGCGGTAGACGAACTGGACAAGATGGCTGCCGACGACCGCTCGGCGATGCACGAGGCGCTCGAACAGCAGAAGATTTCCATCTCGAAGGCGGGCATCAACGCCACCCTCAAAGCGCGGTGTTCGCTGCTAGGCGCGGCGAACCCGAAGTACGGCCGCTTCGACCAGTACGAGCCCATCGGCGAGCAGATCGACCTCGAACCCGCCCTGATTTCGCGGTTCGACCTCATCTTCACGGTGACCGACGAGCCCGACCCCGAGGAGGACGCCCAGCTCGCCCAGCACATCCTCCAGACGAACTACGCGGGCGAGCTCAACACCCAGCAGAACCAGCTCGCGAGCGCGAACCACACCGAGGACGAGGTCAGCGCGGAGACCGACAACGTCGCGCCCGCCATCGACGCGTCGCTGCTGCGGAAGTACATCGCGTACTCGCGGCGGAACTGCTACCCGACGATGACCGACGAGGCCCGCGACGCCATCGAGGAGTTCTACGTGGACCTGCGCGCGGAGGGCCAGGGCGAGGACTCTCCGGTCCCGGTGACCGCGCGCCAGCTGGAGGCGCTGGTGCGCCTCGGCGAGGCGTCCGCGCGCGTCCGGCTCTCGGACACCGTCGAGAAGGAGGACGCCGAGCGCGTCATCGAGATCGTGCGCTCGTGTCTGCAGGACATCGGCGTCGACCCCGAGACCGGCGAGTACGACGCCGACGTCGTCGAGACCGGCCGCTCGAAGACCCAGCGCGACCGCGTGAAGAACGTGAAGGCCATCATCAAGGAAATCGAGGACGAGTTCGACGAGGGCGCGCCCGTCGAAGAAGTGCTGGACCGCGCCGAAGAAGTTGGGATGGACGCCTCGAAGGCCGAACACGAGATCGAGAAGCTCAAGGAGAAAGGCGAGCTCTACCAGCCGAACAAGGACCACCTGCGGGCAATCTGAACCCCGCGCTCTGATGGGCGCAATGGTCCGAGCGGCGGACAGAGCCAAGTCACAGTGATGCGACAACCGCCGTCGCCCGGACTCACCGGACCCAGAATGTAGGAGTGACGGGTTATTCTTCGCCAGCGCTGTCGGCGATGCTGTCGGCGATGTCGTCGAGTTCGGCGTCCGAGAGGTCGGGACGCTCGCCGGCGACGGCGTGGACCGGCCGGCCGCCGTCGTCGTCGAAGCGCGGGATGATGTGGCCGTGGACGTGCGGGACTTCCTGCCCGGCGGCCTCGCCGTTGTTGAACGCGACGTTGCTGCCGTCGGCGCCCACGACGTCCTCAACGATAGGCGTGAGGTAGTGCAGTGCCGCGAACATCATCTCGCCGCTCTCCGGCGGCACGTCACCGAGCGTCTCGTGGTGCTCTTTGGGGATGACGAGCGTGTGCCCGGGTGCCAGCGGGTTCGCGTCGAGGAACGCGAGCACGTCCGCGTCCTCGTAGACGACGCGCGCGGGAATCTCTCCATCCACGATCTGACAGAAGATGCAGTCCTCGGCCATGTGCGGCCCAACACGCGCCTCGATTAAAAGCCTACTCGCGGTTGCCGACGCTGTCGCGGAACTGGTCGCGGTCGACGACGCGCAGCGTCAGGTCCGCGGTAGCCACGGACGCGCCGTCGGCGCGTTCCGCGCGACAGGCGAACGAGAGGTCGGGGCGGTCGACGGCGACGAGCGTCGCGGACGCGTCGACGGACTCCCCGACGCCGACGGGCGCGAGGTGCGAGACTGAGGCGCCGCGCGCGACGGCGTGCGTGCCCTCCGGGAGACGGCCGCGGAGCGCGTCGCGGACGGCGACCTCGAACTGCGCGAGCAAGTGCGGCGTCCCGAGCACGGGGACTGCTTCATCGGCGGCGTCGCCGGACTGGTCGTCGTGTGCGCCGAACGCGACGGTGGCGTCGGCGGCGTCGAGCGTGAACGTGGTCTCGCCGCGAACGTCGGCGCCGGCGTCGGCGAGCATATCGAAGGCGTCTGGCATACGTGAGGCGACGACGCTTCGGGTGTTAGTCCTGACGGCGCGCCGCGGCGAGCGCGCCCCGGAGGCCGGCGACGTACTCGTCCCGGGAGAGGTCAAGCCGTGAGAGCCAGACGTCCTCGTAGGAGGGGTGGAGCGCGGGGACGAGCGCGGCGTCGAAGCCCGGCCAGTCGAGCGGGCATCCCTCGCGTACGCAGTCGCCGACCGTCGAGACGAAGCCATCGAGCCTGCGGTCGGCCAGCGACAGCAGGCTCGCGGTGGCGTGCTTGCCCGTGGCGAGCACGGCCGCGGGTTCGAGTTCGGCGAGTTCGGTTTCGAGGTGGACGGCGCACGCCTCGCGTTCGTCGGGCGTGGGGTCGCGGTTCTCGGGCGGGTGGCACTTCACGGCGTTCGTGAAGTACGCGTCCGCGTGGCCGAGGTCGGCGGCGAGGTCGCGGACGCGTCGACCCGAGTGGCGGGTCGTGTACGCCATCCCGGTGTAGTTGCCGCCGCGCCACCGCTCGGCGTCCGGATTACCGGCACCGGGCGCCTCGCCGACGACCACGAGGTCGGCGTCCAGCGGCCCCTGTCCCCACGAGATGCAGTTCCGCGATTCGACCAGCGCCGGACAGCGCTCGCAGTCCGGTTCGAGGACGTGGCGGGTGTCGGCGTCGGGGAACTCGGGCACGCCAGCGTGTCGGGCGGGCGGCGTCAATAGCCTTGCGCGCGGGCCGCCGCGAGGAACGCGAGCGCGACGACGGCGAGAATCGGAACGAAGACCGTCCACTCGGGGAACTCCCAGTACGCGTCGGCGGCGCCGTACGCGACCAGCACCGCGCCGGCCGCCGCGACGGCGTTACCGGCGTGGACCGCGGCGTACTCAGGGTCCGCGCTCTTGTCGTAGTTGGCGAGCAGGTCAGCGCGCCGACGCACGCGGACGAAGAGCGCGACGGCGACGAGCAGGACGCCGACCGCGGCGAGGACGAGCGAGTCGGTGGGCACTACTCCGTGAGCGGGAGGACGATGCCGAACACGAGCGGGCACAGCAGGATGCCGAGCACGCCCGCGACTTCCGCGTCGAACAGCAGCGCCTGCTCCCAGCCGGGCAGCGAACTGCCGGTGAGCGCGAGGCCGAGCGCGCCGACGGCGAACAGCACGAAGCTCGTGAGCGTGGAGCGTTTCGCGAGCGTCGGGTAGTCGAGGTTACCGTAGCGTCCCATGTCCCGAGCACTCGCGTCGTCGCTACTAAGCCTTCTGTCTCGAACAGAAGGGCTATGAACGACGGCTGGCTACCGCTGGCTATGCTCAACAACGCTGCGGAGCTGTTAGACGTCGCCGCGACACTCGCGTACGCCGTCCTCAGCGCGGGCTTCGTGGGGGCGGGGGTCCTCACGGAACTGCGGAGCGCCGCCACGCTCGGCGGCGGCGAGACGGTGCTTGGCGTGTGGCTGGCGGTCATGGGCGTCGTCGCCATCGCCGCCGGCACGATGCTGTTCACGGACAAGGTGCGCGCACGGATTGGCGGCGCGTAACCCGGGGGCGACTGTACAACCGATTACCCTTTGGGGGGCGAGCGAGACGGGTACGCCATGAGCCGATTCGCCGACGTACCCGACCAGTACGACCCCGAGGACGTCGAGGACCGGGTGTTCGACTACTGGGAGGCCGTCGACGCCTACGAGCAGGCCAAACAGCACCGGGCGGACGGCGAGGACTTCTTCTTCGTGGACGGCCCGCCGTACACGTCCGGCGCCGCCCACATGGGGACGACGTGGAACAAGACGCTGAAGGACGCCTACATCCGCTACCACCGGATGCAGGGCTACGACGTGACGGACCGCCCGGGCTACGACATGCACGGGCTCCCCATCGAGACGAAAGTCGAGGAGGAGCTGGGCTTCGAGTCGAAGAAGGACATCGAGGAGTACGGCGAGCAGAAGTTCATCGAGGCCTGCAAGGAGTTCGCCGACCGGAATCTGGAGGGCCTCCAAGCGGACTTCCAGAGCTTCGGCGTCTGGATGGACTGGGAGAACCCTTACAAGACCGTCGACCCGTCGTATATGGAAGCGGCGTGGTGGGCGTTCGACCGCGTGCACGAGCGGGACCTCGTCGAGCGCGGGAAGCGCTCCATCAGCCAGTGCCCACGCTGTGAGACCGCCATCGCGAACAACGAAGTGGAGTACGACGACGTCGAGGACCCCTCCATCTACGTCACCTTCGACCTCGACGACCGTGAGGGGTCGCTGGTCGTGTGGACGACGACGCCGTGGACGATTCCCGCCAACGAGTACGTCGCCGTCGACGAGGACGGCACCTACCAGCAGGTGCGCGCGACGAAGGACGGCGAAGAGGACGTGCTGTACGTCGCCGAGGAGTGCGTCGAGGACGTACTGACGGCGGGCCGCTACGACGACTACGAGGTCGTGGAGACGTTCTCCGGAAGCCACATGCTCGGCTGGTCGTACACGCCGCCGCTCGCCGAGGAAGTGCCCGCGAACCCCGTCGGCGCCGACGGCACCCACGAGGTCTACCACGGCGACTGGGTGGAGGCCGACCGCACGGGCCTCGTCCACTCCGCGCCCGGCCACGGTGAGGAGGACTTCGCGCGCGGCGAGGAGCTCGGCCTCCCGGTGTTCTGCCCGGTCGGCGAGGACGGCGTCTACACCGCGGAAGCCGGCGAGTACGAGGGGCAGTTCGTCCGGGACGCCAACGACGACATCATCGACGACCTCTCGGAGAAGGGCGCGCTGCTCGCCGAGGAGACGGTCACCCACTCCTACGGGCACTGCTGGCGCTGTGACACCGGCATCATCCAGATCGTCACCGACCAGTGGTTCATCACCATCACCGACGTCAAGGACGAGCTGCTGGAGAACATGGAGGACTCGGAGTGGCACCCGCAGTGGGCGCGAGACAACCGCTTCCGGGACTTCGTTGAGGACGCGCCGGACTGGAACGTCAGCCGGCAGCGCTACTGGGGCATCCCGGTGCCCATCTGGACGCCCGAGGACTGGAGCGGCGACATGGACGACGTGCTCGTCGTCGGCACCCGCGAGGAGCTCGCGGAACTGGCCGACCAGGACGTCGACCCCGAGACGGTGGACCTCCACAAGGACACCGTCGACGACCTCACCATCACGCACGAGGGGACGACGTACACGCGCGTCCCGGACGTCTTCGACGTCTGGCTGGACTCCTCGGTGGCGTCGTGGGGCACCCTGAACTACCCCGAGGAGGAGGAAGCCTTCGAGGAGCTGTGGCCCGCCGACCTCATCATGGAGGCCCACGACCAGACGCGGGGCTGGTTCTGGTCGCAACTCGGCATGGGCACCGCGGCGATGGGCGAGATTCCCTACGACGAGGTGCTGATGCACGGCTACGCGAACATGCCCGACGGCCGCGGGATGTCCAAGTCCAAGGGCATCACCATCGAGCCCAACGAGGTCATCGAGGAGTACGGCGCCGACCCGATGCGCCTATTCTTGCTGTCGGTGAGCCCGCAGGGCCAGGACATGCGGTTCTCGTGGGACGAGACCGAGAACATGCAGCGGGACCTCAACATCCTCTGGAACGTGTTCCGGTTCCCGCGGCCGTACATGGCGATGGACGACTTCGACGCGAACGTCCCCGAGCCGTTCGGCGGCGACGGCTCGGGCGTCTCCGTCAATGACGTCCACCTCGAAACCGTCGACCAGTGGCTGCTGTCGACGCTCCAGCGCGTGAAGGCCGACGCCACCGACCACTGGGAGGCCTTCGAGCAGCACAAGGCCCTCGACGAGATTCTGGAGTTCGTCACGGGCGACCTCTCCCGGTACTACGTGCAGGTCGTCCGCGAGCGCATGTGGGAGGAGGGCGACTCCGAGTCGAAGACCGCGGCGTACGCCACCCTCCAGCGGGCGCTGCTTGAAGTAACTGCGATGCTGGCGCCGTACGCGCCGCTCGTGACGGACGAACTCTACCAGCACCTCACGGACGGCGACGCCTACGACACCGTCCACATGTGCGACTGGCCCGAGGTCGAGGAGCGCTACCGCCAGCCCGCGCTCGAAGACGACGTGGCGGCGCTCCGTGACATCGAGGAAGCCGGCAGTCACGCCCGCCAGCAGGCCGGCCGGAAGCTCCGCTGGCCCGTGACGCGCATCGTCGTGGACGCCGACGACGACCGCGTCGCGAGCGCGGTCCGCGACCACCCGAGTCTGCTCCGCGACCGCCTGAACGCGCGCCGCATCGAGGTCGTCGACGAGGGCGAAAACTGGGACGAACTGGCGTTCAGCGCGCGCGCCGACATGAGCGTGCTCGGCCCCGCGTTCGGCGACGACGCCGGCGAGGTCATGCAGGCGCTCAACGACGCCCACGTCGAGTCCGCGGACCTCGATGCGCTCGCCGAGCAGGTCAGCGAAGAGCTCGGCCGCGACATCGAACTCACGCCGGAGATGGTGGAGTTCGTGGAGGAAGCGCCCGAGCACGTCGCCGGCGCGGACTTCGACGGCGGCACCGTCTACGTCGACACCGAACTCGACGAGGACGTCGAGAGCGAGGGGTACGCCCGCGAGGTCATCCGGCGCGTCCAGGAGATGCGCAAGGACCTCGACCTCGCGATGGACGCCGAGATTCGCCTAGACGTCGTGGTGTTCGACGACCGCGTCGCCCGGCTGGTCTCCGAGCACGAGGACCTCATCGAGGAGGAGACCCGCGCCCGCGAGCTCGGCGAAGTCGAGGACGGCTACCGCGAGGAGTGGGACGTCGAGGGCACGAAGATGGCGCTCGAAATCGAAGAGCTGTAGGCGGCGAGGACGAGCGGCTACTCTCGGGCGTTACCAGTAGTTGTCAATCGGTTCCTCCATGCAGAGTAGTGGATGAAATAGCCGCGACGTGCAGGGGACGTAGTCACTGTTAGGGGGCTTTCCATAATCCATAGCAGAACAGGCCAAGGCCGACTATGAAAATTCCGAGGGTAACTTCCCCCAACACAGGGTCGTCAAGCCATGAGATGACACAGCCCACGATAATCGCCATACCGAGGGACGACGACGCAATACTTAGACGTTTCCGATATCTGATATCCTTTTCATCCATTATATCGTATAGAATGTATTTTTGATCCTCCTACATAATAGATAGGCTATACGCTGTCCTACGTATCCATTCGCCGCAGTCAATTTCAGAAGTGGTTCTGAATAAAAGAGATCGCGCTCTCAACAGCTGTTACAGCGACTGCAGCGCGTCCGCGACGGCGGGCGCAGCACTGACAGTAGAGACGGCGCGCTCGATGGTGTCGGTGCCGTAGACGGCTTCGACGCCGGCGTTTGCGAGCTTCAGGCGGGCGTTCCCCGCGAGCAGGGGGTGGACGCAGGTGACGTAGACGCGCGCAGGGTCGTCGAGTTCGCCGACGGCCTCGCTCATCGTGGAGCCGGTGGCGATGATGTCGTCGACGACCACTACGTCGCGGCCCGAGACGTCGACGTCGCTGGGCGTGACGGTGACGTCGCTACCGGAGTGACGGTGTTTCTCGAAGTGGTCGGTATCGCCGACGCCGTAGCCGTCCCGGACGGATTGAGCGAGGCCGACGGCGCCCTCGTCGGGCGCGAGGAAGACCGGGTCCGCGAGGTCCGCGGGCAGCGGGTTCGCGAGCCGACCGGAAGCGTCCACGCCGGTCGCGGGCACATCGAAGAAGCCGAGAACGCTCTGCTCGTGCGGGCAGACGGTGAGCACGCGGTCGGTGCCCGTGGAGATGGCGCGCGCCATCGCGCGGGCCGAGACGGGTTCACCGGGCTCGAACGCCTCGTCCTGGCGCGCGTATCCCATGTAGGGAATCACAGTAACAATTTCGTCGGCGCCGGCCTCGCGGGCGGCGTCCTGCAGTTGGAGGAGTTCGACGTGGGCGTCGCTGGAGACCGTGGAGGCGACGACGACGGCGCGACCGTCGATGGGTGGGACGCGGACGATGCGCTCGCCGTCCGGGAACGACTCGTACTCGACGCGCGCGAGGTCGTCGCCGAGCTCCGCCGCGAGCGCCGCGGCGAGCTGCTGGGTCGCGGACCCGCTGAGTATCATACCAGACGGGAGGCCTGCCGGCGGCTTACGCGTTTCCCTCGGCGACGACCGCCAGCGCGGACGCCGCGCGCAGCCCGAGGCTGCGGTGCCGGAACCCGTCGCCGGCGTCGGCAGCGAGCGCGCCGTCGGCGGTAAGCACGACAACCGCGTCGGTCGCGTACGCGACGTCCACCACGGCGTCCTCGACTGGGAGCTCGCGGGCGCGCCACGCGTCGGCGTCGTCGCCGGGCGCGTGCTCGTACAGCGAGTCCGCGGTCGCGGCGTGCGCGCGCCCCAGTTCGCCCGCGTCGGCGGTCACGGGGTCGCTGGTGGCGACCTCGAAGGCGCCCTCGATTGCCTCCATCCAGCCCGCGCCGAGCCGGTAGAGCCCGTCGGGCGTCGCGGCCAGCGGGACGCCGGCGGCCGCGACGTCCTTCGCGTCGTCCAGTCCGACCGCCGAGAGCCCGTCGTCCGTGAGGCGGTGGACGCCGTCCGCGGCGGCGACGAGGTCGGCATCGAGCGCGCGCACGTCCGCGACGGTCCCGACGGACTCCCACGAGCCGTCGTAGCGCGCGAGCCGGCCGTCCTTGCCGGCGGCGAGCACGTCGCCATCGTAGCCCGTGACCGCGACCGCGGGGCCGAAGCCGGTCTCCGCGAAGCCGTCGTCGTCCCCGAGGAGCACGTCCTCGTCTGTTGCTGCGGCGACGCCGCGGGCGGTCGCCGCGACATCCCGGGCGGTACAGCGCTCGGCGAGGCTGAACTCGCCGATTTTGTCCTGGGAGACGCGCGCGACGGCGACGCCGAGGTCGGCGGCGACGTACGCGTCGACGGTCTCGGACTGGTCGGTGTAGACGCGCTTCTCGCGGATGGTCGGCATACGTGAAGGCGTCTCGCGGGCCGGCGTTAGCGTTGCGGTTGCCCGCTGTTCGGGAAAGCCCTTTGGCGTGGCTGCCGTATGCGGGGCCATGCGACGGCGGACGGTGCTCGCCGCGGTGGCCGCGCTGGCCGCCGGCAGCGGCTGTTCGCGGGTCGTCGGCGACGACCCAGTGGAGGTCCGGGTGCGGCGCGCCGGCGAGGCCGCCGTCGAGAACGCCGACGTCTACTGCCCGCTGTCCGCGACGTTCCTCGAAGCCCACCCCGCCCTGGAGCGCGTGCTGTCGTCGGCGACGACCGCGCCCGACGGCGAGTGGGTCGTCACGGACGTCGACCGGGAGACCGGCGAAGCGCTCCGCGCGGACCTCCGGGAGCGCTGCGGGCAGGTCGGCGCCGTCTACCGCTACGACGGCGACGAGTACCGGGTGCGCGTGCTGGTCGACGGCCACACCGTGCAGAACCGGAACAGTTCGGCCAGTTCGGAAGCGATTAGGCGCGGGCGGCCGCAGGAACGCACATGAAAGTGTTCGGGTCCAGCGGCACCCGGGGCGTCGCAAACGAGGAGCTCACCCCCGGGTTCGTGCAGGGGGTGGCGAAGGCCGCCGGGTCGGTGTGGCGGGCCGACCGCGTGGCGGTCGCGCGGGACACGCGGACGACCGGGGGAATGCTCGTGAACGCCGCGACCAGCGGCCTCCAGAGCGTCGGCGTGGACGTCGACCGGCTCGGCGTGGTTCCGACCCCGGGCCTGCAGGCGTACGCCGAACGCGAGGCGATTCCGGCAGTGATGGTGACCGCGAGCCACAACCCCGCCGAGTACAACGGCGTCAAGCTCGTCGGCGCGGACGGCGTCGAGCTCCCCGTGGACGAGCTCGAGCGCATCGAGCGGAAGTTCCTCACCGAGCAGTTCGACGAGGTGACGTGGGCGGACGTCGGCGCCGACGTCGACGTTGAGTCCGCGCGCCGCGAGTACGTCGAACAGCTGCTGGAGGCGGTGGACCGGGAGGCCATCGCGGACGCGAACCTCACGGTCGCGCTCGACCCCGGCCACGGCGCGGGCGCGCTCACCAGCCCCGAGTTCTACCGCCGGCTCGGCTGCAAGGTCGTCACCGTGAACGGCCAGCCCGACGGCCACTTCCCCGGCCGCGACCCCGAGCCGGTCGCCGCAAACCTCGGCGACCTCGGCGACCTCGTGCGCGCGACCGACGCGGACGTCGGCATCGCCCACGACGGCGACGCCGACCGCGCCATCTTCTTCGACGAGCGCGGCGACTACGTCGAGGGGGACGCGACGCTGGCGGCGCTCGCGGAAGCCGAACTCGGCGAGGGCGACACGACGGTGTCGGCGGTGAACGTCAGCCAGCGCCTCGTGGACGTCGCCGAGCGCACGGGCGCGGACCTCGAACTCACGCCCATCGGGAGCACCCAGATTATGACCCGCATCCGCCAGCTCGAGTCCGAGGGGGAGACCGTGCCGGTCGCCGGCGAGGGCAACGGCGGGGTCATCTTCCCGGGCTACCGGATGACCCGCGACGGCGCGTACACGGGCGCGCGCTTCCTCGAACTGCTCGCCGAGCGAACCGCAAGCGAGGTCGTCGCACCGTACAGCGACTACCACAACGTCCGCATCAACGTCGGCTACGACGACGACGCCGAGCGCGAGGCGCTGCTCGGTGCGGCCGAAGAACAGGCGCTGGACGCCGACGCCGAACGCACTACCATCGACGGCTACCGGCTCGACTACGGCGACGCGTGGGTGCTCGCCCGGCCCTCGGGGACGGAGCCGGTCGTCCGCATCTACGCGGAGGCCACCAGCGAGGAGCGCGCGCGCTCGCTCGCCGACGAGTTCGCGGCCGCGCTCCGCGCCGCGAAAGCCGGCGTCTAGAGTCGGTCGAGGGCGTCCCGGAGCTCCCGCTCGGCCTCGCGGGCCGCTTCGAGGTCGTTGGCGACCCCGGACTCGATGCGCTGTTTCTCCGCCTCGGTGAGTTCGTGTTCCGCGACGGCGGCCGTCCGCAGCCGCTGGTAGTCGTCGTCTCGGACTCGGCGCCGGACTGCGTGTAGCGCCGCGAGCACGTCGTCGTCGGCGAACCGCGCGACGACCGAGACGAGTTCCTCTAGGCGGTGCTTTAGTTCCTCGGCGGGCGCGGGCGGCCACCCGACGGTGAGCGGGTCGGCGTCCAGTCGGTCGAGGTACGTGCGGTTGCCGCCGACCGCGCGCTTCAGGGCGCGGGGTTCGGCGACGTAGTGGTCGAGCTTCGACGGCGAATACTCCGCGTACTCCAGCAGCTGCGGGAGCGGTTCGGTGCCGGCCTCGCGGTCCGTGACGAACGCCGCGAGATCCTCGGGCACGGGCTCGAAGCCCACCAGCGGGTACGACTGCGTCGTCGCCACGAACCCCAGCACGTCGCGAGCGGGCGCGGATTCGCGGAACGACGCGAAGGCCTCGCGCACCCGCTCGTCGTACGTCTCGATTGGCTCCCGGAGCGTCTCCACAGGCGCGTCGAGGTCGGCGTTCCCGAGCCGCTGGAGGCGTTCTAGCTGTTCGACTTCCTCTGCGTACTCGTCGGCGCGCGCTTCGAGACGCTGGCGGGTCTTCACATAGTCGTCGCGCGCGGCCTCGAGGTCGTCCAGCCGGCCGACGAGGTCGCGGGCGTCCGCGAGCCGGTCGCGGGCCTCCGCGAAGTCGCTCTCCGAGAGGCGCTTCTTCTTGAAGAGGTCCAGCAACGACTCGAAGGCTTCCCGCTCCGGGAGGTCGTCGTCGAGGTCCTCGACGTACGCCACGAGGTCGTCCTGGAAGTCGATGTAGGACTTGAAGTCCCCTGTTCCGGTGGCGTCGGCCTCGTACTGGTCGAACAGCCGTTCGAGGCCGTCGAGGGCGTCCCGGAGGTCGCGGAGCCGTTCCTTCCCGACGTCCGCGACCGCAGCGCGGGCGTCGTCGCGAGCGTCCCGCGCGGCTTCGAGGTCGGCGACGAGGCCGGACGGGTCGGTCGTGCGGGCGGCCTGCGCGTCGGACATTACGTGAACGGTGGGCGCTCGCGCTGATAGGCTTTCTGTGCGACGCAGGGCAGCATCGTGGAACACCACGAATGGTCCAGACAGCACCGCCTCGAAAGGGGCGAGGCTCCGTTCAACCCGCCCGTTGCCGGTTGATCAGCCGGTAGCGGGGTGGACTGAAAGGGGCGGCGGACTCGCGCTCGCGTGGTCGTCTCGCGACGCAAGCACCGCAGGAGCGAGCACAGCGAGTGCGAGGCCGACCAACGGGAGGCCTCGGAACGTGCGAGCGGTGACCGAAGGGAACCGCGAACGAACGACCGCAAGCCCGCCGGGGCTTTCCGGGTGTCGTGCACGACGAACTGTGGAGGAGAACCGAACCCAAGCTCACACGACCAGCCGCGCGAGCCACATCGCCGCCGCGGCGCCCAGCGGGATGGAAGCATTATCGTCGATGACGTAGCCGCGGACCACTGGGTTGGTGCCGTCGGCGACCGTCGCGGCGAGCGCGCCCGCGGCAGCCGGCACGGGCGCCACGCCGAGCAGGCTCGCGATGGCCATGCAGATGCCGAACGTCGCGAGCAACACCCACCCCTGTTTCACTTCGAGCCCGCTGGTCTGGGAGAGCAGGCCGCTGGCGGGGTCCGCCAGCGCCAGCATCAACATCGCGGGCACCGCAACCACGGGGGCGAACAGCCACGCGGTCGCCGTCCACGAGAACACGTACAGCGCGTACCCCGCGGGATTGTCCTGCTCGTACTCGCGCGTCAGGCGGTCGAAGATGCGCCACGAGACGTACCCCGAGAGCCGCAGCGCTTCGAGGGCGGCCGCGACGACCGACCCCGCGACGAGCAGCCACTCGACCGCCGGCCACGGCACCACGCCCGCGAGGAACGCCCCGGGGAGGAGTGCGCCGCTGGCGTGGACGAGCCGGCGGTCGAGTTCGCTCACCGTTACAGGTCCGCGAACTCGCGGTTGCCGTCGGCGAGCCCCGCCACCACGTCCGCCAGGTCGTCGATGGCCACTCGCACCTGGTCGGTGGTGTCGCGGTCCCGCAGCGTCACCGTGTCGTCCTCCAGCGAGTCGTAGTCGACGGTCACGCAGTACGGCGTCCCGACCTCGTCCTGCCGGCGGTACCGCCGGCCGATGTTCCCGGAGTCGTCGTACGTCACCGACAGCCCGGCCTCGCGGAGGTCCGCCGCGAGGTCGCGGGCGCGCTCGCCGAGGCCGTCCTTGTCCATCAGCGGGAACACGCCCACCGTCGTCGGCGCCACTTCCGCGGGCAGCCGCAGCACGTCGCGCGTCTCGCCCTCCACTTCGTCCTCGTCGTAGTTGTGCGCCAGTACCGTGTACACCGCACGGCCGACGCCGAACGCCGGCTCGACGACGTGCGGGATAATGTGGCGACCGGATTCGGTCTGCTCCTCGACGGCGAAGCCGGTCTTCTCGGTGGGGACCGTGACCTCGTCGCCGTCCACCTCGACGGTGACTTCCTCGCCGTCGAACGCCGAGCGGTCGCGCTCCGCGAGCGCTTCGAGGGCGTCCGCGACCGCCGCCGCGTCGCCGCCGAACTCCGGCCCGAGGTAGGCCATGTCGGGGTCCACGGTCGCGCGCTCGACGGTCTTGGGCTCGTCGTACTGCTTGAAAATCGTGAAGTTGTCGTCGGCGTGCTCGCTGTGCTTCGAGAGGTCGTAGTCCGTGCGGGAGGCGACGCCCTCCAGTTCAATCCAGTCGCCGCCGACCTCGCCCTCCGCGTCCCAGCAATCGGAAGCGTAGTGCGCGAGCTCGCCGGGGAGGTGCTGGCGGAACCGGAACCGCTCCATGTCCACGCCGACGCGCTCGAACCACGCCTTCGAGCGCGCGAGGAAGTACGCCACCCACTCGTCGCCCACGACGCCCTCCTCTAAGGCCTCCTGGGGCGTCAGGTGTTGGTACTCCTCGCCGTCGGACTCCTGGGCGTCGGCCGAGTACAGCGGCAGTTCGACGTCCGCGACCCGGGAGAGGTCGGGGCCCTCGCCCTCGGGGTCGACGAAGAACTCCAGCTCGGCCATCGTGAACTCCCGGGTGCGCACGAGCGCGTTCCGCGGGCTGATCTCGTTCCGGTAGCCCGTCCCGATTTGCGCGGCGCCAAACGGCAGCTGGTTGCGCGCGTACTCCTTGAGCCGGGGGAACTCCGTGAACATCCCCTGCGCGGTCTCCGGGCGCAGGTAGCCCGGCTGGCCGTCGCCCGGCCCGATGGTCGTGTCGAACATCAGGTTGAACTCGTCGACGGATTGCCCCGAAAGCGGCGCGCCACACGTCGGACACGCCAGGTCGTGCTCGGCGATGATGTCCTCGACCTGCTCCGTGGGGTAGGTCTCGGCATCCTCGATGTCCGTGTTGTCCTCGACGACGTGGTCCGCGCGGTGGCTCTCCCCGCACTCCGCGCACTCCACGAGCATGTCGTCGAACCCGTCGAGGTGGCCGGACGCCACGAACACCGGCTCGGGCGTGACCGTCGGCGCGTCGATCTCCATGTTCCCCTCGCGCGTGACGAAGCGGTCCCGCCACGTCTCCTCGACGTTCCGCTTCAGCGCCGCGCCCTCCGGGCCGTACGTGTAGAACCCGGAGACGCCACCGTACGCCTCGTTCGCCTGGAAGAAGAACCCGCGCCGCCGCGCGAGCTCGTCGAGCTCACTCATCGCTCAACCCCGCCAGCAGGTCCACGTCCCGCACGATGCCCACGAGGCTGTCGCCGGACACCAGCGGCACCTGCTCGATGTCGTTGGTCAGCATCGTCTGTGCAACCTCGCGAGCGGTCCGGCGCTTCGTCACCGTCACCACGTCGCTCGTCATGAACTCCCGCGTCGGCGCCGCGGGAATCTCGACGTTCCGCGTCGGCAGGTAGCGCGCGCCCACCGCCTTGATGGACTCCCACTTCCAGTCGTCGTCGTCGTCCGCGATCGAATCACCGGTGTCGGCCTCGCCCTCGACGACGCGCGCGACCTCGATGACGTCCACTTCCGTCAACATTCCCGCCATCTCGGCGTCGTCGCCCAGCACCACGGTGTAGGGGACGTTCGCGTACGAGATTTCGCGCTCGGCGACGGTCAGCGGCGTCTCCGCGTACGTCGTGTTCACGTCTTCCCGGGCGAGTTCGCCGACCTCCGTGTCACCGTCCTCCTCGCCATCCGCGATCGCGCGTACGACGTCCGTGACCGTGATGATGCCTTCGAGGCGGCCGTCCTCGACGACCGGCACGCGCCGCGTCCCCTCGCGGTGCATCAGCGCCGCGACCTCACGGACGGTCGCCGCCGTGGTCGTCGTCGGCACGTCCCGCATCAGCATCGCGAGCTGGTCCTCCTCGGGGTGCTCGATGAGGTCGTCCCGGGAGACCAGTCCCCGGTACTGTTCGCCGTCATCGCCCGGCTTCACCACGGGCACGGAGGAGAACGCCCGCTCCTGAATGTACTCGAGGATGTCGTCCCGCGTCCCCGGAAGCTCGACGGTAACCACGTCGTCCCGGGGGGTCATCGCGTCAGCGACGTTCATGTAGGCGTCGTACTTTCCCCACCCATTTGTAGGCTACGACACCGTATTACAGAGTTACACCGCCAATTACAGCCGTTCCCAAGTCGATTTCTCCACGTTCCCGGAATGAAATAACTGCGAAACACAGGTGACTGCGACACCGACGTCGACACCGGCTTCGGTCGTGCCTGCCTAGACGACCTCGCAGTTGGTCTGCCCGCAAGAATGCTGAGCTATCTCGACCGCTGCTTCGCCGGCCCGTTCCGGATTTTCGAGACGCCCGATTTCGAAGAGAGTCCACTCTCGGAGCTCATCTGATCCCCTCCCTCCGCCAGTAGTGTCGTTCACGTGAGCGCCGAAATCCCGTGCTTCAGCCGGTTATACTCTCTGAATTTCTCTGTAGTTTCTGCAGCAACATCATCGAACTGCATCAGATCTGCCGACACTGGGACCCCTATCCGATACCGAAATCCGGCCGTATAGGGCCGGATTGAGGGGTTTGCATCTCGGACTCCAATTCAAGCTGAGCGCTCCCGGCGCCGCTTGGACGGTCTGCTCGCCAACCAGCTCGAAACTACAGAGACAGAAACATCCGCAATTATCGCAGTAGAGTCCCTCTGTAGCCCGGGCGGGACGTGGCAGTTGCAGGCGATGGCCGGGTGGGTAGTCACATGCGGTCTCATGTATGCGTTCGCGCGTGGGTGTGGGCGTCGATGTGTTCGGTGATGCGTGCTGTTGGGAGTCGTGGCCTTGTGCCCGGTGGATGCGCCGAGCAAGGTACGGTCAGTACTGGTGGCGAGCCCACGGTGAGCGGACGTCGTGTTGTGTCGTGTCGTCCGTTCCGGACAGCGCTATGATTCCGCAGCGTCGCGTGGTGACGGCGGCGACCGGTCGCTCGTGGGGGTCGTGGACGCGGTCTGCAGTGGCGTCGATAGGTCCCACGGCGCTTGGACAGATGGGGTTTTTGAGTGGCTGTAACAGTGGTGTGCAGCCGTGTGCTGGTTGCTTACTCGCACAATCATGCTCGTCAGTCGTATTTGGGGGTGGCGTGACCCCCCATGCTCGGGTCGTGTTCAGAGCTTGGTGAACTGTGTTCTTGCGGATGAGATGGGCTCTGTAGTAGTTGGGGTTGGCTACGTGGGTGGGTCGTCGTCGAGGAGGGTGTCGCGGGCGTATTCGAAGGTGTAGACGTCAGTCAACCCGGTGGTGTCGAGGCGGTATTGGTGGGGGGCCATGTTCTCGCTGTACGTACGGGGCACACGAGAGGCACCATCTGGGGGGTCGTGGAGGGCGTGGAGGAGCTGGTGGCCGTCGCCACGAGTTTTGACGAGCCACCACGCCTGCTGGGGGTTGCAGGCGGCCATCTTGTCGAAGTCACTCGGAATCGCCTCGTGGCGGTCGTTGTTGATGCGTTCGGCTTCCAACGCGGCAACCACGTTCTCGTCGCCGTCGAGGACGGCCGCGTCGAGACGACCATCCTCGACACCGTAGTAGCGCTGGACGCGGTCCCCGGGTTTGTTGGGGCCGACCAGCTCTTGGGCGAGGAGGCGGGCGCCGACGTCGACCATGGCGACGTGGAGACTGGATTCGGAGAGGTCGCCCGTGCCATCCCCGTGCGCAATCCCGTCGCGGTGGGCGACGCCGATTTCGTCGCGGCCCTCCGGGGTGACCGTGTACAGCTTGTGTGGACGGCGACAGTCCACGCGCAGTAAGCCGTCGTCGACGAGCTCCTGGACGCCGTCGGCGTCGATGCCGACGTATGCTTCGAGTTGCATCATGGAGTCGTGGACGAGGTCGAACTCCAGCTGGGGGTCGAAGCGCTGCTGGTGGGCCATGTACACAGCAGCGAGCAGCCGGAGCTGAGCGTCACTGTACTGGCTGGCGGCGCGTTCGCCGCTGGTGAGCGTGAGATCCAGCGAGCAGATGGGGATGTTCGCGCGGTCAACTTCTTCGAGGGAATGGTGACAGTTGATGGCGCGGCGCATCCCGTCGGGCGTCGACGGGTATTTCGTGTCGTCCTCGCAGGTGTCGCAGACGAGCGGGTACGGGGGTTCGTCGATGTACGTGAGACAGTCGGGAAAGCGCTCGGTGTGGGGGATGGTGGCGGTGGCGGCGACGAGGGTGGCGATGGAGCCGTCGACGGCGGTGGCGGCCGCGGGCTCCGTGCTCGTGCTGGCGGCGCGCCCGATTTCGACGCCGTAGGTTTCGCGGGTGCGGGTTTTGGCGGCCTGAACGGCGTCGGTGAACGCGTGCTTGGTGGCGCCGGTGAGCGGCGCGTCGCTCTCGGGGTGGCCGGCGGGGAGTGGTGGGGAGGCGACGTGGAAGGGGTTGGGCTGGCGTTCGGCGAACGGCGCCGCGGGGCTGACCAACCAGTCGCCGCGCTGGAGCGCTCGGAGGCGGGCGGCGACCTGGTCGGGGTCGTGGTCGCTGGTGGCGAGGCGCTCCGTGAGCCGGCGGTCAACGCCAATCTGGCCGGTGATGATGGTGCCGACGTCGTTCAACAGCTCGGCGTACACCCTGGGGTGGGAGTCGCGGAGCTGGTCGGGGAACTGCATGGCGAGCGTCACCCCGAGGTCGAAGCCGCGGCCCTGGGAGAGCAGCGTATCCAGAATTCCGGTGGTGGCGAGGTCGGCGGCTTCCTCGATGTAGCAGTTCACGAGCGGGCGGTCCTGCGCGTTCGTCGTTGTCTGTCGGCGCTGGAGCGCGCGCCACAACTGCGAGAGGATCGCCACCGCGAGCAGCGTCCGTGACCGTTCACCGTACCCCTGGAGGTCGACGATGATGACGCAGTCGTCGTCGAGGGCCGCGCGGAGGTCGAAGCGGTCGGCCGAGGGGTGCGCTTCGAAGAGGGGCGCGAGGCGAGCGTCGTTCGTTGCGGTGCCGATGCGGCGGGTGGCGGCGCTCATGATGCTATCGAACGTGTTAGGGTTGTTCGCGGCCGTACTGGCGAGCTGCTGGTGGAGCCGCCCGTCCGAGACCGGCGGCGGGTTCTTCGTTTCGTGGAACTGCGCGGCCGCCGCCAGTAGTTCTTGCTGGCTGATGCTGTCGGCGCCGTGGACGGGGTCGAACAGCGCGCGCACGAGCTGCTGGATGACTTCGACGGCGGCCTCAGCACTGTAGAACTGCTCGGGCCCCATCGCCGCCGCGAGCAGGTCGACGTAGTGTTCGGCGACCGTATTGACAGCCCACTCGCGGTCCAACCCAGCGTCGAGGAGTGGTTCAATCGTCAGGAAGGGGAGTGCGGGCAGGTACTCGGTGCAGTCGAAGTAGTGGACGTCTTCGAGGGTGTCGTAGCGCGCGTAGTGGGTTTTCGTGTATGCTTCGGGTGCGTCGTCGCCTTTCGCGTCGATGTAGATGGTGGCGCCGTCCGTCGCAGCGTGATTGGTGAGCTGCATGCGCTGGCCGACGGCGGTTTTGCCGGCGCCGGTCGACCCGAAGATCGCGGTATGGAGTGGCTGCACGGCTGGTGGCAGTGCAAGTGTCGCGTCCAGGGTGGTGCGGTCACCAGTCCGGGGGTGGCCGACGGTCATCCCCGGCTGGTCGAGGTAGCGCTGGAGGGTGGAGCGGGGCGGGAGTTCGATGCCCGTACGGTCCTCGGGTGTTGGTTCGAGCGCGCGACTCGCTGCCGGACTCAATGAGGGGCCGTCGACGACGCAGAATGACCCTACGGCGGCGGGGTCGGCGACGATGGCGGGGCTCGCGTTCTCGACCCACGGCAGCATGTGTTTGCGCCGGCTCGGACTCGTCCTCGTGGTTCGCGTGGAGATGGTGTCGAGGAGCTCGCGGGCGGCGTCGCTATCTGGTGAGTACGTCGTGGGTGTGACGCGGTAGTGGTCGCCGCGAACTGATTGGAAGCCCGCCGAAATCGCGTCAGTGGTGGCGTCGGCGGTCGCTGGGTCGGTGGCGATGGTGATGGCGCGGGCGTTGACGACGAACGACTGCCGCGTGTCGACGGTCTGGATGGCTTCGATGCGGCGAGCGTTCGACGGCGCGATTGTGGCATCATCGACGCGGCGGCGTGCGTTCCGGCCCGCGGGGGTGTCGGGGTCTCGACGACCGGCGTGCTGGCCGGGTTGGGAATCGGTGCGTCGGTACGAGGGAGACCGTGATGTGTCGTGGTCGGTGGCCTCCGTAATCGTGTCCGCGATCCCGCCGAAGATCGCCTGGCCGAGTTCGTGGCGGCGCAAGTCACCGTTCAACTCTAAGTCGATGATGCGGTCTTCCTTGGTCGTGGTCCAGTCGGCCTTCGGCGTGACCAGAATCTGGACGAGCACGGGGGCGTCGGTGGTGGCGAGCGCGTCGAGGAGGCCGGCGAGCGGCCAATCACCCTCGTGGTCGCCGGCGAACGACTCTAGGGCAGGGAGTGGGGTCTGCCAGTCGTCGGGGCGGTCGCCGACGCCCTGCCACTCGACGCCCGCGACCGCGTCGTCATCTGTAGCGTCGTCGGTGTCGGGTTCGAGTGGAGCGTCGAGCCCGAGTGCCTGCTGGTAGGAGGTTGTGGTTTCGACGAGGTCGACGGACGTCGGAAGGGACTGGCGGAGTGTGCGTTTGACTGGCTGGACCGTGTTGTCGACGTACCAGTCGATGTGGCGGTCGCCCGTCGGGCCGGTGTCGCCGGTCGCGACGAACAACCACTCGTAGGTCGGCTGGTCCGTCGTGCGATGGAGGTGCGTGATCGAACGCGCGACGTCACGTGGATGGAGCGGGTCGGTGCTGGGCTGGACGTGGAGGTACTGGCGGTCGGTCGTGAACTGCTCGGGGGGCATACCTAGCGGATGGGGGGACTTGTTTCGTGGGCGATACGTTGCGTGTGTGGGTGTGTGGCACGCAGGTAGTTGTACGTTTGGGCTAGGTGGAATTTAGCGCATTAACCAACAAAGTCCGTGAAGGGGGCTGTTGGTTAATAGTGTTCGCTGGTTGGCGAACGCCCGCGGCCGCTCGCCATCCCGCGCCCCCGCTGCGCGCCTCGTCCCTGCGGTGCTTGCGGGGCGGGGGACGACCGAGGCGGCCGCGCCCGTTCGAAGTCCACCCCAGTTATCGGTTGGGTCACCGAGCGAAGAGCAGTCCTCTGGTGAGTCGTCACGGTTTGCCGCTGCCCAGTGACGTACTGCCCACCTTATTCCGGGGCCTCATCCACCGGTCCCAGCACCGACTGGAGTTCGCGTCTGATAAGTTCAGCGCGCTGTTCGATGAACAGGTCGAAGTTCTCCAACTGGTGGGTCTGAGGGTCGGTCGGAATGAGATGAGTGGTGTAGAATGATTGGTCTCTGCTTTTGATCCACTCCTCAAACGGTTCGTCCTGCTTGGCCTCGTTTTCCCGGCCGGTCAACAACTGCAGGTTCGCGAGGCGGTCGCTTTTTGCCTCGAATGTCCGAGCGCGGTCGCGGTCGATTCCTTGGTCGACAAGGTAGTCTTCGCTGAGGCGGTTACTCGGGAAAATATGGTCCTGGTGATACTGGATGCTTCCGAAGTCGATCTGATCGTAGAGGAGCGTCAGCGTCAGGAACGTCCGACTCCCGCCTTTCGTGTATTCGAGGATGTTCTCGATCATCTCCTCGTTGAACCCCGTCATTTTGCCGAGGTCAGCGAGTTCCGCTTCGATCGCTTCAACCGGGAACCCGTTTCCAGATTGGTTCTTGAGTATCTCCCGAATCCGTGTCAGAACGGAGTCGGCACTGCCGGAGAAGGTGCCATGCAGTAGCGAGGAAATGAACCATCGTTTGATGTCGCGCTTTGTCTCTGCCCGCTTCGTTTCGTCCCGGCGCAGTTTTTCGGCTGTCAGTCCCGTCTGTTTGAAATAGTACGCGAGCGGGATCACGGCGTTTCGGCTCAGTAGGGTCTTGCCACCGATCCCGAAGTGGTTGACGAGGGTGGCGGCCTCCTCGATGGCGCGCCGGATTTCGTCCCACTCTGCTTCCATTTTCGCGACGTTCTCGCGTTTGAACTGACTGACCCTGTATCGGACCGGTAAGTCCGCGAGGACGAGCGAGGACTTCAGGAGGAAATCCTTCCCGTAGTTATTCGTCATCGGAAGCTGGGTGTTGAGGTGGTCGACGAACGACGTGAGCTCCTCCCGAGCATCGTACTCCTGCCAGTTGGCCTGTGCAATCGAGAGCAGTAGGTCCGATTTGCTGAGCTGTGTCCCGCCATCGTTGGTCCGGATGAAGATCTCGAGAACACGGTCGATGTCCTGGCGCTGTTCCTCGAAGTAGGTGATATACTTCTGATCGTGAATCGCTCGCCTGAGGTCCCGGAGATTCTGCCCGAATGCTCGCTCGTTTTCGACGTCCCGTTCGGCCGTCTGCTTGCTGATGTAATCCTGAATATCGATCGACTCCGGATAGTTAAGGATCGCTCCTGCACGAAACCACCAGTCACCGCTTCGCTGGACGAGCCGTTCATCGTATTTGTCGACCGGGAGGAACTTGAACTGGTATCTGGTGTTGCGGTCACCGCCTTCCTCGGCTTCCGCCCGTGGATCCGAGCTGACGTTGAGATACAGCCGCGATTTCGTCCACGAGCCCGGGTTCCGGTACCACTTGTATGGCTGCTTGTAGGTGTACGTCCCTTTGAGACCGATATAGAACGAGGAGAGCCGTTGCTGTCCGTCGAGGATAAGCTTCAGATCGCCGGCCCCATCCGGTTTTGCTTTGGAATTACGAGACTGCGCGTTGGTCTCGATCCACTTTGTCGAGGTAATGTAGTCCTTGATGAACCCGTACATCGTGTATTCGTCCCAGTTCTCCTCGTGGAGGTCCCAGTAGAGAAACGTCCCAATTGGATACCCCTGCAGCACGGAGTCGAAGAGATCCGTAATTTGCTCGCGTTCCCAGACGATTTCACGTTGAATCGCCGGCAGCAGGTAATCCCCGTTCTCGATTCGCCGAACAGCGTCGTGAATCGTCACCCGTTGGTCGTACATTGCGAACATCGGCGAGATGGAATTTCATAATGATTTCGGGAAGGGGTTCAACCGCACTGGATACGGCATCGACCCATCAGCGAAGACCCTTCTCCAGATACCCCACTATCCCCCGTAATCCATCCAGACAGTATTCCCCCACTGTGCGCTCGCGGCCCGCCCCGCTCGCCGCGTGCCGCCCGTCGCGTGGTGGCTCCTGGCGCCTGTCTGCGTGTTCCCGTGGCATACGCGGGTGGCGCACACGTACCACCGCGTTGCCCGGTCGTTGCGCACGGAGTACGTTTCTCGTGCACCCCGAAAGGCGTGCAGCGCGCAACGATGCGTGCTGCGTGACCCATTATGGCTGGTCCCGATCCGCACGACGACACGAGTCGCGACTACGAACGGTTCGAGAAGGAACAGCTCGCCCAGGACCGCGACGCCGGCGGCGTTGACACGGCGGACGTCGATGACGCGACTGGCCAGAACCTGGTCAACGACCTCGTCGACGCGGACGTCGTCACTCCGGTTCCCAAGGACCAAGTTCTGGTTCACGAGCCGAGCGGCACCGCGTTCGACTCATCGACGCAGCTGGCCGTCTTCCACCGTGGCTGGACGGCCGGCCGCGACGCCGACCTAGAGGGCAAGTGATGCAGCAGACCCTCGTCGGTTGTACGTTCTGCGATGCGCCGCCCGGTACCGAGACTGGCAAGGCACACACCTAGGGGCGGGAAGAACGAGTCACCTACCCGATCTGCATCGACTGCGCAATTCAGACGAGGCCGGATCCCGACGAGCGCAATCACGTCGCCTGTGGCGGCTGTGAACTGGTCGTTGACACGCTCGCGGCGCTCACGCGCTTCCGCGTCGAACTGGGGCATCTGGACGGCCCGTTGCAGCTGTGCGCTCGCTGTAGTCCGGGTGGGCTCGCGACGTACTGGACGCGCGATTTCGAGGAGCATCTCGTCGCGACGCCGGCAGAGTGACCATCGCGTATCGGTAGGCACAGAACTAGCCTCACCAACGAGCAAACGAGCCAAATAGCTATGTGCCAACAGTCCCAACAGTACCGTATGTCGAACGGCGCCATCGATATCGAGGAGTTCGAGAACGCCGACGGCGACGACTTCGAGGAGCGGACCGACACCGAGCGGATCGTGGTGTTCCTCGACGAGCACGACGACCGGGCGTGGAAGGCGGCGTCGATCGCGGAGCGACTCGGCCTGGAGACCGACGCTGTCAGTGCGATCCTCTCGCGGCTGAAGGAACGCGGGCTCGTGCGACACAAGCGCCCGTACTGGGCGATCACGGACGATGAAGAGCGGCTCCAATCCGCGTATCGACTCCACCGCTTCCACGAGACGGCCGACGACCAGTACGGCGAGGAGCACCTCGAGGACCTCCAGACTGACGAGCTGGAAGACGTACAGTGACGGCGTTCGAAGACCTGAAACGTGGCGACATCGTCTGGGCGAGCGACCCGCTCTCAGAGAAAGGCCGCCCGATGCTCGTACTAGGGGCTCCCCAGTTCTCGTCCCATGGTGTGCAGCTCATTGTCCTCATCTCCACGAAAACCTATCACGAGGAATCACTCACACTTCGAGATGACGACTACGCGGGCGACCCACTCGGAGAACGAAGTCACGTCCTCCCGTGGTCGCTTGCGACGCTCACCACTCCGGCAGACATCGACCACTATCTCACCTCGCTCGTCGACGAACGCACCGCGGACGTGACGAACCAGCTGACTGACTACATTTCCAGCTGAGAACCGCCGCTTATCGTGGCAGCTATTATTGGCGCGTTCGGGTCGCCGTCTGTTCTGAACTCGATGAACTCGAAGTACTCGCCAGGGTGGACGTACACGGTCTGGCCCGGTCCGGCTTCCTCGACTGCGGTCTGAATGGCCGCCAACGGCTCCTCTTGTGTCCTTGGGTTCGCGTCGTCACCCTCCATGGCGACGTGGATCGTGTCCGAAGACGATTCTTGGGACGACGTTGGCGAGTCGGTGTGGGTCGGGGTTGCCTCAGTATCCGTCCTCGACTCCGTCGTTTCCGTCGAGGTCTCAATCAGCTCCTGTGGACTTCAGTACGAAATAGCGGTTCTGATACGGAGGCATACCCGGAGATTCCCTCTTTGCTTACGTAACGGCTCGCCCCGCTCGCCGCTGCCGCCCGCCGCGTCGCTCGCGACCGACCATTCCGGGCATGCGGCTCCCTCGCAGTGCTGGGTCGCCGTTCCGGGCTAAAATGGATGTGCCCTCGGTGCCAGCGGGAAAGCGTGGGGGGACGGGAGTCAGGCTTGATTCGGTGGGAGAGACCACCCCGAAAAGCCCTCGGCCGCTTGACGGCCTGTTCATTTCAAGTTGATAAGTGACCGGCTACACTAGACTCGGTGCGATTGCCAGTATGGCACCGGCAACAATCGCAGGCCACTCAGTTTGTATATTCCAGTTACGAGATCCTTGATGAATCAGGAAAATTCCGAGTGCGATGACGGCGCCGGCGGTCTGGATGACGAAATACTCGGTCGCACGCTCAAGAACAGATGGAATTACCTTCGTGATGATTCCAGACACCACGGTCATCACACCAATTCGGAAGAATAGCGTCCGGTCTTTTGATCCAAACAGATGGCTGGCTGCCTTGGCGTATCTGTTGCCCTGCTCATATAGGGATTCTGCGACAAAACCGATCAATACTCCTTGGATTCCGAGAATTACTAGCCACTCCAACCCGGATGAGGCCCTTTCGATTGTTCGAAGCGCAGACGTAATGATTCCGACATTGAAATACAGTCCTAGTCCGCCAAGCGTGGAGGCGGTGAGAAGATAGACCTGCCACGGTTTGTAATTGCTCGCTTTGATTCGTCGGTGGATCTTTTCCAATCGCATTATTTAGTATCGACTCGGTGGATGGTGTCTCTGTTCTGCCCCAGCCAACGCTTCGAATGTGTGGTTGTCATCTGTCTCTCGATCAGTACCGTCACGCTACGGGGGGTTATTGCACTCGCTCAGTGGTCGGTTGGTGACCGCAAACCCGTAGTTGGCAACCACCGATTCACGAGGAGTTTCAAGAGGACCTTGTTAGTAAAGAACAGTAGCTTATGAGTGACACAGAATTGCCTGAATTCATCAACCAGGACGTCTTGCTTGATATCTCGACTGTCGATGTTCCAGATGAAGCACTACTAAGGTGCTTTGTGAACGCGAACAAGCCGTTCCTGAGTAAATCAGCCGTCGCTGAGATGACCGGCCTCAGCGATGAGGGAACTCGGAAGCGTCTGAACTCTTTGGTTGATAGAGGAGTACTACTGAGTGCGGAAGCAGGCAGGCAGACGAACATCTACTGGCTCAATGATCCACGATCGAGTTGGCCGGTGCCGAGTGATTTAGAACCCTCCTTGTCCGGGATGACTGGCCGGATGGCTGAAACCGTAACGAGGATTCATCGTTTGACTACGTTCACGATATTGTACGCTGGCACTATTTCCGGGCTGTATCTCCTTGACTGGATGAGCAGTCTGCAGGTGACCGACGGCGTATTTGAACTCTCACTGAACTGGGCAGTAATGCCCGGACTGGCGTTCGCCCTCCTTAGCGTCTTGTTCTATATTGGATTCCAGACGTCACTGTTGGTTGAAAGCAATCAAGCCTGGTGGCCGACCATCAGACAGGTGTATCGAAGGGTCGTACAATAATCCGGTAGTTGTAACACATCATACACAATACACACCCACGGGATACGTGAATAGACGGTCTGAACGGTCACTGAAGGGCGAGAATTATCGCGCTTGGTCGCTGGCCTAGTCGTCTGGAGGCTGCCATTTTCCTGTATACGATACGGCCCGCCCCGCTCGCCGCTGCCGCCCTCCGCGTCGCTCGCGACCGACCATTCCGGGCATGCGGGCGCTCTCCGCACCGCCCGCGCCTGTTCCGGGCTAAAATGAATGTGCCCTCGGCGCCAGCACCAAGCGCGCTTTCGGTTGCGTCGCCCTCGCTCCCGGTGGTCGCTCGGTTGACGGACACGAAACCGGCTTGCGTGCTGGCCGCTCGCTCCGGGCGGGTCGGCGCGCGGTGCTGGTTGGGGCCACCTCATGCAGGCGCGCTCTCGCTCGCGCCCCGGTGGGGCGCTCGCGAAGGCGCGAGCGAGAGCGCGCAGATGGGTCTGTCGGTCGTTGTCGTCGGAAAACCGCGAGTGGAGTCGCGGTGGTGGCGCGTGAGCGCCTTCGGAGTTAGTGAACTCCAATGTCTAGTAACAACGCTAGTCGCAAGGTCGTTACGGTCGCTGAACAGGCATTCGAGCACCCCGAGGAGCAGGCGGACGCTGAAGACGGCTTCCCGGTCGTCGACGAGACGCCGGAGTTCGAGGCCGCGGTCGAGCAGGAAACACAAGCGAAGGTGGATGCGAACCACCCGGATGGCATCAAGGAGACGAGCGCCGAGCGGATTCACGGCGTCACCCTCGAACAGGAGGAACGCATTCTCGGGCGGGAAGCCGAACTCGAACACATCAGTGCCCGTGCTGACTTGGGTCGGCAGAACGGTCGGGAGGAGCGCACGCGTGACGTGGTCGCCGACCAGTGTGGGCGTGCCGAGCCTGCACGGACGGACCCGCGGGAGCACCTCACAAGAGAGGAACTTGCGGAGGTGAATCGAGAGGCGATGCGGATTCAGGACGAAGTGGATTGTGGGTGGACGAGTGCGGCCATCGCGCGGCAGGTAGCCGAGAAGGTTCGTGCCGGCCAGGACGTGACGTCGGCGGTGTTGGAGCTCGTTGAGGAGGTGAAGGCGGTTCCAGGACGGGTCGTGCCGATTGCGGAGGTGCCGGACGTCCCGGTCGGTGAGGTGACAGTTCAAGGAACTGTGCAGACCCTTTGGGAACCGAGCAGTAGCGCGATTCAGCAAGTCGGGCTGATAGCGGATGACAGCGGGAAAATCAAGTTCACCTGCTGGGAGAAATCCGGGCAGACGGTTGTCCGCGAAGGCCAGACGGTCAGGTTCCGGGCAGCAGCGAAGAACTGGTACGAAGGCCGGTGCTCAATCGCGCTGACCGGGTGGTCCGATATCCACTTCCCGGAGCGCGGTCGGTGGTGGGAAGCATAGCGAGGATGTGGTCTCTTTCTTTTTGTGTGCCAGACCAGACCCAAGCCCCACCGCCCCACCCTCCGCTCCCGGCCTCCCTCCGGTCAGCCGGCAGCCACAACCGGAGTCACAGCTTTGGGAGTGGTGGACTCAGAAACAAGACCGCTATCGCGACGGAGTCTGTTCTTGGTCTTCCTCCAACTCCGCGTAATACTCGCGATACTCGCCGATGTCCACAACTAACTCTCCACTCCGCCCATGCCGTAGTGTAAGCAGGTTCTCGTCGTCACATGCGTCCCACTCGCGTTTCTCATCGCGACGAGAGGTGAGGTTCGCTGTCCACGTCATCGCTCGCTTAATCGTCTCGTTGGGCCACTCACTCCGATCCGTCGTCTCCCGAAGAATTGCGCGGACGTCCCCAGAGGATAACACCAGCTGTGATCCGCCCCGGGTTTCGGCGTGTCCGCCAAACTTCGGGAAGATATCGGCCGCATGGAAATCACCGGGGGTCCCCGAGAGGCGACGCTTCCCACGGTGTTCCGTTGACTCGTGGTCGGAGTCAAGCAGGCAGGGCGGTGGACGTGTGCTCGCGTGGAAGGCGTTCCAGTTCGTCACCTTGCGAGAGATACGGGTCGTGTGCTGGGGTCGCACTCGACGTCATCCGGAGGCGTACCCGGCCGGTGGTTACTCATGCGAGGTTACCTCCGCGGCGACGTTTTCGCCAGCGTCAGTCAGCCCGTAAAAGCGCCCCTTCGAGCGCTCTTCGGGGACGAGCAGTTCGACCACGTCGTGCTCGCGGAGTTCCGTGAGCGTGCGCGAGACGTGCGTAATCTCAAGGCCAGTGCGCTCCCCAAGCGTCGTCGGCGTCGCCGGGCCATCGTCGTTGAGCGCATTGATGACTGCGCGCCGGTAGTCGGAGGCCACCACGAACCCGAGCACGTCCCAGTCGACGCCGTCGGCGTCCGCAGTCATCACGCATCGACCTCCGTGCGCGGGAAGTTACGCGCGAGCGTGTCTCCGACTTCGTGACCGCACGTCTGGACCACGACATCGCCCGGGCCGCGTCGTTCGACTGTACGAATTAATGCCCTGCAGACCGGGCAGCCGTCGTTCTTGCGGTGCTGTACAACAGAAGGCTCTTGGTCGCTGTCGTTGGATTCGAACATGGGCTTCGTACCTTATCTACGAGGCCCCACGCGGGCCCGTTGTTCCGAGCAACGGGGTCCGCACCTTCTCATGAAGACCCATCGGGGAGCGACGGGTCCGCCGGAAGCCCCGTTACAAACTGGTTAGTTTGTGAGATACTTGGTTCTTACCCACTATATAGTTTGTAAGGACAGCTGTCGAGTTTGCCTGCCTGAATCCATGAAAATAGTAATACGGCTCGCGGAAGGTGACCAGTGGTATGGCGACGCCCCGGTTGGCGGATTGGATGACTCCCGTAGATAGAGACATCCTTGAACGTCTCTGGAACGAGCGCAACCGGGACCTTCAACTCACCCCCTCGATGATTGCTGAGAACGTTGACTGGGGCCATCAAGCGGTTCGAGAACACGTCTTAACGCTACACGAGCACGACCTGATTGAGTACGCAGACGAAGACCGGGGTGTGTACAAGCTCTCCAAGCGTGGTCGAAAGTGGCTCGAAGGCGAGCTACCGACCGAGGAATTGGAGGACAACTAGATCGCCCACTACCGGGACACAATAAACCCTATTTAGACCATGTACCCCGAAGACTGGTCTTGGTGCGTTTCGATTACGCACTCCGAGAAAATGCCGACGAACTCTTTGAGAATCTCGAGTCTGCATCAGAAAGCCAACCGAACGATTTCACTCGACCCACTGTCAGGGATAATCTTCTACGGGATTATACATTTAGTTTCGATGGTCATCGAATTTCTCCCCATTTTGAATCCGTCCAGATTCGAGCAGTTGAAGCAAACTATGGATTCGTCGAAGTCGTCTCAGTCGCAGAAGTTGAGCCATTATCTCTTCTATACCTCGGAATTGGGTCGGATGTAGGCGATCGACATCAACGGAAAGTATACTGGCTTACGCTTGCTGTTACAGTCCTCACCGTCGTCTTGACCATAGATGCGTTGTTAATCAGAGGGCTTGGTCAATTTATATACAATCTAACCATGAATCGAGTAGGTGCTTCTCCTCAAGTTTGGAATAGCCTGATGGGTATTCTAGCACTCCTCGTAATCCTACTCTCACCCGCTATCGGGACCAGTAAATAATATTCTCTTGGTTGGAGCTATTTCCAGTTCGCTATTGACGACAAACTACCGGAAAGCGACATCCCATCTTACTTCTCGTGGCTACTCCAGCAAAAAACGACCTCTACCAGCTGATTGACCACAGGCGGACGTGGAAACGTCGCCGTCGACTGACTCCTCAAGTGAACTTGAGACAACCAACGCCTCGCTGTGATTCTGTTCTTCGGGACGTTCGCGGCGCTATACCTGGTGGTCATGAGTTTTCCCGCGGATTTGCAGAATAGAGTGGCTTCACGAATCTCGTCGGCCACGGAGCCGGGTTCTTCACCGGGATGGCGATTCACTACTACCAATCGAGGTGGGTTCGTAGAATGCCGGTTCAGTAGGTCCACTCGTAAGCCCCCACATACTATATGTGGCCCTTATGCTTAGGAGTATAATCTCAAACAGAAGCATAGTGTATTTCTCCGCCACTATTATGTGTATAGGAGTAGCATAGAACCTATACGAATGACAGAGGAACAACTAGACCTTGAGGCCGGCGACTCAGCTTCGAACGACGAAAAGGACGCGAGAAGCCCTGAGTTCGCAGATGATGCAGAGATTGACCGGGAAGTGCCCGTAGAGCGTGAGAATACCCTAAAACGAGTTCGAGAGGACTACGACCGGCCATGGATGGGAAGTATTGCTGAGGCAATACAGAATGGCGGAGACGCCTTCGGGACCCACAGGGAGATGGGGGTCCTTGAGGAGGATAGTACACTTGAGATCGAGATATCGATCGACACCAAGAACGCGACCTATACCTACGAAGACAACGCCGGTGGGATGACGAAGGAGATTCTCGAGGACAATCTCGTCGGTATAGACACGCCTAACGAAAGTAAGCAAACTGGTACGAAGGCTGGCGCGTACGGCCGCGGATTCTACGTCATCGCCATGTGCGGCGAGGATAAAACGTACGTAGAGTCTCGTCAAGGATCGGAACACCACGCGCTGACGATAACACCGGAAGGCAAGTACAGTCGTGCAAAGACTCCAGCAGCGAGCCGCTCGCAGCTACCAGATGACGTTCAAGGAACGTATATTCACGTCACTGGTGTCCGGGAGAACGACCTCGAGAAGTTGAGCGATTGGGACGAAGTAGAAGATGTACTCATCCGGAAGTTTACATTTCTACTACTCCGAGATGACGTGAGCGTAAAATACACTATTGACGGAGAGACCCACATCCCAAGTCCTCCGGACGTGAAGGCTGCACGAGAATCGGATGAACTACTCCACCTCGGCAAACTCCCGAAATTCACTGCAGAGGGTGACGAATATCAGGTAAAGAATCTTGTTGTAGTCGGAACGGAATCCCTCGACGATTTGCCGTGGAGCGGGGTCGCGATGCTGAAGGGCGATATCGATGGGGATCCGTTCATGTGTGTGAACGACTACAAACCTCATCGTATTCCTTCATTGAGGCAGCCAGCGAAGATGATTGGTTGGTGTGACGTCCGTGAGCTTTGCCCGGACTTAGAAAATAACTCCCACACCAACTTCCGCGGCTTCGAGAGTGATACTGGCATCAAAGAGGAGTTGAGGAAACTGCACGACGAGCACTTCAAGAAAGGGCGGACGACTGAGGAATCGGAAGAGCTCGCGAGTAACATCACAGATGAGCTGAACGATCTGCTCACCGATATTGACGACTTTAGCTCGTATCGCTCGTTCGGATCGGGCGTTGAGGTTGATGAAGGGGAAGGCGACGAAGATGAGGGTGAAACCAAAACCGGAAATGATATCGATATACTCCGTTGTCAGGCTGGTGACCGCGACTTCGAGCCAGGGGAGACCATCCCACTGTCAGTAACAGTTAAAAACCCGAAAGATCCCGAGAGTGAGAAGTACGAAATCTACGATATCGAGATTAGCTGTCCAGATAACGATGTCCACCGTGAATTTACCCCGAAAAAAGTACACGTAGGGGAGAACCAAACTGAAACGTTTGATATTGAGCGCATCCGTCCCTCCGAAGAGGGGATATACGCGTTCAGCGCCTCGGTTCGTTCTCGTCCGGATGTTATCGGATTGGGTGAGGAAGAGGAGCAGGAAGAACTAGACCGCTCGAAGATTTATATCCGAGTCGGGGACCCAGAAAGATCAACGAAGACGAGTAACGGTCCGGTTGATGAAGGGGAAGAAAAGGGAGGTGATGACGGTGACGGGAAAGCCTCTATCGTTCATGCCGTTACGTTCTTCCCTGATGAGGAGGAGAACTGGAAGGCCCTGACGAGCGAGAACGAGGACGGATTTGAAGTGACGATCAACACGACTCGTCCAGAGTGGCAGAGAGCACTGGCGATTGTCGATAACGACGACCTTCGGGATGAGATACAGCTGAAACTCGGCGTCGAGTGGGGTGCCGAAGAACTCATTCTGGAACGTAACTTCGATATGATAGAAGAGTTACTAGACGACGATATTACGATCGACGGTGAACGGGCAGCTGATGTACTTCGGCAAGAGCTTACCGATCGGGCAGAACTGTTAGCCGATCTAGAAGCAAAAATCGAGCAGCGGCACAACATCGAGTACAGCAATTAAGTAGGCGACCGTCTAATCCACACTATGTCCGATTTGTATACTAAGATCGAGGACGGCGAATACTCCATAGAAATCAAAGAGACTCGTCGGGGTAGGTTTCCGGCTCTCAACAAGGGTGGCGTTCGAACTCTTACTAAGGAAGAGGACGATGAACTGCAGGAGATGATGAAGAAGTATAAAGACACAATATTATCCCTGTATGACATAAATGAAGAGTACAGTGGAAATAAGCGAGCTTGGAAGCTCGGAAAAGAGATAGCAAGTGTGCAAAAAGACGATCAGGCCGATATTCAAGCTCTATTTAAAATCCTCCCAGTCGAGCGCTTTAGTGACTCATCCGCCTACCGATATCGCTTGTTCTACGAGGCCTTCCCGGACAGCGAAGGAGAAACCCACACAGAGTATAATCCGGAGCACAGGCATACGATTCTGTCTGAGTTGGTACAGAGATCAGAACCTACAGAAACAAAGTCGAAATACGAGGTAGCTCGCGACATCTACGATCGTATTCGCCATCAAGATGACCTGTCCCAAGATGAAGTTCGGGCATGGTCCGACATTTCTAATGGCGATCGCCAACTAACCGAAGTAGTCACAGCAGTACGAGATAGAGTAGACCAACCGGCGGTTGAGAACGTGATTAACATCTACCAGATGCTCGACGAAGAGCCTCCAAGCGAGGATCGGATCGAGCAAGAACTCAAGTAAAATGAGGATTCCAGCAGAGGTTGACCCTGATACGTACGAACAAATAAATCAGCTGGTCAAACAAGGTGCCTACGCCTCGCCAAATCAGTTCATCCGTGTAGCTATCCAGAATCAGCTGGACTTAGAAGAAACAGACATTAATTCATCCGAGATAGGGAGTCAGGGCGGTTCAGCGGACTCCTTGAGAACGATAACTGGAGATCAGGACGCGACCCGCCCAAGAACCCCAAGTTCTACATTTGAGTGGGGATATCAGGTTCCCAAAACCATTCCTTTAGAGACTGCGTTCCCGCTAGAACGAGACGATCAACTTCTATTCTCGCAATATTATCGCTTCCTTCCACTGAAGTTTGTACTGTATGAATTAGCGAAGTTGTACCAATCGAATGATGAAACGATCACTCTCTCTACGTTCCGTTCACATATTAAGAATGCAGTAGAGCCTCTGAGGGATGAGATTGTGGCATGGGAAAATGAAGAAAATGTGAAAAAGAAGAACCGGAAATCTGCTGGATTCCCTAAATCAGACTCAAATAATCCAGAGCAGTCAATGAACCGGTTTCTAAACCATTTCGTAGGGAAAGTCCAGAAAACAAAATCCGAGCCGGCAGGATTTGGTCATGAATTAGGCGTCCTAGCCATCAAAAGAGACGGCGGCTCCGAATCATGGAGGACCTGGCTAACTGAGAGCGGGGAAGAATTCCTCCGGTACAAGAACCCGCTCCTCGCTCATGGACCCGAGGAACCTGCACTTAGTGAGTCTGAGCGACGGTTCTTGGTAGACCATATTAGACAAAATATTGATCTAGAATTTGAATTTATGTGTTACATATCAGATATAATTTCGGAAGTTGAAGGAACATATACATCCCGTATGGAAGACCTTCACCAATTCTTGGCTGCTGAGGATGCACTTGGGGAGGACATCACAGAGAACCAGGTACGCTCCCAAACCGGTGGTACAATCAGCCGAATGGTTGACTTAGGTATTCTAACTAGAGGTGACAGAAGGGGACACTACAATCTGGAGGAGCACCCGGAAGATTTCCCCGAACCATCACCGTCCGGTAAGTTAGAATGAACTTCGCCAAATCACTACTATCAAGAGGGAACAAATCCGATTCACACCAAGTAGACGCATTTGAATAGATGACTGAGAATCCACACCAGACGACACTTGACACCGCTCTCACCGAGTCGGGACTGGAGGCGGTGAACTGGACGTTCCCGGACGCGGACACGCAGTACCTCACGCACGGGCTGCACAACTACCCCGCCCGGATGGTCCCCCAGATTCCCGACCGGCTCCTCTCTTACTATCTCGACGAGGGCGTCCTCGAGGAAGGCGACGTCGTCTACGACCCGTTCTCCGGCAGCGGGACGACTGCCGTCGAGGCGCGACGCCACGACTTGAATGCCGAAGCCAACGATATCAACCCGCTCGCGGTATTGCTCACGCGAGCAAAGTCGATTCCGCTCGACCCAGAGGAGGTCGAGGCCGCACAGACGACGCTCCTCGACGGGCTGAAGAGCCGGCTAGCAGACGTCGAATCCCAGTACGAAGCTGGCGAGCCAATCGACGTTGAGGAGCCGGCCGTGCGGGATGGCTGGTTCCCCGAACCACAGCTCACGCAGCTCGCCGTCATTCGGGACCGCATTGACGACCTCGAGCGCGAGTACGACCAAGCGCTCGCCCGCTTCTTCCGCGTCGCGCTCTCGCACACGACCCGGAAGGTCAGCTACCAGCGCAACGGCGAGTACAAGCGGTACCGACTCTCCGAGGAGGACCGCGAGGACCACGACCCCGACGTCTATCCCATCTTCGAACAGAAGGTCCGCGAAAACGTCTCCATGATGAAAGACTACAGCCGGGAGACGTCACGCGACCAGCAAACACAGGTCCACTACGCGGACTCTCGGGAGGCGGCCGACGTCGAGGACGACAGCGTCGATATCGTCATCACGTCGCCCCCGTACGGCGACCACGGGACGACCGTCGCGTACGGACAGTTCTCTCAGGACCCCGCCATCGTCTCGTGGGGCCGCGAGTACGACGAGATGCGCGAGGTCGACAAGACCGGACTCGGCGGGTCGAACCGCGTTCTCGAACCACTCGAAGAGATCGAAGAGTGGTCGGAGGCGCTCTCGGCGACGCTGGAGACGTTACGCGAGAAGGACGGCCGGTCCGACGACGCGATGGAGTTCTTCCGCGACTACTACGCGGTGATGGAGCAGGTCAAGCGCGTCCTCAAGCCGGGACAGCCGGTCGCGTGGGTCGTCGCGAACCGGACGATGAGCCGCGTGAACATCCCGACGCACCTCATCACCCAGCAGCTCTGCGAACACCTCGGCTTCGAACTGACGCACATGCTCCCCCGGGAGATCCCGAACAAGACGCTCCCCTGGGAGAACGCGCCGGAGAACCAGCCGGGCGTCAAAGGCGACTTGATGGCCAACGAGAACATCGTCGTGATGACCGCGCCGGAAGAATAATCGCGATTTACGCCTCGTGACCGGGGTCTAAGTCTTGCAGCGTCCCGTGCTCGCGATAGTGTTGCATATCGGCGGCAAACTCCTCGTTGGAACGAAGGAACAGGAAGTCATCGAACGCTTCCGCTCCGTCGAAGCCCCAGAGGTCGGCGTTCGTTCGATGTTCGTACGCCTCGTTCCCGTCATCGACTTTCTCGTCGAGAGCCTTTACGTCGGCCAAGGTGGACGGAGGCACGTAGGCCGCAACTGAGGACTCGATCCACCGCGTCCCTTGGTCGTTGCCGTCGAACATGCCATTCCGTACTTCCTTTTCGTCGTCGAAGAACGAGCAGAGGACCCATGGATTCTTCTCGTCCATCAGCGACCGACTGGCACGCTCTCTGGACTTCTCTGACTTCACTTCAGCATTCAAGCAGCCATTCGAGGTCTCGGAGAACACGATCAGGTCCGCGTCGTCGCCCTCCTCCGAGAATTCGTCGCCGCTAGAGTATCCGATACTCCGCAGACACCGGTTGTATATCTCCTCGTTAGCGTCGCCAGCGATGGATTTCGTGGCCTGATTTATTGACTGGACCCGCGACGGTAGTTCGTCGGCGGCGATCATCGCAATCTCACTCATCACTGCGTCGACGACATCTGGTAATCCACCGGTCAAATCCGCTGTCTCAAGGCTGTTTTCGAGTGAGCGAGCCTGAAACTCCCGCATGCTCGCCTTCGCGTATTCGTCCTTCATCAGATCGCCTTTCTCCGCACACCCTCGCTTCACGTTGTTCATCGTGGCGCACGTCACGTCTTCCACGTCCACGTGGCGCGCACCGACATCAACCCACGAAACCGCTTTTGGATGCTGCCCGACAATCCAGTCTAGTAACGCTGGTTTCCAGTCGAAAAGCAGCTTCACTCGCTTCTTGAACGTGTTGTCGCTTCCATCGAAGCCGCGTTCTTCCGCCAATAACTGCACGTGCTCGAACGCCAGTGGCTCTTCGGCCTCGTTAACGACCTCGATAATCGTTCTGAGGTCGTCGTATGTGTCTTGCTGAACCCTCTTCTGGCCCTTCAGGTCCGCAAACTCGGCCTTTCCGGGGACTGTAAATTCAGCAGCCATCAGAACTCGTCCAGCGTGTTCTGCCCAGTATTCTGGGTTGATTCACTGACTACGTCAGTTGCTTCCCCATCAAGGAGCGGTGTCCGTTCCTCGAAGGCTTCGTCAAGTCGGCTTTCGTCCATGATGCGCCACGCGGTGCCTCGGTTCCGGATGTTGCCGTTGTCCTTGATGTGCATCCGGAGGTCGAGCGTGATGACGCCGTCCCGCATCAGCCCGAGGAAGTCGTCACCGTCGAAGCCGTCGAGGTGGTACGCCTCGTTGTAGTGGAAGTATTCGCGGCCGTCGCGCTTCTCGACGTCCGCGATAACGAGGATAAGCTCGGGGAGCTTCCGTTCGAAGACATCGCGGAGTAGGCTCAACGGGTACGTTGCACAGATGCCGTAATCGTCGTGGACGACGGAGACGGAATTGTCGTCGTAGTCGAGGTAGAACCCGCGGTTGTTCGACTCGCCGGTTCCGATGGTGACTTTCAGCGCTTGGCGGTCCTTCGAGTCGACGTATCCGAGTTCCCTGACGAGGTCTTGGTTCCAGAGTTCTCGCTGGTCTCGCGGCGGCTCTTTCGTGAAGAGCGTCGTGAGGTTGTTCGACTGGCGTCGCGTACTCTTTAGTTCGATGCCCGCGGCGTCCGGGCCTGGGATGTTGTTCTCCTCGATGCCGAGAAGGTCCTCGAGCGTTTTCCCGATACCCGTGTTGCCAGCGCGGTGAGTCTCGATGAAGCCTTTGGATTCGATCTCTTGGAGGGCGTCGACAAACTCGTCGAAGCTGTCTACCGGCATCGTCGCCCTAGAATGTAGCCTAGTATTTATCGATAGGGTACTGGATACTTACCAGAGTAAGGAGGGAAAGCTGTCAGTAGTTATATTAACCAACAGAACTCCCTGAACTCCCACTCATGTTGGTTAACGACAAAAGCAGCCAACCAACACCCGATTCATTCCCACCCCCTCACTGTTAACCAACACTGACCGAATATAGCGATGCGTGTTGGTTAAGATAACGATGACCTCAAGCGACGACTCGGACAGTAATCTCGTCCCCCTGAGTAATTGGGCAAGTCCCACCAGTAATGTGGAACGCGATTTCACCACGCTGAGTAGCCACCATCAGGAACTAGTTGGTTCGCTTGCCGACGCTACATGCACACCACGCTGACCAAGTGGCTACTCGGGATCACACGACAGCGGGACGTCGATGGTCCCCTGGTCGTCGAAAGAGACCCCATTCGTCGGTATCGGCGTCATCTTCTTCAGTAACTATTAGAGCGGTGGTTGTGCCTGTATGGCAGTACGTCGATTATGTCCTCCACCAGAATTAAATAAATTTACACTAAATATAAGGAGCCTACACTTATGCCCGATTCGGCGGCCTTGACCGTTCGGTCAACCAAGGACTGGGAATGGCCCAACTCCTACAACATCCAGCTATCCCCGGATACACGCAGAAACAACTTCCCGGCACTCTCCCACGGAGACCCCCTTAGAATTGAGGCTGAACACAACGGCACCACCTTCGCTATATTCGGTAAAGCCGACCTTAGAAACGTCACTCACTTAGACCCCGGAGAGATCGGCATCGGGTCGAATTTACGGTACGCACTCGGTGTCCCAACGGGAGAGTCAATTCAAGTTTTCGACAGGACGCCCCCGGACCACCGAACTAAACGTCTTGACCATGTTTTCGGCAAACGACCGGTACTCTGTCGTGTCCGGAAAAGCGTTCATCCGGATATCGGATTTAATGTTTGTCGGATTAGCGAGACCACGATGGATGCTCTCGGTATCACCGCAGGTGATCGCGTTGTTATCGAATCTGCGGAAGAATCTACGAAGTTGAAGGCATTGCCGTTGCGGGACGAAGTCACCGGTCGTAAGAACCAACAGATAGAACAGAACCCTGACCGATATCCTGATCCGGTTGACGTTCTGGGTATCAGTGGTCTTGCAGAGACGGACGTTGATATCCCTGAGATCTACCTTGACGCTGAGCGTCGAAACGAACTCAAACTTGGACAACAAAGCAATGCGGACGATTCAACCCCGCTTGATTCTGGAGTTTGCCAACCGGTGAAAGTCACACGAAACGCGACGAGCGTCTATATTCGGTCGCTCAACGAGTCCACCGTTCCCGTAATTGCGGGACTGCTCGCGACGATTTTCGTGTTTGACCCCTGGCTCAATTCTGAAGGCAAAGTGGCTATCGTCGTGTTAGGTGTGCTGTTCATTCTTCTCTCGATCTGGTATCGTGTCCGCCGGCAAACTTTCGGCTAAACAGTTTCATGGGCCAAATTCGCATATCAAGTGTGTGTGCTTGCGGATGTCACTGGGAGAATGATTTGTCGATAGTTCGGAGGTAGAACGGTTAGCAGTTGTTCCAAATACGGTTAGTCGAGTTTGGGTGTGGTATTCGCGAATTGGCAGGCACTGTTGAAACGCCAGACCTTCTCACAGGACCGCGTCAGGAATGCGATTTTATCAGCGTCAAGGTGTTGATAATCGGCGTCAGCTGCCACACAGTTCGTTTGGGCATCACTCGCGTCAAGCGATTTTGACCCCCGAAGGCTTACCACTGTTCTACCGGAACGTCCCCAGTATGCCCTCCCGGACGCGTCGCCAGGTCCTCGCAACAATCGGGACTGCAAGCGCCGCCCTCGCCGGCTGTCTCACGCAGTCGCAGCCGTCCGGCGACCTCGGCGACGTCGCGGGCGCGTGGCCGATGGCCGGCCAGAACGCCAGTCACACGCGACAGGTTGACGCGAGCCCGACGAACCCTGACTCCGTATGGAAAATCGAACTTGATGCTGCTCGAAGCACTGGCACGCCCGCATTCGCTGGCGGCCGACTGTACGTCCCCGTCGACGCAATCACCGAGACCGCACGCCACCGCTACCGGCTCCACGCGCTGTCGGCGGCGACTGGTAGCGAGCGCTGGCAGGTGCCGCTGCGGTCGGAGCCGGTCGGCCCACCCGCAGTGAGCGGCGACCACGTCGTCGTCACAGCCAAACGCGCGCTCGAACAGGGCCGCATCGTCGGCTTCGAGACACAGTACGGTGCCGAGGACTGGCTCGTCGACATCGACGCGCGACTGACTGCGCCACCGACGACCGCGAACGGCGTCGTCTACGTGCCCGACTGGCGTGGCCGCGTCCACGCGCTCCTGGTTGCCGACGGGACCGAACTGTGGTCACGCGACGTCGACATCGACGGTGGTCGGGGGACGTTCGCCAACGCAGTCGCCGTTAGGGACGGAACGGTCTACGTCGGATCGTAGTCGGGCGAGACAGGCCTCGTCGCATTAAACACCCAGACTGGCGACACGCAGTGGACGGCGTCCACGCCGGCAATCACTGGCGGGCCAGTCGTTCATTCGAACGGAATCGTCGTCCAGAGTCACCAACTCGTGATCGTGTTCGACCACGAGGGGACGCGCAAGTGGACGTTCAACGTCCGCGGAGACACGCAATGCCCGCTCGCCGTCGACGACCGCCACGTGTACGCCGCTACGCAGGACGCCCTCTACGCCATCGACCGGACGGGTGAGCAAGCATGGATGCATGAAGTGGCGGGCGCGCAGTTCGGCGCGTCGACTGTCGCTGGAGACTCGATTCTCGTGCAAGGGGATGGGCAGCTCATCGCGCGTTCGTCCCCGGCGGGCGACGAGCACTGGACAACCAATGCGAGTGGGCGTGGTCGTGTCATCGTCGCTCCGACTGCTGTCTTCCTTGCTGACGCTGCGACCGTAACCGCGCTCGGCAACCCCGAGTAGCAGTCCTTCAGCGGCGGCCGCTTGCCCGGACGCATCCCAGGTGGTACCGCGACCATCACCAAAGCAGTGGGTTCTCAGCGCGCTCGCCCGTGGAAACCGAGCTTCTGCACCGCGGCCGGGTTTTTCGACCCCTGAGTGGGTGAGGGGTTCGCCACGATGGCGGACGCCTCGAACTCGGTGAATCAACGATGCCGACGAGTGACAGCTACGCGCGTGGCTTCGACGAGGACGTACAGACTACTGGTAATCAGTGTCCCGAATGTGGCGGTCGCGTCACTACGAACGTCGTCGAAACAGTCTGCGAAGACTGCGGACTGGTTATCGACGAACAGCGCATCGACCACGGGCCGGAGTGGCGGTCCTGTACGGACGAGAAACAGCGGACTGGCGGACCACTCACGGTTGCACGTCACGACCGTGGGCTCTCGACGGAGATCGGGAAACACACTGATGCGAGCGGGAACACGCTCTCGGGGCGGAAGCGCCGCCAGCTCGGGCGGCTGCGCCGCGAGCAGTCCCGGGGCCGCTTCCAGTCGAAAGCCGAACGTAATCTCGCACATGGTCTGGGCGAGGTGCGACGCATCAGCAGTGCGCTGGGCCTCTCGGAGACGCTCCGTGACCAGGCGTGTCAGTTGTTCCGGAGCGCACAGAACGAAGCCCTCCTGCAGGGGCGGTCGATCGAAGGCATTGCCGCGGCGAGCGTCTACGGCGCGTGTCGCTGTACCGGCCGGTCGCAGACGCTCGACGACGTCACGGTGCCGGCACGCGTCGAGCAGTCTCGCGTCAAGAACGCGTACCAGACGCTGAACGCGGAACTTGGCTTACCGGCGAAGCCAGTGCGACCGAGCGCGTTCGTGCCGCGCCTCGCCTCCGAGCTCGCGTGTCCCGACGATGTTCGCCGACAGGCGCGGACGCTCGCGGAACGCGCCGAGACGGCTGGCGTGACAGCGGGCGTGCATCCAGCCGGCTTCGCCGCGGCGTGCCTCTACGAGGCACTGCGTGAGCGTGGCCGGCACCCATTGAAAACACGGGTCGCGGAGGCAGCCGACGTCTGTGTTTCGACGGTGCGGACGCATCAACAGACGGTTCGCGAACTGGAACTGTAGGGTGGTTGCTGGGACCCGTGTTGCTGTCGGCTACCCGACAAACCCGTAGGGAACAGATTGGGCGCCTACGTTCGTTCCGACAACCGGGCGCGGGTAGCTGCGGTTCGTTCAGCACCCACCATCTTAACCAACACTCGTGGCGATTCACGGCCAGTGTTGGTTAACGCTGGGGACGTGCTGTCGCCAGAACGGCGTCACCTGCCACGGCGGCGCGCTATTTGAGTATTTGAGCGAGGCCAAATGAGGCCCGCCAGAAGTCAGGGATTCGTGTACACGACGTGGCCTGCCGAGCTTGGAATGGCGAGACGCCCGTACTAGTCGCTGCTGTTACGCCATTACGCTGCTCTGCAATACCTGTCGACCGTATTCCTCCGTAGCAGTTTTTCGTGCGCCACGAGGGGTGCGGCGCGCCTCCTGAGAGGCGGGTCGTGGTGTCCGTGATGACGGCTAGTGCCTCGTCGGTCTCCTTCGAGGAGACCGACACGCGATCCGACGAGATGCACAGCACCATCGAACAGTGGATCGACGAGCTCGTGGCTGGCGTCGACGACGCGCAAGCCAGCAACGAATTCCAGGACTGGTTGGACGTCCAGAGTCGCTTCCACGACTACTCGTATCGGAACACGCTCCTGATTAAACGCCAGTACCCGGAGGCGACCCGGGTGGCAGGGTATCGGACGTGGCAGGAGGAGTTCGACCGCCACGTCAAGGAGGGCGAGTCGGCCATCTGGATCTGGGCGCCGATCATCACCAAGCAGTGTCCGGAGTGCGAGAACTCGCCGAGCTACCACGAGGACAGTGACTGTGAGTACGACGAGACGCCGCCCGAGGAGTGGTCGAAAGGCCTCGTTGGATTCAACCCGGCGCCCGTCTTCGACGTCTCCCAGACGGAGGGTGAGCCGCTTCCCGACCTCGACACCGCGGCAACTGGTGACGCCGGCAATCTCGTGCCACGACTCTTGGACATGGCGGATGACCTCGACGTGACGGTGCGCATCGTTCCCGCGGATGAATGGACGCATGGCGAGGCAAAGGGTGTCTGTGAACGGCTCAGTCCATTGAACGCGCAGCCGGTTGTGGAAGTCCGTGACCGGGAGAACGACGCGGACCTCGCCCGGACGCTCATCCACGAGTACGCACACGCCCTGCTACACGCTGGCGTGACTGAGACGGCCGAACGGTCGAAACGCGAGGTCGAGGCAGAGTCAGTCGCGTACATCGTGGGACGGTACTGCGGGCTGGATACGAGCCGGTCGGCGTTCTACCTCGCCGCGTGGGAATCGGACGATCCTGAGGTCGTTCGCGAGCGACTGGACCGTATCAGCCGGACGGCCGAGGAGCTGATCGAGACGCTGGACGCGTAGGTTCGTGGCCGCGGCCGTGTTTTTCTGCGCCCGCGGAGCGGTGGAGGCGCACTCGCGTCTCCACTGAATCATGGTTTCCCAGCAACTCAGCGCGGTTCCTGAAACCGTCCCACGGGGCATCGCTCGAACCGACCTTGAACCACGGACGAAGCGAGCGCTCGAGGAGGCGATGGCCGTCTCCCTGCTGGAAAAAGGCGGCCGCTACGAGGTCCGGACCGCGTCCGGGAGCTGGTACGAGGTCGACATCGTCGCCGAAGCGTGTACCTGCCCGGATTGGAAGTATCGCACGCCCGAGGGCGGCTGCAAGCATCTACGGCGCGTCGACGTCGAACTCAAGCTCGGCCGGGTGCCCCGGCCCGATGGCCGACTCCCGGACCAAGCGCGCCACGAGCCTTAACCAACATGCGGTTCGTCCAGGGCGCGGTGCCGGGCAATGAGGGCGCCGGCTTCTCCGAGGCTTTAGTGGGCATCGACGGCGAGTGGCGAGCCATCCAGAGCAAAGCGATGCCCAGGAGAAGCAAGTCATCGACTTCGACCCCACCTCACTGCTATGCACGCTGGTGACTGTTAGGGACAACTTGCTGTGGTCGGGAGTTTGAAGACCTTTCCCCGTCTTCAGCGAAGGGTAGCTCTCTGGTGACGAATCTGATGGGAGTGCCGTCGTTATCCGATTCAACCCAAATATAAGGTAAAATAATTATGAATGGCGAACGTTGTGTTATTAGTTTCAAAACAGTCTAAACACACCCATAATCCGTGGTTTATAAAATAATCGTTTTCCGATATCCGGGTTCTCTTCGATTATTTACAGGCAATACTTCGGGAAACCGCCGATTGAAACGATAGCTTTATTGGCGAAGTATTCAACAGACGGTGTGTAATGACGGATGACAATGACATGCAGCGTCGAAGTTTCCTGAAGGCCGCCGGCGGGACTGCCGCAGCCCTCACTCTGGCTGGCTGTTCCAGTAACGATAACGGCGGTAGCGGGACGACGACGGGTGATTCTGGCGGTGGCGAGACGACGACCACGACCGAACAGAGCACCCGGGAAATTGCGAACCTCGCGATCGAGGCTGAGGACGATTACACGTTCTCCATGGAGCTCACTGGGCCGTTCCATCAGGTCATGGAGATGCTCTCATACTCCTCGTTCGCTGCAGTTCCGGAGAATTACGTCGACGACCTGCCGGACGTTGACGGTGAAGTCGATCAGTCGACGTTCGGTTCCGAGGACCCCGTCGGGACGGGCCCCTTCCAGTTCGAGAGCTGGTCTGACGGGACCGCTGTTGACGTTACCGCGTTCGATGACTTCCACGGTGAGGGTCCTGAACTCGATGCGGTTCACTGGCAGGTCATTCAGGATTCCAACGCGAGCTACCAGTACGGCCAGAACCAGAACTCGGACATCGCGCCAATGCCGACGTCCCAATACGACCCGGATCTAATCTCCGTCGAGGGGACGGACGACCGTGACCGTGACTACGGCACGTACGGGCCGATGAACAACGGTGAGACGGCCAACTACCTGCGCGTGCTGTCTGCCGGGACGCAGTACCTGGGGTTCAACGCCCAGCAGGTCGAGAAGCCGGTTCGCCAGGCGGTTGCGTACGTCCTCAACCAGACATCCATTGTCGAGGAGGTCTTCAAATCTCGTGGCCTCCCCGCGACGCACCTGACGCCGCCGACACTGTTCGACGGCGGGCAGGACGTCTACGACAGCCACGGCGAAGACTACCCCTACAGCGTTGACGAAGCGGACCTCGAGTCCGCTCGGCAGATCATGGAGGAGGCGGGCTACGGCCCGAACAACCGCGTGGAGATTACCTTCGCACACCAGGAGGGGACCTCACAGTACGCTGACGTCGCAAGTCTCCTTGGCGACCAGCTTCAGAGCGTCTACATCGACATCTCCGTCGAACCGACGCCGTGGTCGACGCTGCTTGAGCGCGGCCGGAACGGGAACCTCGAGATGTTCCTGCTGGGGTGGCTCATGGACTATCCGGATCCGCACAGCTTCATGCAGCTTCTCAATCCCGACTTCACGAACACCTCCGAGGCCGGCCCGCTTGCCTACACGGACTGGCGGGACACCGAAGCTGCGCAGGCGAACCGTGACGCCTGGGGAGAGATCACGGACAACCTTCAGCCGACTGACGAGGCCGCGTCCACTCGCCAGGAACGCTACCTCGAGATGGAGGAAAACAACTGGGAAGACGCCGTCATTATCCCGCTCTACCACCCATACGACGAGCGGATCTCTTACGACACTGTCGACATGCCCCGGTTCGGCAGCGCTGGTCCCAGCCGCCAGAAGCTCAATCAGGTCACGAAGTCCGGTGACTCGAACACCTTCCAGGACGTTATGACCGGGTCGATTACGACGTTCGACCCCATCGCTGCCACTGACACGGCGTCCGGTGAAGTCATCACCCAGCTGTTCGATGGGCTGATGCAGTATCCCAACGCTGAGGTCACTCCGGAAGGCAATCTTGCGACGGATTACGAGGTGTCCGACGACTACACGTCCTACACCTTCACGCTCAAGGAGGGTGTGACGTTCCACAACGGGAGTGAATTCACGGCCCAGGATCTGGTGTACTCCTGGAACCGGCTTGCGAACTCCCAGAACAGCAACCGGGACTACTTCCTCCTGGACAATCTGGGCGTAGAGTACGAAACCGAAGAAATCGACGTCGAGTAGCCGTCTGCAACCGCTCCCTTTTTGTAGGGGAGTGCGAAATTTACCGGTACCCCGTTGCAGGTTTGAACAGGTAGTATGACCCCCACCACCACCCGTTTCCATACATGCGATACGTTTCGATACTTGCCATGAGAGAACACCACGAGCAGGAGCGTGATCCGTAATGTCACGATGGACCTATCTGGGGAAGCGTCTCATCATGTCCATCCCGGTGATCATTCTGGGAACCACACTGACCTTCGTCATCGTCCGCATGGGGCCGTTGAATCCCGTGGGAGCGATTCTTGGTCCCGACGCTAACCCTGCAGCTTACGAAAGCATCGAGCAACAGCTCGGGTTGAACCAGCCCCTCTGGGCACAATACATCGACTTCATGACTGACCTGTTTACGTTTGACCTCGGTCAGTCCTGGGTTTATAGCCGCGACACAGGTACGTACGAACTGCTTGCCACCTACGCCCCCCGTACGATCTGGCTCGGCTTTTGGTCAGTCGTTATCGCGATCTTCATCGGGATTCCACTGGGTTTCTATGCCGGTCTCAACCCGAACACGTTCTCTGACTACCTTGCTTCCTTCGGCGGCATCGTGTGGCGCGCCATGCCTAACTTCTGGCTCGCGGTTATCCTGGTGGCCGTCCTTTCCAGTTCTGAAGACCTCCTCTTCGGGTTCGAATGGCAGACGTTCCTCGTCAATACACCAGAGATTGTGACGCCGCCCGACTTGTCAAACCTGACGGACCCGACGAGCCTGCTGCAGGCAATCAAGAAGATTGCTCCGGCCGCGCTCGTACTCGGCTCTTCGACGATGGGCAACGAAGTCCGACTCGCGCGAACAGCCGTCCTCGAAACGGTCAACTCGAACTACGTCGAAACCGCGAAGGCGAAAGGGCTACCAGGTCGGACTATCGTCTGGAAACACATCTTCCGGAACGCGCTGATTCCGCTCATCCCCGTGATTACCAACGAAGTGTTCATCCTCATCGGGGGCTCCGTTCTGGTCGAAACAGTCTTCGCCATCAACGGAATTGGCTACCTGTTCTTCCAGGCGACGATTCAGGCTGACCTGCCGTTGGTTGGTTCGCTGATGTTCATCTTCATCCTGCTGATTGTAGGTGTCAACATCCTCCAGGACATCCTCTACACCATCGTCGATCCACGAGTGGGGTACGACAATGACTGACGACACAAGGACGACCGTGCAAGAGGACCTGACTTTCAAGCAACGAGTGCGGGCGAACCCCCGACCGGCGACTGTCTGGGTTGTGGGTGTCGCGGTTCTGATCGCACTCGAATTCGGCGCAATCTGGAGTACAGTGATGGGACTCCCGTGGAACGAAGTTGTGGGGGTTCTTCCAGCGGCTCCTGGCGCAAGTGTCCTTGCGGGTATCGGAGACGCCCTTGCCGACCTCCCCACTCTGCTGGACCGGAACCTCATCTCGAACCAGGGGTATCACGTCCCGGGCGAGGGCTGGCAGCAGACCTTCATGGGTTTGTCACCAGCAGCCGCTTGGGCACTTCGTGTCACTCTCGTCTACGTGTATGCGCTCGCGTGTATCGCCTGGGTTTGGAAGGGATACCGAACGTTCAGACAGCACTACCGCTACGCATCCTGGACCCCCCGCGACGACATGATTGACCGGCTCCGGACGCACCGCTGGGGCCAGTTCGGGCTCGTTATCGTCGCGATGTTCCTGGTCCTTGCGCTGTTCGCTCCGACCATGGGGCCGACAACCCAGAAAGCGAATATTACTGAGCCCTATTCACACGAGATGCAGTACTACGACTCCGAAAGCGGTGAAGTCGCCACCATGGTGGTCGGCTTCGCGAACCAGGAGTCCCGGTCCCGTGGCGCAGGCGATTCGAACGTCGCCCCCCTAACCTATGACTCGTTCGATAGATACCATCCATTCGGGACATTACCTAATGGGAAAGACCTCTTCACATTCCTCGCATACGGGGCTCGTCTCTCCCTCTTTATCGGGCTCGTCTCGATGGGGCTTTCGGGAGCAATCGCGCTTTCCATGTCCATGATCACGTCGTACTATAAGGGGCTTGCAGACTTGCTGACAGTCGTTACCAGCGACTCGATCATGGCGCTCCCACAGCTCCCGCTCATCATCCTGTTGACGCAGGTTCTCAGTGGCAACCCGATCTCGAACTACTACAACGGAGCGCTGCTGTTAGCTCTCATCTTTGCCTTCATGTTCTGGCCACCACTGTGGCGGTCCTTGCGTGGGCCTGCACTCCAGGTCTCCGAGCAGGAATGGATCGATGCGGCCAAGAGCTTCGGCCAACGCCCACGGACGACGATGCGGAAACACATCGCGCCCTACGTCCTCGGCTATCTCCTCATCTACGCCTCGATGTCCCTGGGCGGTGTCATCATCTCCACAGCCGGGCTGTCCTTCCTCGGCCTCGGCATCACCGCGCCGACCCCCGAATGGGGGCGGGCGATCGACCTGGGGCAGGATTACGTGACGACGCAGTCCTGGCATATCTCCCTGCTTCCGGGGATCTTGATCGTACTCGTCGTCACGGCATTCAACGCGCTTGGTGACGGTATCCGTGACGCGATCGACCCGCAGAGCGAGGCAGCTGAAAGCGGCGAAAGTGGTGAATCTGGCGCTGCAGCAACTGGAGGTGGCGCATGAACTCTGATACGATGACAACTCCGACCGACGCAGACGACCGCGAGACGCTACTCTCAGTGTCGAACCTTCGTACGTCGTTCTACACTGACAAAGAAGTGATTCGTGCGGTAGACGGTGTCGACTTCGAAATCCGCGCTGGTGAAACGGTCGGTATCGTTGGGGAAAGTGGGTCTGGAAAAAGCGTTACTGCTCGGTCGATAATGGGGCTGGTCGAATCCCCCGGTCGTATTGAGCCCGACAGTAGCATTCAATACCGCGGCAACGAGTTGACCACGAACTCGGAATCCGAATGGCAGGATATCCGGGGCGGGGATATTGCCATGGTCTTCCAGGACCCGCTGACGAGCCTGAACCCGGTCTACACCGTCGGCAACCAAATCAAGGAAGCACTTCGTCTCCACCAAAATCTCCGTGGGAGCGAGGCAACGAAAGAAGCAACTCGCCTCCTGCAAGAAGTCGGGATTCCGGACGCACCTCGGCGCCTTCGGGAGTACCCACACCAGTTCTCTGGTGGGATGCGGCAACGGGCCGTTATCGCGATGGCGCTCGCGTGTGATCCGTCAGTCCTCATCTGTGACGAGCCAACGACAGCCCTCGACGTCACGATCCAGGCACAGATTCTGGAGCTCTTAGATAAGATTCAAGAAGAGGAAGGTATCGGCATCATGTTCATTACCCATGACATGGGTGTCATCGCAGAGGTGTCTGACCGCGTGAACGTGATGTACGCCGGCGAGTTCGTCGAGAGTGCTCCTGTCGAGGACCTCTTCGAAAACCCGAAACATCCCTATACACAGGGTCTGCTCGAAAGCATCCCGTCGAAAAACGCCGGGAAGCGCCGCCTGGACACAATTGAGGGCGAGGTGCCGACCCCGACTGACGACCCGACGTACTGCCGGTTCGCGCCCCGGTGCCCGAAGGCTTTCGACGAGTGTGAGGTAGTCCACCCGGAGTCAGTCCAAGTACAATCGGACGTCGACCATTCCGCGGCGTGCCTCCTGTACCCGGATGAGCAGTCTACCGAGGAGCGAGTTACGACACACCAAGCAGCAGGTGATGACGCAGCAGAAACGGGTGAGAGCCAATGAGCAAGCAACTACACGCAGACGATACGGACGCAACACAGGGTGAGACGCTCGTCAACGTCCAAAATCTCAAGAAATACTACGGTGAGGACGGCTTGCTGAGCAAGCCACCGGTCAAAGCCGTTGACGGGGTCAACTTCGAGATTCGACGCGGTGAAACGCTTGGTCTCGTTGGCGAGTCCGGCTGTGGTAAATCCACTCTCGGTCGCACACTCATCCAGCTCGAACGAGCAACGGAGGGGGTCGTCGAATTCAACGGCGTGGATATTACCACCCTGAAGAAGGATGAGTTGAAAGAATGGCGCCGCAATGCGCAGATGGTGTTCCAAGACCCGGAATCCAGTCTCAACAATCGGATGACTGTCGGTGAAATCATCCGTGAACCGCTGGACGCGCACGACTGGAAGACTCCGCAAGAACGCCGGGAACGTGTCCGTGAGCTACTCGACACCGTCGGCCTCCAGAAGGAGCATTACTTCCGATATCCCCACCAGTTCTCCGGCGGCCAACGACAGCGGGTTGGGATTGCTCGGGCGCTCGCCTTAGAGCCGGACTTCCTCGTGCTTGACGAGCCGGTTTCTGCACTCGACGTGAGCGTACAGGCGAAGATCCTGAATCTACTGATGGACCTACAGGACGAGTTCGGGCTCACCTACCTGTTCATCGCCCACGACCTCTCTGTCGTCCGCCACGTCTGCGACCGAACGGCAGTGATGTATCTGGGGAACATTATGGAGATCGGTGACACGGAGGAGCTCTTCACCGACCCCGCGAATCCCTATACGCATTCGCTGTTGTCGGCAATCCCGAAACCAGACCCGGGCAGTTCCGCCGACCGGATTACGCTCCGTGGGACCCCACCAAGCCCCCGCGACCCGCCGTCTGGCTGTCCGTTTAGTACCCGCTGTCCGATGAAAATCCGCCCGGACGAGTACGATGACCTGGATATGGAGGTTTGGCGCGGGATTGACGAGTACCTGACTGTACTGCGGAGCCGTGCGGATGCCGACCAGTCGCTCACCGAAACTGTCAAGGGGCTGTTGGGGATGGATGTCGGCCAGGAGGATATCGACGACGTCGCTGCTGAAATCTTCGAAGACCGCTCGGTGCCCGATAACGTCGAAGGTATCATCAACAAGGCGACGGCGAATGCACAGGCAGATGAATTCGATGCTGCAATCGAGACGCTTCTCGATAGCTTTGGGAGCATCTGTGACCACGAAATGCCTGAATACCATACTGTTGGCGGGAGAGAGAGTCTTTGCCACCGCCATCAGCAGGAATACACGGGCACAGCAGAGTATTCGACAATAGTCGACGACTAATGGTTGGGATTCGCGGGCGACAGCTCATAGACGCCGCTGGCTACGCCGTCGCTGTTGTGCTTTCCGTGTCCGTGTTCAGCCTCCTCATTATGGCTGTGACAGGAACCAGCTTGTTTGTCGCGGAGTTCAGCATGTTTCTCGCCGGCTGGGCGATTATCGCGTACAGTCTCTTCCTATTGAATCCGGAGGCGCCTTGGACCGTTGACCGAACCGAAGAAGGGCGCTTACGAGTGACGAAAACGGCGAACGAACCAGATCCACCGCGTGGTGAGACTTGGTTTCAACGAAGCGTCCAACGGTTCCCCCCGATGGTTTGGTATCCCCTATCGCCCGATGACCGGATTTCAACGGGGCTGAAACTGTTCATCAGCGGCGTACTCACGCTCGTTGTCTCCTTTATATTTGAACGAACGGTGGTAGTTTGACAGGCAAGGCCTATATGCGAATCCAATTAAACCCAACCCATGGTCGAATACACCGGTACATCTCCCTCTGATGGCCGGAACGGTGCACTCGATGTTCACAAGAGTGCATGGAAGAAGACGCTCCAAGAGTTAGAAGCGCAGGTTGAGCGTTTGGAGGACGACGGCTGGCAAACGGTGGCTTTCCCGGCTGGACACACAGGCCCGGAAGTCCCAACTGATGGGGATGAGGACAATAATCGGTTCGGCCTCACGCACATTATTCCGGGAAACAAAGCCGACGAACTTCTAAAGCTTCGTGAGAAGGGGTCGTTCGAAGATTACCAAGTCTTCAAGAATAGCGTTCATGGGCAGGAGTTCGTTCTCACGGCCATTTTGGACCACCCCACGGAATCGGTCGTCCTGATCGCGGGGAACTACCGCCAACAGCGTGCGGAACCGCTCAAGGAGATCGCGATGGACGAAGATGTGATGTACAGCCATATCCGGAAACTCGATGGGTCGTATATTGCGACGTTTGAACACGAGGATCCGGCCCACTTCTTCCCGGAACTGAACGATTCGTAGCGTACGAAACTGGGGGTTTGGTGACAGCGATGCCAACACTGGGCAAGTGTCAAATTACGGTTCTTCCTTGAGTCGGTCATGGCCGTTCCGGTGGCTGTTAGCGGCCGCTTGAGGTACGAACAGAAGCGTACGTCACTCCAACAGTGTGGCAGTCGTCACGTCCACGAAGCCATCCAAGCAGTCGACTGTAACCAACCCGGAGACGGCGGACACGTCCCCGTAGGTGTGCGCTTGAATCGCGGGCCGGTGAACGTGAACGGCGAGTTCTTCTCCCTCCTGCGAGCAACCGCCAGAGCGGGAGCCAACGCGAACAGCTCATCTGTGGCGAAGCGAGGGTATCGGTCCGAGCGGAATAGGTCAGGTATCTTACTCCGATGCGCTTAAGTATCCCGTGCCACGTTGTATCATACGTCATGACGACTGACGCCGTGCAGCCGGCGAACGCGTCCGGCACCGACGTGATGGCCTCCCTCGACGACGAGGGCCCCGAGTCCCGACTCGTCATCGCGGACATCTCCTGCGACGAGGCGTGGATGTCGGTGACAGCGGACCACGCGACCGCGCTCTCGGCGTGGCGATAGGCCGACTGCGGCGGCGTACTAACTGCTCGTAGTTCCGTAGCACCCAGACGGTAGGACTTTTGCTGGCGCGTCCGTTGGGTGCATCCATGAACGTTCGCGAAGTCTCTGGCGGCCGCGAGTTCGTCGCGCGACTCGACCACGGCGCCGACTGGCGCGAGGAAATCGAGTCGCTGGCTGCCAACAAGGGCATCGACGCCGCGTGGTTCGTCGGCATGGGCGCGGTGCAGGACGCCGAACTCTGGTACTACGACCAGGACGACTTCGAGTACAAGGCCGCGCGCTTCGAGGAACCCCTCGAAGTGGCGGCCTGCGTCGGGAACCTTTCCGAGCTAGACGGTGAACCGTTCGCGCACACGCACGTGACCCTCTCGCGGCGGTCCGGGCAGGCGCTTGCGGGCCACCTCGACCGCGCGACCGTGTTCGCGGGCGAGCTGTACGTCCGCGAACTCGACACCGAGCTGGTCCGCGAGCACGACGACGCCACCGACCTCGACCTCTGGCTTTGACATCCTCCCCGCGCTATAGGGCGAGGATTCCCCGAAGGGGATATTCAGGTTGCGCGTTTCCTCGGTTCTCAAGTACGCTTTCGCGTGGAACGTCAAAGGTCGCCACCGAGTTGTGACCAACGGTGTGCTTTCCAGCGCGTACAGCCGTGTCAAAGCGGCCTTCCTCCCCGGTCACGCCGGGCGTCGAAGACAGCGGGTTCTTCAGTCCGCGAGGCCGCACGGTTCGCGTCAGCCGAACTGCTACGCCGTGCATGGTTCTCCCTCCCGCTGTGCGATGTTCTCCGCTCCGTTCAGGTCCGAGTGTCGCTCGCGACCACACGACGGACACGAAAAGTGGTCGCCGTCGCGGGTACCGTACTCGCCACAGACCGAACACCGCTGGCTGGTGTCCTCCGGGTCCACCTTCTCGACCCGGATACCGGCGCGTTCCGCCTTGTAGACGATAAAATCCTGCAACTGGTGGAAGTGCCACGAGTGGACCCCACGCCAGTCCGATCCATCGCGGATACCTTCGAGGTCTTCAAGCCGGAGGACAGGGTTCTCAAACTGCTCTATCCAGTCGATGAGGCGGCGGGAGGCAGTGTGATTGAGGTCACGAATCCGGCGGCTTTCTTTGTCATCTGCGCGGTTGAGTGCGCGAAGCGCACCCGCTTCCTGAAGCGACTCGCGCAGGGAACGAAAGCGTCGTCGAACGTATTTTGCCTCTCGACCGGACACCAGCATCGATTCGTCGGTGTCCTCGGCGTGGGCCGCCAGCAGGTTGTTGTGGCCCACGTCCACGCCGATGGCCGTCTCTCCATCGGGGTTAGTATCGCATTCAACGCTGAACGTACAGAACCAGTCATCACCCCGGCGGTAGACTTGAAGCCGTGTCTTGTCAGCCTCGCCGTTCAAGACACGACGAACAGCGTCGTCCACGTCATCGTACACCTCGACGGGGGTGTACCACCAGCCGGAGATACAGGGAAAGCCGACGACAACCGAACCGTTCTCGGTGGTGTCGATTTCCCAGTTTTGGTTGTTAAGGGCGAACGGTTGGCTCTGCCGGTAGGACACAGCGCCGTCCTCCTGATGGTCGGCCTTCGCTTCGCGGATGGCTTGGTTCTGGATGGCCGAGTAGAGGCCGTTGTCGATGCTGGCCGTGGTCACGGATTTATCGAAGTCATCGTTCTCCCACCCGTCGATGCAGAATTGCTTGGTGTCCCGGTAGAGTTGGGCGGCGCGTTGCCACTCTTTGCGCCGAGCGAGAGACGGGTTGTGGAATTTGACGGTAACAGTCGTCGTGACCACGATTGCAGTTGGTATATCTCTGCCATTAGTGGAAAGGCTTTCGTAGAACCCGCGGGAATATCGGTCTATGCTACCGACTGCGGTTGTGGAATCGGGCTTACGGATTGATCCTCGCCCTGAAGCGCGGGGCTTTCTCCTGCGGTCCACGTAATGCGGCCCGAGGACGAGGACTACTTCGAGTCGCTGGAAGCCGGCCTCGACGAGGCCTTCGACGTCGCCGAGCGCGCGAAGCGCCGCGGCGAGGACCCCAAGCCCGAGGTCGAGATTCCGGTCGCCAAGGACATGGCCGACCGCGTCGAGAACATCCTCGGCATCGACGGCGTCGCCGAGCGCGTGCGCGACCTCGAAGGGGAGATGAGCCGCGAGGAGGCCGCGCTCGAACTCGTCGAGGACTTCGTTGAGGGCCGCGTCGGCGACTACGAGACGAAAGCCGGGAAAGTCGAGGGCGCGGTCCGCACCGCGGTCGCGCTCCTCACGGAGGGCGTGGTCGCGGCGCCCATCGAAGGCATCGACCGCGTCGAGGTCAACGCCAACGACGACGGCACCGAGTACGTCGCCGTCTACTACGCCGGCCCCATCCGGTCCGCGGGCGGGACCGCGCAGGCGCTGTCCGTTCTGGTCGCGGACTACGCCCGCGCGCTGCTGGACATCGACCGGTTCAAGCCCCGCGACGACGAAATCGAGCGCTACGCCGAGGAGGTGGACCTCTACGACTCCGAGACCGGCCTCCAGTACTCGCCGAAGGACAAGGAGACGAAGTTCATCACCGAGCACTGTCCCGTCATGCTGGACGGGGAGGCAACCGGCGACGAGGAAGTCGACGGTTTCCGCGACCTCGAGCGCATCGCGACGAACTCCGCGCGCGGCGGGATGTGCCTCGTGCTCGCAGAGGGCATCGCGCTGAAGGCGCCGAAGATTCAGCGCTACACGCGGAATCTGGAGGAGGTCGAGTGGCCGTGGCTGCAGGACCTCATCGACGGCACCATCGGCAAAGACGACAGCGAGGGCGACGACGACAACAGCGACGACGCTGCAGACGAGGCCGAGGTGTCCACCGACGCCGACGACGCCAGCGACGAACCGGAGGGCCCACCGCGCGTGGACCCGTCGAACAAGTTCCTCCGGGACCTCATCGCGGGCCGTCCCGTCTTCGGCCACCCCTCGAACGAGGGCGGCTTCCGGCTTCGCTACGGCCGCTCGCGCAACCACGGGTTCGCGACCGCCGGCATCCACCCGGCGACGATGCACCTCGTGGACGACTTCCTCGCGACCGGCACGCAGATCAAGACCGAGCGCCCCGGGAAGGCCGCCGGCATCGTCCCCGTGGACTCCATCGAGGGCCCGACGGTCAAACTCGCGAACGGCGACGTCCGCCGCATCGACGACCCCGAGGAAGCCCTGGAAGTCAGGAACGGCGTCGTCGAGATTCTGGACGTCGGCGAGTACCTCGTGAACTACGGGGAGTTCGTGGAGAACAACCACGAGCTCGCGCCCGCCTCCTACGCCCCGGAGTGGTGGATTCAGGACTTCGAGGCCGCAGGTGCGGACGTGCAGGCGCTCCGGGACTCGCCGTACGTCGACCTCGAAGCGCCCGACGCCGACCAGGCGCTCGAATGGGCGACCGAGTACGACGCCCCCCTCCACCCGGCGTACACGTACCTCTGGCACGACATCGAGGTCGCGGACTTCGAAGCCTTGGCGGACGCCGTCGCAAACGCCCGCACGGAGGCCGGCGACCTCGTCCTCAACAACGAGGACGCGGTCCGCGAGCCGCTGGAAGCGCTGCTCGTCGAACACAGGCAGGACGACGACGAGATTCGCATCCCGGACTGGCTGCCGCTCGTGCGCTCGCTCGGGGTTACCGAGGATCTGTCCCGCGAGTGGGACGACCTCTCCGCGGACGCCCGCGAGTGGCCGAACGCGCTCGCCGCCGTCAACGAGGTCGCGCCCTTCGAGGTCCGCGAGCGTGCGCCCACGCGCATCGGGAACCGGATGGGTCGCCCGGAGAAGTCCGAGTCCCGCGACCTCTCGCCCGCGGTCCACACGCTGTTCCCCATCGGGGAGGCCGGCGGCAGCCAGCGCGACGTCAGCGAGGCCGCCCGCTACGCGCCCGACATGAAAGACACGCCCGGCAAGCTCGACGTCCAACTGGGCGTCCGCGAGTGCCCGTCCTGTGGCGACCACACGTTCGAGCCGCGCTGCGGGGACTGCGGCGAGTGGACCGACCCGCACTACGAGTGCCCGGACTGCAACGTGAGCGCCGAACCCGACGAGTCCGGCCGCGTCGAGTGCCCGCGCTGCGAGCGCGAACTCGACAACGTCGCCGTCCAGACCGTCGACGTCGGCGCCGAGTACCGCGACGCCCTGCAAGCCGTCGGCGAGCGCGAGAACGCCTTCGACCAGCTCAAGGGCGTCAAGGGGCTGTCCTCCGCGGAGAAAGTCCCCGAGCCGATGGAGAAAGGCGTGCTCCGCGCGAAACACGACGTCTCCACGTTCAAGGACGGCACCGTCCGCTACGACATGACCGACCTTCCGGTCACGTCGGTCAAGCCCAGCGAACTCGACGTCACCGTCGAGCACTTCCGCGAACTCGGCTACGAGGAAGACATCCACGGCGACCCCCTCGAACACGACGACCAGCTCGTCGAACTCCGCGTGCAGGACGTCGTGCTTTCTGATGGTGCTGCCGAGCACATGCTCCAGACCGCGGACTTCGTCGACGACCTCCTCACCCAGTACTACGGCCTCGACCCGTTCTACGAGCTGGAGGAGCGCGACGACCTCGTCGGCGAGCTCGTCTTCGGGATGGCGCCCCACACCTCCGCCGCCGTCGTCGGCAGAGTTATCGGATTTACGTCAGCTTCGGTCGGATACGCGCACCCGTACTTTCACGCCGCGAAAAGACGCAATTGTGACGGGGACGAGGACTGCGTGATGCTCCTAATGGACGGTCTTATCAATTTCTCTAAATCGTACTTGCCGGACCAGCGTGGTGGCAGCGTTGCCGAGGATTCTCGACTCGTCGCTGTCGACCCCGACGGCGATGTGCGATTCCTGACGTTCGACGAGTTCTGGGATGAGCTTGAAGCACCGATTGAAACGGACGGGAAGTTCCGCAAACGGACCTGTTACAGCGAAGGCTGGCAGACGTACGCGTTCGACGACAACCACGAGGCGTCACTGGAACCAATCGAGAAAGCGATTCGGTATCAAGCCGATGACGACGACCAACTCGTCCGCGTGGAGACGCAGTTCGGTCGGTCGCTGGAGATAACGGAACACCACAGCCTCTTCCGGTACGATGATGGTATCGAGGAAGTTGCTGGTGCGGACCTCGAAGCCGGTGATTTGGTTGTCGCCCCACGCGACCTCGATGTCGACACCCGGGAAACCACCCTGGATGTTACTGACTGTGTCGATGACCCGTACGTTGTCATCGACGATGACGTCGAGGAACTCCTACGGACGGCCTGGGAGTCAACCGACCGAGGGAGCGAGACGCATGGAGCGTTCAACGCGGGACTCGCATACAGGCTCAATAAGTCGAAAATCGGATTTGAGCGGTTCCAGCAGATTCTCGCCCACAGCGAACTTGACGTACCGACTGACATCGAGGTCGGACTTGAAGGCTCCTCACTCGGCATTACGCGAACAATCGAGGTTGACGAGGACTTCGCCTGGCTCCTGGGCTTGTTCGTCGCTGAGGGAACTACCTCAAGCGTCAACCCCTGCATCCACAACGCCGACGAAGATCTCATCGACCGTGCGGCCGACATCGCAACGGACAAACTCGGGACCGAACCAGGACGACGCTGGTCGAATCGTGCCTACGAACTACGGTTCCCCGCCGTGTTCAGGGAGGTACTCTACTCGCTCGGCTTCGAGAACGCTGATTCGTATGATTCGAGCGAGAAGGTTGTTCCAGAGTGTATCCTCCACGCACCGCGGTCGGTAGTGCTCGACTTCCTGCGAGGCTTTATTGCTGGTGACGGAAGCGACAGTTCCAACGACAACGTGACGACAGTTAGCTTCCATACGACTAGCGACGACGTGAAAGATGGAATCATGTTCCTCTTACACCGTCTCGGACTCGTCGCGAACGTTTCAACAAAAACGAACCGTGACGGCAACAGACAGGACATCCACACCGTAACAGTCTCCGGCGGCGCCAACGATAATCCGCTTCACCGACTTCTCGACGGAGACGACCCGTATCTCCCCAAGAGTCTCGTCGTTTCGATTCCGTCTACGCTGATGGAACTCCGCGAGATGGATATTGCGGGCGTGAAACAGACAATTCCGAAGTACTTGAAGCGTCGCGACAACATCTCGTTGGAGAAACTCACCGAGATCGTCGACACGCTCGACGAACAGGAATTGCCGTCGCAGGCCGAGGCCGTGCTTGAGGAACTACGCCCGCTCGTGGACGGAGACCTCTCGTATCTGCGCGTCAAAGACATCGAGTCCGTCGACTACGACGGGTATCTCTACGACCTCCAGGTCGGGGGTGACCCCGTCTTCACCGCGAACTGGCTGTACGCTCACAATTCCATGGACGCGCCGCTGGTGATGTCCTCGCGCATCGACCCCAGCGAAATCGACGACGAGGCGCACAACATGGACGTCGTCAGCCAGTACCCGCGGGAGTTCTACGAGGCGACCCGGGAGCTGGCCGACCCCGGCGAGGTCGAGGACCTCGTGGAAATCGCCGAGGAGAGCCTCGGCACCGACACCGAGTACGCGGGCTTCGAGCACACCCACGACACGTCGGACATCCACCTCGGGCCGAGCCTGTCGGCGTACAAGACCCTCGGGTCGATGATGGACAAAATGGACGCGCAACTGGAGCTCGCGCGGAAGCTCCGCGCGGTCGACGAGACGGACGTCGCCGAGCGCGTCATCGAGTACCACTTCCTCCCGGACCTCATCGGGAACCTCCGGGCGTTCAGCCGCCAGGAGACGCGCTGCCTGGATTGCGGAGAGAAGTACCGGCGGATGCCCCTGACGGGGGACTGCCGGGAGTGCGGCGGGCGCGTGAACCTCACCGTCCACGAGGGCTCCGTGAACAAGTACATGGACACCGCGATCACGGTCGCCGAGGAGTACGACTGCCGCGAGTACACGAAACAGCGCTTGGAAGTCCTCCAGAACAGCCTCGAATCCATCTTCGAGAATGACAAAAACAAGCAGTCAGGGATTGCGGACTTCATGTAAGCCGCTCGGGGCCGCCGGTCCCGCCCGCTGCTAGTCCTGCGGCCGCGGCGTCTCCTCGCGGCCGCCACCGTCGGCGTCGCCGGAGGCGTCCGCAGAGTCGTCGGACTCGTCCGAGTCATCGACGTCCTCGCTGGCCTCGACGAAGTCGGTGAGGTCGTCGAAGCCGGCGTCGCCCGCGTCCGAGTCGCGGGCCAGCGCGGGCGGTTCGTACGCGACCAGGAGCTGGTCGGCGACGGCGTAGAACGTCCCGGTTTCGGTGTCCTCGACGACGCCGGTGTCGGCGTCAATGGCGAAGTCCACGAGGTCCGCGAGCGACTCCGCTGTCGCGCGCGGGCGGTCGTGGACCGACTCGGGGAGGCTGGCGCGGACGACCCACTCGTCGAACTCCGCGCGCTCGTCGCGGAACGCCAGCAGGTCGCGCTCGGCGTCCGAGAGCGCGAACGCGTCCCGGTGCCGGCCGACGCCGAGCGCGGCGAGCGCGCCGAGCCCGCTGACCAGCAGGAGCGGGCCGCCGACCGACCACAGCGGCCCGTAATCGTTGGTGACGGTCACGGTCTCTGTGGTCGTCATGGGCTGGCTGCCGGTCGCCGCGGGTCCGACGGTGTACGTGTCGCCGTCGACGGCGACCGGGAGGGTGTGGGTGAGCGACAGCGACGCGGGCTGGCCGTCTGCGGTCCCCTCGATGGTCGCATCGACTGCGACGAACGACTCGACGGTGCCGGGCGTCTGCCCGAGCGACGACTGAATCTCGGACTGGCGCTGGGCGATTCGCGTGGCGTTCAGCGAGAACGCGATGCTGGCCGAGTCGCCGGACTGCACCTCGCTGGCGCTGGTCTCGTCCAGCGGCGTGCGGTCGCTCCAGTAGACGGTGTTCCCGTCCTCGCCGACGGCGCGCACGACGAGCGTGGCGTCGAGGTCGATGGACGCGGGTGGCGCGTCGAGGCCGGAGTACGTCGCGACGTACCGGCCGTCGAGTTCCGGCGACGCGCCCGTGAAGTACGTCGAGCGATTCGAGAGCGTCGTCCCCACGTCGAAAATCGGGTTCTCGCGGGTGACTTCGGCGGCGTGCTGGAACTCGCCGGAGACCGTCCAGTGCGCCTGCTCGGACTGCTGGGTGGTGGTGCCGGGGGCGGCGTGGGCCGTATACGCCGCCCACCCGCCCGCGACTGCGAGCACGGCCAGTGCTGCCACGAGCACGGGAAACCACGACGATACGACTGCGCGAACCCGGAGCCAGCGCGTCCCCTCCCCCATGGCTCCCCGTGTGTAACCCGGTTGTATAGACTTGTCGGTGAACCAACCGGACACGTCACCGGAGGTAGCGGAGCGCGCGCCGCCACAGCGACCGGTCGTGGCGGGACTCGCGCTCGCGCATCCGGACGCGGCGCCCGCCGAGCACGAGCAGGCCCAACGCCGCCATACCGCCCGCGAGCGCTGCGTCGATGAGGAGAATCGGCAGCCACGGGTGGACGCCGTGCAGCGAGTCGAGAACCGATGTCGGGAACACCGCGAGGTAGCGGTGTTCGGTGACGAACCGCCGGTAGTAGCCGGTCTGCTCGGGCGCGGACAGCGTGACGTCGACAGTGGCTTCGCCGCGCCCGGCGACGCGGACGCGCTCGGGCGTCACCGAGACGCCCTCGCTGGCCGGTTGGACGTACGCGACGACGGGGACGAGGCCGGCGTTCGGGACGCTGTACGGCAGCGTCGCGGACTCCCCTTGCTCGATGACTGTGGGGTTCTCGGAGGCGAACTCCGCGCTCACGACGCCGAACTGCTGGGTGCCCGCGGGCACCACCATCGCGGCGGTCGCCGCGACCACGAGCACCGCGGCGAGCGCGGCGACGACGACACCCGGCGAGATACCCTGCTCGCGGCTCCGGTCTCGGTCGCGGTCGCGCTGGCGGCCATCGCTGGCGAAGAAGAGGTCGAACACGTACAGCAACGCCGAGAGCCCCAAGAGGAGGTACGCGATGCCCTGCGTACCGAGCAGCGCGCGCGTTCCGGTCGCGGCCGCGAGCCGCCGCTGGACGTCGGCGAACGCGCTCTGGAGGCCGGTGACGAGCGTGCCGAGGTTCGGGACTACGACGACCGACCCGCCGACCTGGAGCGCTTTCGCGACGACTTGCGCGTCCTTCACCGGCGGTTCGCCACCGTCCTGGTCGGTGAAGGGGTTGGCGTCCCCCTGCGTGACGTACCCGCGCTCGGTCTCGCCGACGACGCGGTGGGTGGTCAGCCCGCCGCCCTGCAGCTCCTCGGCGCGGAAGACGACGACGTCGCCCACCTCGACGTCGCCGTCGATGGCCGTCGGTATCGCGACGAAGCCGTCGCCGGGCTCCATCGTCGGCTCCATGCTCCCGGTCTCGACGTACCCCAACAGAACGGGCGTGCCGAGCACCTGGCCGACCAGCAGGGCGACGACCACGAGGACGACGAACGCTTCGGCGCCGAGCGTGAGCGCGCGGCGGACGGACATTCACTCGCCCCGACGTGTCAATCCGTCAAAAATCCTGCGTCGGCGTCGAAGACGCCCGCGACGAACGCGACGTACGGCACGAGGAAGCCCAGACAGAACCCCAGCAGGTGCGCGTAGACGTTCACGACGGTCCCCTCGACGGGTGACGGCGCTGGAAAGCCGACGAACGGGTAGCCGAGGAACGCGACGGCGCCGAGCACGCCGACGTCGACCCAGCCGCTCCCGACGTCGGGCTGGGATGCCGGCGCCGAGCGCCACGCGGTCCGCGCGGAGACAGCGTAGGCGAGCGCGAGCAGCGCGCTCGTCGCCGCGAGCGCGAACGCCACGCGCCCACCGGGGAGCGCGACCAGCGAGACGACGGCGACCGCGGCGAAGAATACGCCGGGTGCGTCCCGGACGCGAATCCGGCGGTCGAAGCGGCTCGCGTACGCCACCAGCACGAGCCCGAGCAGGCCGGCGAACGCCATATTCACGCCGGAGAGCCCGTAGCCAATCGCGTCCCGGGGCACCGCGAGGTTCAGCCCCGACAGCGCCAGCGGGAACGCCAGCACGTACGTCGCAGCGGCGGCGCCGAACAGCCGCCGACAGCCCGCCAGCGCGGCGAGCACGTACCCGAACCCCGCGAGCAGCGCGTACCCGAGGAGGTTCGCCGCGAGGTGGTCGAACTCGAAGTGGACGAAGTGCGCCGCGTACGCCGTCGCGAGCGTCGGGTCGCGGTACGCGAACGCCAGCGACTCGCGCGTCCCCGGCGGCAGTGCGAAGACCGCGAGCGCCGCGGCCGGCACGACCGCCAGCGCGAGACAGTCCCGCAGCCGCACGGCGTCCCGGAGGGCCGCGCGGACCGACTGGGGCGACGCGCTCATGGGGCGAACTGGACGCGTGGCTGGCAAAAGGCTACCCGCCGTGCGGACCGCGGCCCGACTATCGCCACGGTGTCCTCCGTGCGAGCGCCAGCGATGCCGCGACGACCGCGAGCAGCGCCACCAGCCCGAGCACCTCGGTTAGCCCGAACCCGGCCGGCTCCCGGACCGGCTCGTCGGCGGTCGCTGGCTCACCAGCCGATTGTGCGGCCGCCGCGCCGTCGGTCTGATTCCCGGTTGCGACGGCGAGCGTCCCGGCTTCGACACCCCCGACAGTGACCGCGTACTCGCCGGTCACGTTGCGCGCGACCCGCGCCGTCAGCGTCGCCGTTTCGCTGGCCGAAACCTCGACCGTGGGCTCCGCGACGACGGTCCCGCCGACGGCTACCGCGACGGTGCGCTCCCCGGCGATGTTGCCCGCGTTCGAGACGTTCGCCATCACCGTGACCGCCTCCCCGGGCGCGGCGCTCGCGGATTCGAGCGTCGCGTTCGCGACCCGGAGCCGCGCGCGGTCGGCCGCCACGACGAACGTGGAGAACCCTGGCGTCTCGGCCTCGAAGTGCAGCCGACCACCGCGCTCGCCGGTCGTCACGACCGCGAGCTTCGATAGGTCACCACCGTCGTCGCGGTAGACGGTGAGGTTCGCGGGCGCGACGCCGCGCTCCTCGAAGTACCCGACCGGGGCGCTGAACCGCAGCGTCGCGCGCCCCGCACTGTCCAGCCGGTCAGTCACGGTGACCGCGCCCAGCGGCGCCGCACCCCGCTGGGCGACCCGCGAGCTCGAGGCCGCCGTGCCAGCGGCCTCGACGTCAACCGAGACCGACCCGCCGGTGCTCGCGACGTCGACCTCGTCGAGAGCGAGGACGCCAGCTGCACCGTCCAGCACTAGCCGGGACGCGTCGAACGTGGTCGTCTCGCCCGCATCCGCACCGAACACCGTGAACCGCCGCGAAGTCTCGGTCAACGCTCGCGTCTGCACCGTTGAATCCTCGGCCAAGGGCGTGCCCGTATTCCCGGTGACGCTCGCGCCGCTGGCGACATCCGCGGGGTCGGCCGCCCGCGCGTGCACGGTGATTTTGTTGATGAGCCCGTCCGCGGTCTCTCCGGTCGTATCCACGCGCATCCCGACCGCCACGGTCGCGTTCGGCGCCAGCGTCACGTTCGTTGCCTGGGACTGCACGGGCGCGCCGTCCGCGTAGAACGTCACCGCGTCCGAGTCGTGCGTGATCCAGACGTGCGCGTACCGCGAGCCGTTGTACCGCACCCGAAACACGTCCTCGATACCTGTCACCGCGTCGTCGTTCACGCCCTCCGCATCCGGGTTCGCCGCCGACAGGTCGACGACGAGCTCGCCGTCGTCGAGACGCGCGTAGTCGCTGCTCGGCACGAGTTCCACGTCGACATCGTTGTTGCCAAGTTGGTCGGTCGCCCCGGAGAATAGTGGCGCGGCTACCGACGGGAACGCCAGGGTTCCCGCAACGACGACTGCCGCGAGTACGGCAGCGTGCCGGAATCTTGTCACGCCTCAATCAGCTCCGTTACTGTCACGCTCGGTCAGTTACCCGGGCTTACCGCTCCCGAGAGGTAGTATTGGTTCGTCTGAACCATCTCAGACAGGTCCTGTCACGCCGCCGCACCCCATTCGGCCGGGCTGCGCGGCGCGTCGACTACGGCGCTACTGCGTCGCACCGTCCGGGACGTACACCGGTGTGAGGACATCGGCGAGCGACGACCGCTCCGCAGTCGCGGTGATGACTGGTCCCTGCCCGTCCTTAAGCACTCGACTCCCCGCGCTCCCCTCGGGCGCGTCAACGACCAACCCAACATCGACGTGACTGCCGACGCCCAGTTCGACGGCCGCGGTGTCGACCCCGGCATCGTGGGGTGGCTGGCGCTGCCGCCCATCCCCCTTCAGCGCGTCGAGATCGCCGTTGAAGTCCGCGATGCTGACCGCCGTCGCGTCCTCGTGCCACGACCCGACGTAGAAGGCGTGGCTCTTGCTCCCGTTACGGCCGCCGTCTTCCAGCATCCACACCCAGACCGGCTGGGTGCCCTGATTCTCGATTCGGAACAGGTCGTCGACGGTCGTGACCGCGCCGGCGTTCACGCCGTCTCCGAGCAGGCTGTCGTTCCCGCCGGAGAGGTCCCCCGACAGCTGGCCGTCCTCGACCTCTACGTAATCGCTGTTCTCGCTCCCCGGAACCGAAACCATTCGCAGGAACGCGTTCGCGTCTTCCGCCACGTCAACGGTGAAACTGCGGTCGGCCGTGACGCTGGTGAACGCGCCAGTGCCGACGCCGGCCGCTCCTGCGGCTACGATCGACCCCACGCCAGCGAGTAATGTGCGTCGTTTCATAATCTTCCCCTCGAGAAGTCCCACCGGCGGAGTCGAACCGCCGTGCTCCGAGTGGGAATCAGTCGGCGTCGGTGGCGACTGCAGTAATCGTCAACGTGACCTCGTACTCGGGGTCGTCTTCTTTGACCGGGACGCCGTGGGTGTCGATTTCGAGGCCGCAAGGTAGCGGGTCGCCACCAACGGCGAGCGGGTCGGACGGACTGCTCTTCGTGAGCCGGTCCCCCGTTTCGGCGTCGTACATCACGACCGTCGGGACTCCCTCCGTTGACTGCTGGGTCGCGTACACTTCGACGGACTGGGTTCCTTGGTTCGCGACGGTGAACAGCCCCGTCCTGTCGTGGGCCGCGTCGCCGCCGAACCGGTAGACTGAGTCGGTCCCGACCCCCTCGGGGTCCGTGCCACCGTAGTCGTCCTCCTCCGGAGAGGGAATATCGAACGCGACCGTACTCCCGTCCTTGAACGACCGGCGGCCGCTCCCGACTTCTTCGAGCTTGAGCAACGCCCTGTTATCGTCGGCCACGTCGACCGTAACGGTTCGCTCGGCGCTGACACTGGTGAACGCACCCGACCCCACCGCGAATATACTACTCACGGTGAGAGTGCCGAGGCCGGCGATGAGGGTGCGTCGTTTCATTTGTCTAATACCTCGCCAGATTACTCGGGCTGTCCGGTGGTGTTATCTCCAGTGTAGCTGTCGGGCACGCGGGTGGCGTCCGCAATGAGTTCAATCGTTGCGTCGATGTCCGAAGTGCTGTCGACGGTATCGTCCGTCTTGACGTACAGCCCGAAGTCGAAGGATTCGCCGGGTTCGAGGACGAACTCTTCGAGCGCGTCGGCGGTCCCCTGCTCGTTATCGTTGACGTACGCGCTGTAGGTCGGACCGTTACCGTTACCGGTAAGCGAAATCTGGTCGTTCTCGACACCTTGGATTATCGCACCGGTGTTGGTGTACTCGCCGTTCGGGCGGTTCGAGGCCTGTGGGTCGATCGCGATGCCCGACCAGTCTCCGTTCGTGTAGTTACTGTCAGAAATGCTGTCGGGGTCAACGTAGACGACGGCGGCCTGCGTCCCCTGATTGACGACCTTGAAGAGGTCGTTAATCTGGGTTGTCGCGTTCGCGTTGACACCAGAACCGGAAGAACCCGTGCCATTACTGAACGTATCGTCGACGTCGATGGACACCGCACTGTTGGACGTGCTGACGTATTCCGAGTTGTCGGCGTTTGACGTTTGGAAGGCGAGCAGGGCGTTACTGTCGCTGGCGACATTGACGTTGACGCTCCGGTTCGCCTGCACAGTCGTGAACGCGCCCGTACCGATTCCAGCTGCCCCGGCGGCAGCGAGCGATCCGAGTCCGGCGATGAACTTGCGACGTTGCATTTTCGAGTTACCTCGTTGTGCGCCCCGCGACCACCACGGTCCACGAGAGCGCTCACTTCCCCCATCACCCCATTGGTAAGTAGTATTGACACGACTGAGCGAGTTCAGCCCCGGTCTGCCGTTCGGGCCGGGAGCGTCTGACCGCGCCTGACGAGCGGCCCAACCGCGACAACCGTGGTCTGAGCGGCCGTCAGACCGCGCCTGAGCGGCCGATTACCAGTTCGTATCAGTTATCTATTCGAGAACTAATGTCTGTAAATTGCGCCGAATAGCGCTTTAGCCGCGATTCACGGGGTTTCGCCGGGTTCCTATCGTCAGATGTTGATACGTTAATTATCGCCAACACTTATGATGGCGTAGTGGGTTAGCACCACTCGTCGTGTCATCCGCGTCACAGCATCGGGGGCAGGGGGAGCCCGCCGACACGGGGGAAGGGGAACCGAGCGACGAGACCGTAACTGAGCCGCTGACCGAAGACGAGCTGTTCGACGTCCTCGCGAACCGGCGGCGGCGGTACGCCGTCCACGCGCTCGAAGACGAGGACAGCTCCGTCGAACTCGGGGACGTCGCCGAGCAGGTCGCCGCGTGGGAGTACGGCGTCGACGTCGAGCAGGTGTCCTACGAGGAGCGCAAGCGCGTCTACACCGCGCTCCAGCAGTCGCACTTCCCGATGATGGACGACGCCGGCGTCGTGGACTTCGACAAGAACCGCGGCACCGTCGAGCCCACCGAGTCGCTGGACGACGTCGAGGTCTACATGGACGTCGTGCAGGGCCACGAGATTCCGTGGAGCGTCTACTACCTCGGGCTGTCGGGCGTCGCGGCGTCGCTGATGGCGGCGGTCTGGACCGGGACGTGGCCGTTCGCGGTCCTGCCGGACGTCGCGTGGGGGGTCGCCGTCACGGCGATGTTCGGCGTCTCAGCGGTCGCGCACACGTACTACGCGCGCGGGCAACGCATCGGCGCGAGTGACGAACCACCGGAGCTTCGAGAGTGATGAACGGGTCACGGGTCGCCAGCATCGTGCTCGCGCTCGCCGCGGTGAGCGTGCTCGCCACCGGGACGCTCGGGTTCACGAGCGTCAGCGCCGAGCGCGGCGTCTCCGTGAGCGTCGTGGACAGCGAGAGCGCGTACGTCGGCGTCACCGCGTGCGCTCCGACACACAGTGAGAACGAGACCGGGAACGGCAGCGGTGCCGGGAGCGCCGACGTGTACGTCACCGTGACGAACCAGTACTCGACGCCAGTGGTCGTCGAAGGAATCGAAGGGGACGGCGGGAACGACGGCGACCTCGACGATTCGAGTCGGGTGATACCGGTCGGCGAGACGAAGAAGTACTCGTTACAGTTCGAAGCCCGCGAGGTGACCGTCGACGCCACCGCCGACGCGTTCGACGCGACCGTCACCGCCACAGTCGTCGAGAAACGCCGACACGACTGCAATCCCAGTCAGCCGTGACCGCGCGAGCGCTCGCGGGCGACCGGATGACAGCGCCCGTCACGGACGCCTCCGGCGGCAATTGATTTTATCAGGGCTCCCGGAGAACGACGACGTATGAGTGGGGAACCACCCAGCGTCGGCCTCGGGACGGCCGTCTACGACGACGACGGCGAGAAACTCGGGACGATTCGCGGCTTCGACGAGGACGGCTTCTTCGTGACGACCCGCGAGGGCGTCGACGCGCTCTCCATCGAGCACGAGCGCGCCGGCCACGAATTCGGCGAAGCCGAGCTCATGTGGCGGTGCTCGGAGTGCGGCGAACTCGGCGACCTCCAGGAGTCGTTCCCCGAGGAGTGTCCGAACTGCGGCGTCGAGAAGGAAGCCATTTACTATTGGACTGAAGACTGACGTCGTCTCTCGGCGGTTCCACGGCGAAGCCGTCGCTCGGCACCGCGAAAAACGAAGGGAAGGTCGGCGTTAGAACGGGGCCTGCGGGCCTTCGTCTTCTTCGACATCCTCGCCGTCGGCGTCCTCGCCGGGGAACGAGGGGCTCATGCCCGTGTCGCCGCCGCCCATGCCGGTGTCGGCGTTGACGGCGTCGATTTCGGGAATCTCCTTGGTCATCCGGGACTTGATGGCCTGAATCGTCATCGGGGAGATGCCACAGCCCGAACACGCGCCGCCGAGCTGGAGGTCGACGACGCCCTCCTCGCGGTCGATGTTCTGGATGGCGGCCGTGCCGCCGTGCATCTGAATCTGGGGGAAGTTCCGGCGGAGGAAGTTGTTGACGCGCTCCTCCAGGTCGTCGCCGCTCTGACTCTCGGTGCTCATGAGAACCCGTTGGTGCTCGTGTGGCTTAGCTCCTGTGGTGCAAGATGTTCGCCCCGGTAGCAGTTACGCGTCCTCGCCGACGCCGAACTGCGCGCGCAGCTCCCCGCGCAGCTCCTCGAGGTAGCGGTCGAGGACGTGCTGGGTCTTCTCGTCGGTGGCGACGACGCCGTCGAGCTTACTCAGGGGGTCGTCGGGGAGGTCGACGGTGAACTCGCCGTCGCCCTCGTAGTGGGGCTCGCTCTCGGCAAGAATCGTCTGGTCGATGCCGTGGACCAAGTCCGAGTCGAAGGACTCGTTCATCGTCTCGAAGGCGCTCTTGTACGCGGTCTGGAGCTTCGGGAAGTAGTCGACGTACTTCTGTTCCTCGAACTCCTCCGGCGTCAGGTCGCTCATTAGTCTCTGTTTGCCGTGTCAGATTGAAGTGCCCGTCGGTAGCCGCGGGCCCGAAAGAAGTGACGGGTTCTGAAGATAGGATATGATGCACAGGTCCGTGGGCAATAACTCGTGGGGTTGACCAGTCTCTGGGGCCCCCTGTTCGCAAGTGAACGCGATGGACTTCTCAGAATAGCGAGACGATAATCAGTAAGGCACTGTCTAGTTAGGCCAGTTTGAGAAGTGAGCAGGTCGTTGAGTGAGTTGGCTAGGGTGCTCGCAGACCTGCTCAGCGAGTGCTTCGCGGCGGATTTAGAAGAATCTTGGGAGCGTGAGCGGACGGCGACACCCATTAGGGCGTTCGCCGTCCGCCTCCACGCGACCGGCTGTTCGCTTCGAGAGACAACAACGATTCTCGCGGAATTGGGCGTTAAAATCTCTCACGGGTCGTGTGGAACTGGATACATCGGCTGGCTGACAGCGAATGCGACCCGCGACGGCGATGCCGTCGGCGGGTCGCCATCGACGAGACCGCTGTCAAGATCAACGGCGAGTGGCCTTGGTTGTACGCTGCAATAGACATCGACACAAAACTGATTCTTGACGTTGCGCTGTTTAGCCGACATGGCACCGATCCGGCAGCTGCGTTTCTGCAGAAACTCCACGAGAAGCACGATCTCTCTAATGCTGAGTTCCTCGTCGATTAATTTGGCTATCGGACTGCCCTTGCTCGAGTAAGGTTGAGCGGCAGGATCAACTATACCGACCGAAACCTGATCGAAAAGTGGTTTCACACCCTCAAAATGCGTGTCGACCGCTTCCACAACTCATGGGTGGGCAGTCGGCGAAGCGTCCGCGAGTGGCTTGAACAGTTTATGCACTACTGTTCTATGACACCCTATCTTTATTTTACTAGCGTGTTAGGATGTAGTAGTGCCTATCTTGAGATTGGTTCTTATTGGTTTCCTACTTTTGCTGGGATATTGGTTTATCAGAGTGTGGTTAGGGGTGTTCTTGGACCCACGAGATTCGTTAGCCACTCAAGTCCGTTTTCGTGTCCTAGAGGATACGTTTTCGCCTCCTACGAAGCCAAACGCCAATTTGGCGTACCAGCTTCGGCAGACGCTTGAGTTGGCATATGAGGTGTTTGGACAGCGGGGAACAGTCGGCCAAGCACTTATCGCAATACTTGCTATTTCTTTCGTCTCCGTTGTTGCCTACATAAGCTCTTCTGCGGCCAAAAACGGAGTATATATTATCGGTCTGTCACCGTTCAATGCCGATCTCCTCAAAACATTTTGGCAAGTTCAAGCCACAATTGTCTCTTTCGCGTTCGTCATCGCTGTCTTCCTCTGGGAATCTCTCATCAGTGACTCACCGTATACTATTGAACTACGAACCGCTATCCGGTATACTCATTCGCTATTTACTATTGGCTTCGCTCTCTTCGGAACTATCGCATCTGGCCTTCTTCTCTCTCAAGGTTGGGGACCGAATTCAGGTAGTGATCAGGCCATGAACCAAATAACAACGACAGATGGATTCATCGTTACATTTCTTTCAATCACAACGATTGTACTCGTTTTTGTCTTGTTCCGACGTACTCTCGGGTATCTTGTCTATAATGAGGATCTAGATTTGAACGACAAGATCGCAAGTCTACGGCTGGACCGGGAGCTCGCTCCTAGTAGACATGACTATATGACAAAAATCCTCAAATCCTATACCGGGACCAGTAACTCCATGCCCGTGACTGCATACTTAGACGAGCCAATTACTGTTATCCGGGCTTCTGATTTAGAGCTCACAGGAGAGATATCTGATATCCACCTAACAAAGATACAGACATTGGCTGCTGATATTCAGGACAGAGGATACGATGTTGAGTCTGTCCCACATATCGGAATGAACGTCGGGAACAATCCACCGATTATGGCAATACGCGGTGATATTAGTGGTTCGGAGGTAGACTGCGTTGAACGTTCCTTGACTAACGCTATTCGGACTCAGGAGGCCCTCTATTAATGAAAAGCACAACTTCAAATCTCAAATTCCTTGTTGGAAAATGCATCCAAGCAATCGACCAGAGCGATAGTCGAGGTCTACAGGAGGTATTGCAACGCTATCGAGGCATCGTTAACGAACTCATATCAAAGACGGCATCTACCACTAGCATCAATAAATCTGCAGCAAACCAAATCACACAAACGGTCGTCGATGATTTTGAACTCCTTTGTGCACATGGCTTGAATCACCCGACTCAAACCTTCACAACCCAGATTTTGAATTCACAAGGGGCCCTTCTTTCAACCACCCTTACTAAATCGAATTCAATTATCGGGAAGCAGCTACCAGACACCTTCTTCAAAGCATACCAAATAGGCTCTCAATCCGGTTCACCGCCTCCACAGTTTATCGACCGCTTGATGGATAATTTAGCGACGCCGATGAATAGAATGCCTTCAGAATTAACACGTGCCGACACTGAAGATGAAATAACACGAATCAGTGGGATTGGGGACGCTATTGTAGACGTATACTGGAAACTATTTCTTAATGCTATTGACGAGGAGGACGGATATCTCTTTAATATCTGTTGGGAGGGATTTGACCTCCAAGATACAGGCATCTCGGCGCAATCACATATTGATGCCTATTCAGACTTGGATGACGGGGAACGGCCCCAGATTGGCAGTCATTATGAGATCGACGATGCTGATTTAGAGCAACATCGTCGAGACTATTTCGACCAATTAGTCGATCGATTGTCGAAGTATCGGTTCGCGGCTGCTGCTTGGGCGTTCAGGCAGTACCGAGAAGAAAATATTTCCTCTCGGTTCTTCTCTGACATCTTCACCCAGTTAATTCACGAGGACTATCAGGAGGAGGGTCTCAGCACGATTTCTGAGGTATACTTCAGTATCTCTCTGGAGGACGACCGTCTTCTTGATTCTGGTCGTCATGCTGAGGTCTCCCCGATGAAACAGTCCTGGTCGTTCAGTTCGTCAATACAATCGTGGTTGCTCGATTTCTACTCGTTCCTTGGTCCGTTTATTATCTCAGATAGCTCGATTGATGCAGTGCTTGAAGAGGGTGAGACACCAGTTCCAGTAACGGATTCTGTCGCTGCTCGATCCCAATCAGTAGCGGACCGTGTCTCGGAATTAGAAACCGGATATGAAGATTGGCAACAGCAATTTGGAGTTTCGTTCACGGAACGTGGAAAAGAAGCATTTATCGAAGCTCATTCGATTGCAAAAGATGAATTTCGTTCCGAAGAATTCGACGAGATTCGAGAGGCAACTCCGGAACGTGAGAAGGTGCGGGAATTTAAACAAGAAGCGGTAGAATCGTTTACTTCTGACTTTAAGCTACGGATCGCACTTGACAGTTTCAACTCTTTAAGCCAGGTAAGTCAACTCTCAGCTGACAGCGAAGATGTTTCCTTTCTGGATTTTGTCCCGAAATCCCGTTTCACAACCTTCCAATCCTTCCATATGGCTTCGAGCCCCCGCGTTCGTCCGCTCCTATCTCTTGTGATGAACCGAACCGTGAATGAATCATCACTTCAGATTGAACCGCTTCAAGAGTTTGAGAATCTTCCTGAGCGGCTACTCAGCGCCGTTGACCAACTTGGTGAGTTGGAAAACGCTGTAATTCTCACCACACCTGGCATCTCTTTCGGGGAATATCTCTCACATGATCGGTTTACGCGACCGGACAGAAACGAAAGCCAATCTCTTAGAGCGAGTTTCAGACTGGACGATACACCCGTAATAATGGACCATAGTATCGATCATGCAGGATATAATGCAATTGTTTTGAATGAACTCCAAGCTGTTTCGTGGACAGAACTGATTCGAGAAGGGTCACCGCTGGGTATAACGATAGCACACGAGGATGACAATATTCAAGAACTTGTTGACCAGTACGACGTTCCTGAGTTTGAGTATGGGAGTGGTCGGCCTATGGTGGCTGTGGAGTATGAGTATGAGTTTGCTGTTGACAGCACAGAATTGTCTGGAGTAGCTATCAAGAGAGCGGGCTCAGACTAAAGCAGACTGGGGTTTGAGACGATCACAACCAGAAACTGGAATACTACTATGCACGCAAAAGGGCGGGTCCACGTTTGTCCTGAGTACCGTCCGAATGTTATCTAGTGGAATATGCGGAAACCAGGCTGAAGTAGCCATTCGATAGGATGACTCGTTTTCAGTCTGGAGCTTTATATATGAGGCCGAAGTAACCAGCGAGTAGTGACAACACGCCCGGCGCAGGCCCCGACAGGGTCACGATGGACGCGTCTCGGACCACCGACGCGTCTTGACAACGCCGGCTACGCATCTACACCCAAAGACTACGAAGTAGAGGGACTCTTCACCACGAAAACCGGAGATTTAGTCGAAGCGCACGCCTTCGACATGACGTTCCGGGAGATGGTTGATGGCGCTCTCAAATCGTATCCCCGCAAGCAACAGGTCCGCTACGACCGCTCGGTCACGCTTGAGGGCCTCGTCGCCGAGATCCCCGCGCAGTACGTTCGGTTCTACGACCCCTACGACCACGAACAGGGCGACCCGAAGCCCTGGGAAGCCGTCTTCCGAGCGCACGTGCTCCGCTGTGTAAAGGGCTGGAAGAACTCGACGGCGCTCCACACGTACCTCAAAGCGAAGCCGTTCCTCACGAGCGAGCTGGGCTTCAATGACATCCCCGACCAGTCCACGCTGTGGCGGGCGTGGGAGGACCGCCTCGCTGACGTCCAAGAGGCCGTTCGGACGGCCGCGGAGGTCGTCGTGGACATCGCCCGCTACCACGACATCCCCGCGCCCGAACCCGAGTTCCTCCCTGACCAACCGACGGGCACTGTTACGCGGTCGAAGAGCAAGGACACGCTCGCCCGCGAGAAAGCCCGCGAGGTCTGGAAAGGCGCGAAGCCCATCGTCGAGGACTGCTTCCACCTCAACCGCGCACACAACGCGTCGATCCCCGAGGGCGCGTTCTGGGAGCAACAGTCCTACCTCGGGATGCGGACGGACATGCACCCGAACGACGGCGCGCAGTCGTTCGCGGAAGATACCACCCGGGACCGGACGCCGTCCGGGGACTCTCACCGCCTCCAAACCACCGACCTCGGCGTGGGACGCATCCGGACGATGCTCCGCGAGACCAGCCGCACGCTCGTTGCCCGCGCGAAATCGAAGGACAGGATGGGGCGCAAGCAGATGGCGGCCATCGACATCACGAAAGGCCAGCCGTGGAGCGGGCACGTTGAACGCGACCACAGAGGCCGGAATCAAGAAGACTGGATTCTCGGCTACAAGGGCGACGACGGCCCGTTCTTCCAGTGGGCGGTCATCAAACTCGTCGGCCACGACGTCCCGCTTATTCTCGACGCCGTCCCGGTGCAGCGCGGCCAGAAACGCGAGGACCTCGTGGACGAACTCTTGGAGGGCGCGACCGACATAGTGCCCGGCCTCGACCTCGTGATGATGGACCGCGAGTTCGACCCGGACGGTATCAAAGACGTCTGCGAAGACCACGACGTCCACTACCTGAACCCTGCGACGGTGCGTTCCAGTAGCGACCACGAACACCAGATCGCCAAACTCGCCAACTCCGAGAAGGACTTCGACGTCGTCGAGCAGGAGCGCCTAGACGACGGGCCGACGCGGAATGCAGTCTACCTCCCGAAGCGGGAATGGGAGCGCGAAGACGAGGACAACGACGGGACGGACGTGACGATTCGACAGGAGCTCCTGGAGGAGTTCGAAGACGTCGGCGACGCCACGCCGCTATCCCAAAACCGTGACGGTGATTCGCCGCTAAGCAGCCTTCTGGATGACGTAGCGGACAAGGAGGAGATCGAGGAGCCGACGCGTGTGGACGCGCCGACGGTGCCGTTTGAGACGAACCTGCCGTGGGTGGATGTCGATTCCGAGGACGAACGGGAGACGAAGCACCAGATCGGGCGGCTGATGTCGAAGTACAAGCGGCGGTGGGGTATCGAGAACGGGTTCAAGAAGGTGAAGAAGTTCCTCGCGGAAACGAAGACGCCGGACCACCGGTTCCGGTACTTCAACTTCGCGTTCGCTTGCGTGCTGTACAACTGCTGGCGGCTCGTGGACGTGCTGGTCCAACTGGAACTGAACGGCGAGGTCAAAGATGGGCCGTCCGTCTCATCGAACTCGTTCCTGACGTTCGCCAAGAAGAATTACGGCCTCGATCCGCCGGACTAACCCCTTGTTTCTCCTAGGCTCGCGTCGGTTGTGAGCGGCGGCGCTGTCCTGACTGCGGTTTCTCCGGCGGTTTTCTAAACGCTATCTGATAGGTTTCTCAGAAGCGCGTTCTGAGAGTTACGCAGACGCTTCTTTCAACTACCTTAGTAGTGAAACCTGTGCATCATAGAGGGATCTTCGCAACATCAGAAGAAGTGTTTCTATATCGCAGAATAGGATTTATCGAGTGGCGTGCGACTCGGTGAAGCGCCGCTTCGACGGGTCGCCGGGGCTCGACCACCGAGCACCGAGCCGTACGACCGACGAGGAGACCCTCCGTGGTGGGCAGAATTATCGAGGGCAACGCTATCGAGGAGCCGAATCGTATGCGAGAGCCGCGAAACAAGGGTTGTCGCACGCGCGCACGTAGCGCCACACCTGTGCCGGATTGTGGCTCGCACGAAAGAGACAACAGAACGCCAGCTGTCGGTTCGCCGACTCCAGCCGACGACTCGACTCGGTCGTGAACGCGAGAAGCCCCCGAAATCTGAGTCGTGACTGCCGAACGCCGGCCAAGGTACCTGAGTCGTCGCCGGGGCATCAGCAGCCACAGCTTGTCTGATGACAGTGCTGCCCGTCGTAGAGACACACTCTGCGTCGCCAGCGCGCCGAGACTCCGCCACACCCCACAACCCCTATACTGTCACCCACACGACGGTCGTAAATTCTATTCTACGATATAGAATGTGGTCGGTGCGGTGAGTTACGTCGAACTGCTCGCAAAGCGAAGCGGTCGCTGGTCGCCGGTAGAACGACGCTACGTAGAAGAAACCCGGCCGCAGGCCGGTTACAGCTGGTCGGCGAGCACGTCGCCGACTTCGTCGAGGAACTCCTGCTCGCGGCCGCGAGGAACAGTCGCACCCGCGGCGACCGTGTGGCCGCCGCCGTCGCCGCCGACGGCCTGCGACGCCTCGCTCATCACTTCGGAGAGGTCGAGGCCCTGGTCGACGAGCCGCGACGTGCCGCGCGCCGAGACTTTCGTCTCCTCGTCGTTCTTGTACCCGAACCCGATAATCGGGCGGTCGCTCTCGGTGGCGTCGCTGCCCAGCGCCATCCCCGCGACGATGCCGACGATGGTCTCGCGGATGCGGTCCTCGGCGTGGAACCACTGGAGGTCGTCCTCGACGGTGACGCCCTCGCGTTTCACCCACGACAGGCCCTCTGAGAGGTTCCGGCGGTGTTCGCGCAGGAGCTCGCGGGCCGCCTCCAGGGGCTCGCCGCGCTCGCCGAGACAGACCGCGAGCCCGACGTCCGCGCGCTCGTAGCGCGCCGTCGCGTTGAGGAGGGTGGAGAACTCGCTGGCATCCCGGAGTTCGGTGCCGGGCTCCTCGGCCGTGAGCGTGTACGTCTGCCCGACAAGCTTCGTCACGTCCTCGCTGGAGACGCCGTGGCGGACCGCGCGCTTCAACAGCGCGCTCACGACCGTCTGGCGCTCGTCGTGGGAGAGGTCCGCCCACGTCCGCCAGTTGCCGCCGTCGTGGAGTTCGAGGTCAAGGCCGTCGAGGAAGCGCACGGCGCCGTTCTCGTCGTTCGTGATGCCGGGGACGTACACCTCGCTGGCGTACTCCAGCAGTTTCGGGAGCGGCCGCGTCTGCGTGCCGTACAGCGCGAGGTCCTTCGCAGTGTCGAGCACGCCCGCCTCGACGCCCTCGGCGGCAATCTGGGTGTTCGCGCCGACGAGTTCGCCGTCGACGGTCTGCCGGTCGCCGACCGCGCCGACGACCGCGAGCGCCGCGAGGTCGGTCGCGTCCTCACCGAGCAGAGCTCTCGCGAGCACGTACGCTGCGCCCGCACCCGACAGTTCCTTCCCACCGTCAACGTCCTCCAGCAGGGGGTTCAGGTGGAACTGCGTGTCCGCGTCGGCGGGCTGGTGGTGGTCGGCGATGACGGGCGTGAAGTCGCCCGACCGCTCGTGTTCCGTGATTGCTTCTAACTGTCCGCTCCCGAAGTCCGTGAACAGTACCGTGTCGTGGTCGTGGGCCGCGAGGCCCGCGATTTCCTCGTCGTCGAGCTGTTTCGAGAAGACGACGTCGTGGGGAATGTCGGCGCGTTCGAGCGCGGTCGCGGCGATGCCCGCGCTCGTCAGGCCGTCGGCGTCGATGTGCGACGCGAGGAGCACGGAGTCGGCGTCGCGGAGTGCGTCCGCGCACGCTGCCGCCCGTGCTTGGAGTTCCGGGACCGGAGCGTCCATCACGAGGACGTAGCGCGGCTTCGCGTATAAACTGCCGGTCCTCAGAGTTCGTCGCAGACCGCGCGCGCCAGCTGCTCGAAGTCCGCGTCGTCGGGGACGACGGCCACGTCCACGCCCGCCGATTCGGCGGTCTCGCGCGTCGGTGGCCCGATGCAGCCGACGACGGCGTCGTTCAGGCCGGCGAGCGCGGCTTCTCTGATGCCCCGCTGTTCGGCTTCGTCGAGCCAGTGGTCGACGGTCAGCGACGACGAGAACAGCGCGGCGTCGAGGTCGCCGTCGGCAGCCAGTTCCACGGAGTCGCCGGCCTCCGCAGGGACGACGAGTTCGTAGAGAATCGTCTCGTGGACGTACGCGCCGGCGTCGTCGAGGCCGTCCGTGAGCACCGCAGAGCCGTGGTCCGAGCGCGCGACCTCCACGCGCGCGCCGTCGACCTCGCCTTCGAGCGCGGCGACGAGCCCGGCGCTCGTGTACTCTGCGGGCACGAGGTCGACCGTCCAGCCCGCGTCCCGGCAGGCGTCGGCGGTCGATTCGCCGATGGCACAGAGCGTCGCGTCGCCGGGCGTCCAGCCCGCCTCGGCGGCGAGTTCGACGCCCGTCTTGCTCGTCAGAATCACGTAGTCGGCATCGTCTCTGGGGACTTCGCCGGTCGGCTCGACGGCGAGCATCGGATCCGGGACCGGCTCCGCGTCCAGCGATTCGAGGAGGTCGGTCGCGTCCGCGAGGCGGTCGTCGTCCGGCCGGAACACCGCGACGGTCGGCCCGGTCATCGCGTCTCCTCCCGCACGCCCGCGACGCCGCCGATGACGGTGACTGCGGGCGGCTCGATGCCGGCCTCGTCGCGCGCCTCGACGATACTGTCGAGGGTGCCCGTGGCGACCTGCTGGCCGGGACGCGTCCCCTTCTCGATGAGCGCGACCGGCGTCTCGGGGTCCATCCCCGCGTCCCGGAGTGCTTGCGTGTAGTCGGGGAGCTTGCCGACGCCCATCAGCACGACGATGGTGCCGCCGGTGTCCGCCAGCGCCTGCCAGTCCACCGCGGACTCCTCCTTCGTCGGGTCCTCGTGGCCCGTGACGAACGAGACGGAGGAGGCGTGGTCGCGGTGCGTGACGGGGATATCCGCGGCCGCGGGCGCCGCGACCGCCGACGAGATGCCGGGCACGACCTCGAAGGGGACGTCGCGCTCCGCGAGGTAGACCATCTCCTCGCCGCCGCGCCCGAACACGAACGGGTCGCCGCCCTTCAGGCGGACGACGTCGTTCCCCTCACGGGCGAGTTCGACCATCCGCGCGTTGATTTCCGACTGGGGGGTGCGCTCGCCGCCCGCGCGCTTGCCCACGTCCTCACGTTTGTCCTCGGGAATCTCGGAGAGAATCTCGGGGCCGGGGAGCTTGTCGTGGAGCACCACGTCCGCGTCTTCGAGGAGCCGCGCGGCCTTCACCGTCAACAGCTCGGGGTCGCCCGGGCCGCTCCCGACGAGGTAGACGGTCCCGGTCATTCCCGCTTGGCCTCCTCGATGAGGTCGGTCGCGCCGCGGTCGCGGAGGTCCGCCGCGAACTCGCGGGCCTCGGCGGCGTAGTTCTCCACGTCGAGTTCGCGCGTCTCCCCAACCTGGTCGGTGCCGTCCCGGCTGAACACTTGGACGTCCGCCCGCACGGTGTCGCCCTGCACGAGCGCGTACACGCCGATGGGCGCGATGCAGCCGCCGCCCACCTCTTCGAGGATGACGCGCTCGGTCGTCGTCTCCACCCGGGAGCGCACGTGGTCGAGCGCGTCACGGAGCGCGTCCGCGACATCGCTATCCTTGCGCGCCGTAATCGCGAGCGCGCCCTGGCCCGGCGCCGGGACGTGCGTGTTCGTCGGGAGTTCCTCGTCGTGGACGTGGTGGGTCAGGCCCGTGCGTTCGAGGCCGACCTGCGCGAGCACGACCGCGTCGAACTCGGTGTCGACCTCGCGTTCGAGCGCGGACTGCTGGAGCACCGACAGCGACTCGAACCACTCCTCGACCGTCTGGTCGAACTCCGCGTTCTGTCGGTTGTCGCGGTCGCTCTCGCTGTCGTCGTCGCTCTCGTTGTCGAGGTTCTCGACGCCCTCCTCGACGGTCTCGCTGGCCTCGTAGTCGCCGCGCTCCTGCTGGCGGGCGTCCTCGCTCATGCGCTCCTTCTCGGCTTCCGTGCGGCGCTCGTGTTCGTCCTGGAGCGCGGGCGCGAGCAGTTTCTCCACGCGCGTATCGACGTTCCCGCGAATCGGCTCCACTTCGAGGTCGGGGCGGTGAGCCTGCACCTGTGCGCCCCGGCGGAGGCTCGCGGTCCCCACGACGCTGCCCGCCGGGAGGTTCTCGAGGCTGGTGCCGTTCGGCGTGACGAGCGCGTCCGCGGGGTTCCCGCGCCGCGGCACCGCCGCCACCACGAGGTCGTCGGGCACGTCGGTCGGCACGTCCTTCATCGAGTGGACAGCCGCGTCCACGTCGCCGTCGAGGACTTTCCGGTCGAGCGAGCGCACGAACGCGCCGGTCTTCCCGAGGTCCTGAATCAGGGCGTCGTCAACGCGGTCGCCGGTCGTCTCCACCTCGACGAGTTCGACGTCGTGGCGGTGGTCCTCGAGTTCGGTCTTGACCTCGCCGGCTTGCCGGAGCGCCAGGTCCGACCCGCGGGTGGCGAGGCGTATCGCGTCGGTCATACGTCACACTCCGCGCGCTGGGTTGAAACCCCCTGCGTTTGCATGCGTGGCGCGCCGGCGGCGCGCCACGTTATGGCGAACGGCGAACGGAGTGAGCCGCGTGGCCGAGCGCAGCGAGGCCACGTTAGCGCGAACGCGGAGCGTAGCGACCCGCGAGCAGTGTGGCGGACCGCAGGGAGACCACGGAAACAGAGCGCCTACCAGCCTACCGCTTCCCGCTCGTTCGGTCCGCGCGCTCCCTGCGGTCGCCCGCGCGCAGTTCGTCGCGCCACTCCCAGAAGGAGGCGGGCATGGCGACGTGGTCGCGGCGCTCGCGGAGGTACCGAATCGCCACCCACGAGCCCAGTCCCGCGCCGACGACGACGCCGAGCGCGCCGACGGTCGACCCGCGGAACAGCAACACGCTGCCGCCGACGACGAACACGTCCGCGAGCACGGCGATGCCGGGCGCGGGGAAGTCGTCGCCGGGCCAGTCGCCGCCCGCGTCGTCGATTGCGTGGCCGTCCATCCACAGCGCCAGCGGCATCGCGAGGAAGGCGACGAGCGCGGGGATGCCGAGCGCGACGGCGGGCAGCGAGAGCACGTCGCCGGCGTCCGCGACGACGGCCTCCGGGACGAGCTGGACGACGACGTACGTCCACGCCGAACACACAACCCAGAAAGCGGTGACCAGCGGGACGGCGGCGACCCAGTACCACCACCGCGAGTCCACGCGCAGTTCACTCATAACCGTGCGTTAGGCGTCACGGCGTTTGTAGCTCACGGGACGCCCACCGAGTCGCGGCGCTTGTAGAGGTAGTAGACGGCCAGCGGCACCTGGAGCGGCTGGGCGACGAGGCCCGCGAGCCCGAGCAGGCCGTAGAGCGCGGGGTCGGGGTCCCACGAGCCGGGCGCGTCCGCGACGGCGGTCGCGTCGTAGTAGATGGCCAGCGGGAACACCACCGACAACAGCAGGCCGACGCCCCCCAGCAGGACGGCGAGCAGGAACACGCCGGCGAACCCGAAGCCGACGCCAATCGGCATCATCCCGGGGTCCATCGTTCCGGGGTCCATCGTGCCCGCGCCGGTGAGGGCGAGGACGAACATGGCGACCCCGACGAGGAACCCGACGACGGTCCCGACGACGTAGTAGACGGGGACGGCGGCGACCCAGTACCACCAGTTCGAGTCCGGGTCGGAGTCGGTTCGCTCGTCGGCGGATGCGTCCGCGGCGGGCGTGGCTGACATGGCCGGACGTTCGCGGCGGGAGCAGAAAAGCTTAGAGGGCGTTCCGGTAGGCTTCCAGCGTGCGTTCGACGTCCTCCTCGGTGTGGCCGTAGGCGACGAACTGGGACTCGAACTGGTTCTGGGAGAGCAGGATTCCGTCGTCGAGCATCTGCGGCCGGAACACGCGGTTCCAGCGCTCGACGGCGCCGCGGGCGACGTCCGCGCCGTTCTTCGGGCAGGCGTCGAAGCGGTCGCAGTCGGGGTCCTGTTCGCAGCCGTCCGCGCAGGCGCCGGACTGGGCGTCGCCGCGGCGCGTGAACAGCACCTTGAACAGGCTGTCCGTGCCGACGACGGTGTACTCGGGCGCTTGGTCGGCGACGATTTCGGAGAGCCCCTCGCGGAGTTTGCGGCCGAGGCCGTTGACGTGCTCGTAGACGTCGTTCTCGGCGGCGTACTGCAGGGTCTCCAGCCCCGCGGCCATCGTCACGGGGTGGCCGGAGAACGTCCCGGCTTGGAAGACGTCACCGACGGGCGTGAACGCCTCCATGATGTCGGTGCGGCCGCCGATGGCGCCGACGGGGAAGCCGCCGCCGATTATCTTCCCGAACGTCGTGAGGTCAGGCGTGACGCCGTACTTCGACTGCGCGCAGCCGAGGCCGCCGACGCGGAAGCCGGTGATGACCTCGTCCCAGATGAGGAGCGCGCCGGCGTCGTCGGTGAGGTCGCGCAGCGTCTCGTGGTATCCGTCGACCGGTTCGACGATGCCCTTGTTCGCGAGCAGCGGTTCGACGAGCACGCAGGCGATGTCGTCGCCGTGCTCCTCGAAGACCTCCGTAACCGCGTCCTCGTCGTTGAACGGGACGGGAATCGTGTGTTCGGCGAACTCCGCGGGGATGCCCGCGCTGGACGGCCCGCGCTCCTCGCGGTCGCCCTCGACGAGCGTGGACTCCTGGGCGCCGTGGTAGCCCGACTGCATCACGACGATCTTGTCGCGGCCGGTGTAGCCGCGGGCGAGCCGGACCGCGGAGGTGGTGGCTTCGGTGCCGGAGTTGACGAACCGCAGCATCTCGACGCTGGGGACGTGGCGGGCGACGAACTCCGCGTGTTCGACTTCGAGTTCGGTCGGCATCCCGTACATCGGGCCCTCGCTGGTGCGGCGCTGAATCGCCGCCTGCACGGGCTCGGGGAGGTCGTGGCCGAGCAGGAGCGGGCCCAGTCCCATCACCCAGTCGACGTAGCGGTTGCCGTCCGCGTCGACGACGTGGCCGCCGTCGCCCTTCCGGACGAACGTCGGGTACGGCTGCGGGGCGGCCCGCACCGAGGAGTTCACGCCGCCGACGAGCACGTCGAGCGCGCGGTCGTAGAGGTCGCGTGACGTCTCGTGGTTCATACGACGTGGTTAGGGGGGTCCGTGAAAATAGCTGGCGGGTTACGCGTTCGGCGTCGCTACGGAGTCGGGGTCACACAGAACGAGTCGCAACGGCAACCGCAAAAGGTGCCGGCCAGCGAGCACAGTCCGACAGCGGTGGGGCCGGCGCACACACGGTGAGCACAGTCCACTGTGGTCACAGGCACTCCGGTCGTGTCACTGTATCACCTCCGTGGAGATGCGCGAGCCGACGCCGCCGGCGGCGGACCCTAGACGGGGCACGACTGCCCGAGAGAGCGGCCCCGTCGGGGTCGCGAGCACACAGTCCGGGTTTCGGGTGGGTCCGCCGTCGAATCCGGGCGTGGCTGACACAGGCGTTATGGATGTACGCACGTCCACTCCCAGATTCGAAGCCGGGGCGTTCGTTTCACGCATCTACAGTTCAGTGACAGGACCGGGAGGTATGTAAAAGTTTGCTTGACGTTCGTAGTATTCTGTTCGCGTAGGGTAGACGAGCGCTCGAATTACAAGCGGATTTAGTCCATATAAGGTCGTAAATCGTACAGATTACTGGGCGTTCGGCCGTCGAGACTGGACGCACGTTGGCGCAAGAATTGCCGGCTGCGGCCGGTGGAGCGAGCGCGCGGTCGAGCGTAGTGAGGGACGGAGTCCCTCGGAGCATTCGAGCGGGCGAAGCCCGCGAGAAGACGGCGACCACAGGGAACCGTGAGCAAAGCGGCCCGCGAGCCGCGCGCTACTCGGTCAGCGACGCCGCGACGTCCTCCGCGAAGTAGGTGATGATGAGGTCGGCGCCCGCGCGCTTGATGGACAGCAGCGACTCGCGGGCGGTCTCCTCGACGTCCAGCCAGCCGTTCTCGGCGGCCGCGTGCAGCATCGCGTACTCGCCGGAGACGTTGTATGCCGCCACCGGCCGGTCGAAGTTCTCGCGGACGTCCGCGACGACGTCGAGGTACGGGAGCGCGGGCTTGACCATCAGCACGTCCGCGCCCTGCTCGACGTCGAGCGCGACTTCTCGACTCGCTTCGCGGCGGTTCGCGGGGTCCATCTGGTAGTGCCGGCGGTCCCCGAACGCGGGCGCGCCGTCCGCGGCGTCCCGGAACGGCCCGTAGAACGCCGACTCGTACTTCGCCGCGTAGCTCATGATGGGGACGTCCGCGAAGCCCGCGTCGTCCAGCGCCTCCCGGATGGCGCCGACCATCCCGTCGGTCATCGACGACGGCGCAATCATCTCCGCGCCCGCCTCCGCGTGCGAGACCGCCGTCTCCGCCAGCAGGTCGAGCGTCTCGTCGTTCTTCACCGTGAGGTCGGGGTCGTCGTCGGCGTGCTCCTCCAAGACCCCGCAGTGGCCGTGGCTCGTGTACTCGCAGAGGCAGACGTCCGTGATGACGTACGCGTCCGTCTCGCTCGTGATGCGCCGCACGGCCTCCTGCACGACGCCGTCGTCGGCGTACGCCCGCGTCCCGCGCTCGTCTTTTGACTCCGGGATGCCGAACACGATGACGGCCTCCACGCCCGTTTCGAGCACCTCCTCGACGCGCGGTACCGCCTCGTCGAGTGGCACGCGCTCGTGCCCCGGCATCGACTCGATGGGCACGCGCTCGTCGGTCGTCGCGTCCACGAAGACGGGCGCCACGAAGTCCGTCGGTTCGAGGGTCGTCTCCGAGACCAGCCCGCGCACGCCGTCCCGCCGCAGCCGCCGCGGTCGGTCCGTCAAGTTCATGCACGTGTCTGGGAGCCGCGAGCCAAAAGGGTTCGCGGAACCGGCGCCCGTCTTCAGTTGTTGCGACGAAGCTGACGGCGTGGTCGTTACTACCTGAAAGCCCTCGCCCTTTCAATCCGCCAAGGGTGGCGGTCGTCTCATCGGCTGATACTATCGGCTTTGGCGTCTCCGGAGACGACGTCGCCGCCCGGTTCCACAACCGTCTTTGCCCACCCAGTCTACCCGCGACTGTGGACAGCGACCGACTCCAACTCTACTCGCTGTACGTCTCGCGGTTCGCGGGCGGGTTCGGGTTCAGCGCGCTCTCCGTGCTGCTCCCGAAGTACGCCAACGCGCTGGACGCCTCGGGCATCATGCTCGGGCTGTTCTACACGGGCTTCACGGCGACGCAGGCGCTGGTGGTCGTGCCGCTGGCGTGGGCGGGCGACCGCTACGACAAGCGCGCCATCTTCCTCGGGCTGCTCGGGTTCGGCGTCGTCGTCTCGCTGGCGTTCACGCTCGTCGAGACGTCGTGGCAGCTCGTCGCCGTCCGCGGCGGGCAGGGCGTTCTCGCGACCGGGATGGGGCTGTTGAGTCTCTCGCTGGTCGGCGAACTCGCCACCCCGGCGACGCGCGCGAACTACATCGGGAAGGCGAACTCGTGGCGGCTCGCCGCGTCGCTGCTCGGGCTCGCCTCGGCGGGCGTGCTGTTCGACCGCTACGGCTTCGAGCCCGTCTTCTACGTGCTCGCGGTGCTGTTCGTCGTCGCGTTCGCCGCCGTGCTCGTGTTGCTGGACGCCGACGACACCCGCATCGAGGGGTTCCCGTTCAGCGACCTCGCGCTGAACGGCCGCATCCTCACGCTCACGAGCTTCCGCGCGCAGTACGCCGTCGCGGTCACGCTCGTCCGGTCGTGGGTCGCCGTCTTCGCCGGCGTCACCGCCGCGCAGGGCGGCCTCGCGTACAGCGGCACCGTGCTCGCGGTCGTGCTCAGCGCCGAGAAGTTCACGAACATGCTGTTCCAGCCGTTCACGGGCCGGCTCTCAGACCGCTACGGCCGGTCGCTGTTCGTCGCCGCGGGCGGCGCCGCCTACGGCTTCGTCGCGCTCGTCGTCCCGTTCACGCCCGCCATCGGGAGCGCGCTCGGGATGCCGTCCTCGCTCCCACTGCTGGGCGCGGCCTCGACGGCGTTCGTGCCGCTCGTCGCCGCCAACGGCCTGCTCGGCGTCGCGGACTCGTTCCGCGAGCCCGCGAGCATGGCGCTGTTCGCCGACGAGGGCATCGACGGCGAGGGCATCGCCTCCTCATTCGGCGTGCGCGAACTCGTCTGGCGGCCGGGGAGCGTGCTCGCGCCCGTGCTCGGCGGCTACCTCATGGCCGAGTTCGGGATGCAGTGGGCGTTCTACGTCGGCGGCGCGTTCGCGCTCACCGGCGTCGCGACGTTCCTTGCGGTGCTCGTGCGCTCGCACGGCGCGCAGGCACTCACCGAGTGGTGAACTGAGTTTCAGCGAACCTATAACCGCTGGCGGGCGTCACCCTCGGGTATTCCCGGACCAGCGTTCGCGACAGGTGACACCGTCTCGCTGCACCCCATCGAGGAGGAGGACCACGAGTTCATCCAGTACGGCCGCAACCACCCGACGTGCGCGTGCCGCTGACGGACACGACAATCAAGTCCGTCGAGGACGTCGCGGAGATGCTCGAAGACGAGGACTACTACTTCTTAATCTGTGTCAAGGGGGAGGACGGCGACCCCGAGCCGGTGGGCGTCGTGGCGTTCGGCTGGGTGAGTTCGCCCGGCGAGCGCGGCAACCTCATGTACTGGGTGGCGCCGGAGCACCAGGGCAACGGCTACGTCACGGAGGGGACGGAGCTGTTCCTCGACTACGCGTTCGGCGAGTGCGGCTTCCACAAGGTGGACGCGCGCGTGCTCGTCCCGAACGAGCCGTCGTGGAAGGCCCTGGAGAAGCTCGGCTTCGAGCGCGAGGGGCAGCGCCGCGACGACGCCATCCTCGACGGCGAGTACGTGGACGCGTACTCCTACGGCCTGCTCGACGAGGAGTGGCTGGACAACTGACGGGCTCCGTCAGTTGACCGCGCTGCTCGCGGCTCCGCCGCTCGCGGTGACGTCACCTCGCTGCGCTCGGTGACGCTACTAGTCCGCGGCCGCGCTCGTCGCGCCCGCACCGCTCCGCTCGTTCTTCGCCTCGATTGCTTCCACGAGCAGTTCGGTGACGTCCGTGATTTCGATGTCGTCCTCGTAGCCGCCGGTCTTCCGACCGTCCTCGTACATCGTCATGCACATCGGGCACGCGACGACGAAGCGGTCCACGTCGGGACCGGCGTCGGTGTCTTCGAGGGCTTCGCGGATGCGCTCCTCGCTGGGTTTGGTCTCCTCTTCGAAGTCCATCCAGAGGCCGCCACCGCCGCCGCCACAGCAAAAGGAATCGTCGCGGTTGCGCGGCATCTCGTCGAGCGTGACGCCCGTGGCGCGCACGACCTCGCGGGGCGCCTCGAACTCGCCGTTGTACCGCCCGAGGTGGCAGGGGTCGTGGTAGGTGACGGTGTCGTCCAACTCCGTGCCGGAGAGGCCGAGCGCGCCCCGATTGACGAGGTTCTCGACGACCTGCGTGTAGTGGTAGACGGAGTCGCCGTCCTCGAAGCCGAACTGCTCGTACTCGTTCGAGAAGGTGTTGTACGAGTGGGGGTCCGTGCAGACGATTTTCTCGTAGTCGCAGTTCTGGAAGGCCTCGATGTTCTCCTCGGCGACCATCTCGTAGAGGCCTTCCTCGCCGACGCGCCGGATGTCGTTGCCGTCGTTCTGTTCGTCCTCGTAGAGGATGCCGTAGGAGACGCCGGCCTCCTCGAAGACCTTCGCCAGCGAGCGCGCGACGTGTTGGTTGCGCTCGTCGTAGCTCGGGTAGTCGCCGACGTACCAGAGGTACTCCACGTCCTGCTCGCGGGCGTCGGGCACCTCGAAGTCCAGTTCCTCGGTCCAGTCGGGGCGCTTGCGGTCGGGGTCGCCGAACGTGTTGCCCTTCTGGAAGACGTTCATCACGGCCTCCTCGACGTTCTTGTTCATCTGGCCGGACTCGGTGAGCCGGCGGTTCATCTCCGTGAACTGCGTGACGTGCTCGATGTCCACCGGGCAGGCGTCCATGCACGCCATACAGGACATGCAGGACTCCATCGTCTCGGCGTCCACGACTGAGGTGCCGCCGTCCGCGACGATGTCCACTTCCTCGCGGTCGCCCGCTTCGAGGCCTTCGCGGTAGGATTTCAGGTCGAGGATGACGTCGCGGGGGTCCAGCGGGCGGCCGGCGGCCTTCGCGGGGCAGGCCGACGAGCAGCGCCCGCACTTCGTGCAGGCGTCGTGGTCGAGCAGCTGCTTCCACGTGAAGTCCTCAATCTCCGAGGGGCCGATTTCCTCCGGGCTGGCGTCCTCCGGCACGCGCGGGAGGCGGCGGCCGGCGTCCTCGTCGCGCGTGACGAGGTTCGCGTAACTGGAGAGCATGTGGAACGGCTTGGCGTAGGGGACGCTGGCGACGAACGCGAGCGCGAGCAGCGCGTGACTCCACCACACCACGGGGTAGGCGGCGGCCGCGGCGTCGGCGGTGACGCCCGCCGCCTGCAGCACGTCCTTGACGAACCAGCCGACGAACGAGACGGTCTCGAAGGAGACGTCGCGGGTGGCGCTGGTGCCGAGGATGCGGACGCCCTCGGTGACGTAGCCGCCGACGCCCAGCAGGAACAGCGTCCACACGAAGAGGTCGTCCTCGGTGCTGATGTGTTTCCCCCAGAGGCGGCCGTAGCGCACCCAGTAGCGGCGGTAGATGGCCATCCCGACGCCGACGACGAACAGCAGGCCCATCGCGTCCGCGACGAACGAGTACGCGAGGTAGAAGTCGCCGACGAAGAAGGAGGGCTGGCCGAGCACGAGCGTCCAGAGGTCCATGTCGATGCCGAGGATGGTGGTCGCGATGAGCAGCGTCAGGAACCCCCAGAGGATGAACGTGTGCATCACGCCCGCGTAGAGGTCGCGGTCGAACTGCTTCTCGTTGGACGCGACGAGCTTCGCGGCGGTGAGCACGCGGGAGGGGAGGTCGGTGAGTCGGTCGATGGGGTCGTCGGCGCCGCGCGCGTACGTCGCGAAGCGCCGGTAGACGCCGAACAGGAAGATGGCGACGGCGACCGCGGCGAGGTAGTAGAACAGCGCCTCGCCGACGTGGCCGATGCGCCAGAACGTCGGCCGGGTCTCGGTCCCGGCCTGCGCGAGCACGAACGAAGACATACCTCAAACCGTGGGCACGATTCGCATAAAGCTTGGCAACCCGAAGACCACTCGCTAACGGTTTCTTCTCAGCGGAGCGCGGCGGCCGCCAGCGCGAGCGCCGCGCCGGTCGCCAGCCAGTCGCGGGAGCGGTACGCCAGCGGCGGCGGCGTGGGGTTCCACGCGAAACACCGGGCGCGGAGCGCGACCGACAGCCGGTCGGCGCGGTCGAGCGCGCGGGCGAGGCCGCCGACGGCGACCAGCCGGATGCGCTCGCGGAGCGGGCGTTCGCTCCCGAGGCGGGCGTTCACGGCGTCCCGGCGGCCCGCGATGTCCGACTGGAGGACGGGGAGGAATCGGAAGACGAGCGCGACGCCGACGCCCGTCGCCTGTCCGACGCGGCCCGGCAGCAGCCACCGGACGGCGGCCCGCGAGTCCCGCGTCGGCGTGCTGTAGACGTACGCCGCGGCGACGAGCAACACGAGGACGACGCGGTAGGACGCCAGCGCCGCCGAGACGGCCGCGTCGGGGCGAATCCACGGCGGCCCGAGCGTGAGGGCGGTGACGACGGGGCCGGCGACGAGGAACGGGAGGACGACGCGGAACTCCCCGAGGGCGGCGCGCGGCGAGGCGTCCGCGAGGTACGGCGCGAGCACCGCCAGCGGCGTCAACAGCGCGAGCCCGAGCGGGGTAGTGTGGGCGAACGCGACGAGCGCGAACGCGGTCTGGAGCGCGAGCTTCGCGCGCGGGTCGAGGGCGTGGAGGACGCCGTCTCCGGGTCGGTACGCGAGCGTCACGGCAGGCGCACCCCGAGGTCGGGGAGCCGGTCGCGCACGCTCTCGGGCGGGCCGTCGGCCGCGATTTCGCCGTCCGCGAGCGCGACCACGCGGTCGGCGAACGCCCAGACGTCGCGGAGGTCGTGGGTGACGACGACGAGGCTCGTCCCGGACTCGTGGAGCCCGCGCAAGCGGTCGAGGACGGACTGGCGGGCGGGCCAGTCCAGTCCCGTGAACGGCTCGTCGAGCACGAGGTGGTCGGGCCGCATCGCGAGCGCGCCGGCGACGGCGACGCGGGCCTGCTCGCCGCCCGAGAGCTCGTCGATGCGCTCGTCGCGGCGGTCCGCGAGCTCCACCGCGTCGAGGGCTTCGGCGACGCGTTCGTCGATGTCCTCTCGTGGGAGGCCGAGGTTCTCGGGGCCGAACGCGACGTCCGCGCCGACGGTCGCACCGACGAAGCCGTCGCGGGGGTCCTGGAAGACCATCCCCACGCTTGCGCGCGCGGCCACGAGGTCGTCGTGGACGGGCGTGCCGTTGACCCTGACTTCGCCCTCGTCGGGTTCCAGCAGGCCGTTGAGGTGGCGCACGAGCGTCGTCTTCCCGCAGCCGTTCGCGCCCGCAAGCAGCACGCACTCGCCGTCCGCGACGCGGAGGCTGACGCCGTCGAGGGCGGTGGTGTCGCCGTAGCGGTGCGTGAGGTCGTCGACGGCGAGCATCAGGCGGCGCCGAGGTCCTCGGTGCGCGTGATGCCGACCGCGGCCGCGATCTTGAACGCCTCGGCGGGGACGAACGCGACGGCGGTGACGAGGAACGACCGGTAGAGGCCGACGTCCTGCACGAACGCGTACCCGAGCGTGCCGCCCGCGTAGATGACGGCGGTGCCGGCGACCATCGCGGCGACGAGCCGCGGGACGGAGCCGTCTCGGGGTTTCGTGAGGGCGCTGGTGCCGTGCGCGAGCAGTCCGGTCAGGGCGGCTGCGACGGGGTACGACCAGAGGTAGCCGCCGTACGGCCCGAGTAGTGCGCCGAGGCCCGCGCTCCCGCCGGAGAAGACCGGCGCGCCGACCGCGCCGGCCGCGACGTACAACAGCATGGAGAAGCCGCCCCAGACGGGACCGAGGTAGATGCCAGCGAGGAACACGCCGAGCACCTGTAGCGTGACCGGCGCCGGGGAGAACGGGTTCTGGAACGATACGTACGCGAACGCGCCCGTCAGGGCTGCGAAGACGGCGGCGCGGGCGACGTTCTCGACGGTCTCGTCGCCGACGAGGTCGACGGAGTCGGATTCGACGCTCACGGCCCGACCACTCTCGTCAACCGGTTTCAATTCTCTGGTTTACGGGGCTCGCGTGGTAAGCCAACAGACATATAGCGACGCGCTCCGCTAGGGTGTCACTATTACATGGACGAGAAGACCGAGGAACTCCGGGACATCTTCGTCGACGTGGCCGACGGCGACACGGTCACCGAGTCCCAGGAGGAGACCCACGGGTCGCTCGCCTCCGAGGCCGACGTCGAAGCCCGGCTCCGCGAGACGGTCGCGGAGATGCGAGAGGACCTCGACTTCGAGACGTCGCTGTCCGTCGACGAACTCACGGCGCTCGTCGAGCGCTTCTACGAGGAGGACAGCGACGCCGAAATCGCCGAGGTTCTCGGCGTCGACGAGCAGACCGTAATCGACGCCCGCCTCGACCTCCACCTGCTCCGGGAGGCCGACACCGACGCGCCCCTCGACCGCGTTCGCGACGCCGACGACTCCGTCGAGGCCCTCGCCGACGACCTCGGCGTCGACGCGGGGACCATCCAACACTACCAGCGCGTCGTCGAGACCCGCGAACAGCGCCGCCGGCTCAACGACCGCTACCGCGCGGAGTTCGAGAACGCCTTACAGGACCGCGAGCTCTCCGAGCGGCTCACCAGCTCCGTCCACGAGGACGGCCTCGAAGGCGCCACCGAGGGCCAGGAGACGGACATCGACATCTGACGCCGGCCGCGCGTGCCGGCGGTTTTATGCCGGTTTCTCTCTACACCACGAACGAATGAGCGACGGCGCCCCCTCTGACCAGACCACCGGCGCGGAGTACGCCGAGGACGTGCTCGAACGGCTGTTCCGGGACAGCTGGACGAACGCCGTGCTCGCGTGGCTGCTGGTCGCCGTGCTCGCGCTCGTGTTCGTGGACAGCGTCCTCGACTTCGACCAGCAGTGGATGGTGTTCGTCGCCGCCGTCGGCGCCATCGTCCTCGTGCCGCCGGTGGCGTTCCGTGAGTGGCGCGTGATGCTCCCGTGGGAGCTGCTGGTGCTCGCGCTGCTCCCGATTCTCGTCGCCGGGCTGTTCGGCGGCACCCTCGGCACGTTCGCGACGTACCTCTCGCTGGCCGGCGTCGCGCTCATCGTCGTCGTCGAACTCCACCTGTTCACCGAACTGGAGGTCACCCACTGGTTCGCCGTCGTCCTCGTCGTGTTGACGACGCTGGCGTCGGGCGCCGCGTGGGCAATCGTCCGGTGGAACTTCGACCAGTACCTCGGCACCTCGTACCTCACGGACAACCACGCGCTGATGATGGAGTTCGTGTGGGTGACCCTCGCCGGGTTCGCCGCGGGCGTCCTCTTCGACGCGTACTTCCGGCGCCGGGACCGCTGGCTGCGCCGCGCGCTCTCCCGGGTGGTGCCGGTATGACGCTGCTCCCGCGGCCGTCCGCGAGCGCCCAGCGCGCCATCACGCGCACGATGCAGGTCGTGCTCGCGGGACTGGTCGTCTACGGGTTCGCCCGCGGCAACTCCAAGGCCGTCGTGAACGGCTCGATTACGCTGCTCATCACGTTCGTGCCCGCGCTGCTGGAGCGCCGCTACGACCTCCCGCTGGACCCGTGGCTGGCGCTGTGGCTCACCGCCGCCGTCTTCCTCCACGTGCTCGGCTCCTCGGGGCTGTACGTCCACATCCCGTGGTGGGACCACGTCACGCACGCGCTGTCGGCGTCGCTGGTCGCGGGCGCCGGCTACACGGTCGCGCGCGCCGTCGACCTCCACCACGAGGACATCACCATCCCCTCCCGAATCGCGTTCGTCTACCTCTTCGTCGTCGTGCTGGCGTTCGGCGTCGTCTGGGAGCTGTTCGAGTTCGGCCTCGACGTCGCCGCCCAGCAGACCGGGCTGACGATGCCGCTGGCCCAGCACGGCCTCGACGACACGGTCAAGGACTTCATGTACAACTCGCTGGGCGCGCTCGTCGTCGGCGTGTTCGGGCAGGCCCACCTCGTCGGCGTCGCCGAGACCGTCGAGGACTGGTGGCTCGCCCGGTAGCGAACGTTCAAGTGCGGGAACGGGACCACTCCGTGGCGTGTCCGAGACCGTCGCGTTCAGCGACCTCGCGCGCGCCGCGTACTGCCCGCGCCAACTGTACTACGCGCGCCGCGACGACCGCGAGCCGCCGCCCGAGCACGACCACGCCCGCGACCTCGCGGGCCAGTACGACGCCCTCGCAGTCGCCTCCGAGACTGCGCTGGCGACCTACGACCTCGCGGTCGAACCCCCCGAGTTCCGGTCGAACCTCCGCGCCAGCCTCGACCGTCACCCCCGCGTCGCCGACCCCGCGGAGACCGGCGCGTTCGTCCGCGGGAAGGACGCACGCGGCCGCGTGGGGAAAGTTCACACCGACCCGCTGGCGGTGTCGGTGGTCACGCCCGGGCGCCCACCCGAAGCCGGGGTGTGGGAGCCCCAGTCGGTGCGCGCGGTCGCCGCCGCGAAGGCGCTGTCGTGGCGGGAGCAAGAGCCGGTCGAGCGCGCGTACGTCGAGTATTCCCGACACGGCGTCGTCCGCGAGCTCTCCCTGACGACCCGCCGGAAGGCCGCCTACCGGCGGGCGCTCCGCGCCGTCCGCGCGCTCGACGGCCCGCCGCCGCGGCTCCACGACGACGCGAAGTGCGGCGCCTGCGAGTACAGCGACGAGTGCGGGACGAAAACCCGGACGCTCAGTTCGCTGCTGTCGTTCGGCGACGACTGAACTCAGGCGTGCTCGGCGAGCCACTCGCGCACCGCGTCGCCGACCGCTCCCTCGCGGAGAATCTCGTTCTGTTCGACGTCGACGACCGTGCTCCCGGTTCCTCCCGGAGTCTCGCCGGCGTCCAGCACGGCGTCCACCCGCTCGCGGAACGCGGGGTCGAGGTCGGCGGGGTCCGTGACGCTCGGTTCGCCGGAGACGTTCGCGCTCGTCGAGGTGATGGGGGCGACGCGGTCAAGGAGCGCGAGCGCGGCGTCGTGGTCGGGGACGCGGACGCCGACCTTCGCGCGGCCGGCCGTGAGGACCTCGGGCACGCTGTCGCGCTTCTCGCAGACGAGCGTCACGGGGCCGGGGAGGAACGCGTCGGCGAACGCGCGCTCGGTGTCGCTCCAGCGCACGTGCTCGCTGGCGGCGGCCGCGTCCGGGAACGCGAACGACAGCGGCTTCTCGCGGCTCCGGCCCTTCGCCTCGAAGACGGCCTCGACAGCGGCCGCCTCGAGGGCGTCCGCGCCGAGGCCGTACACCGTCTCCGTCGGGTAGACGACGAGGCCGCCGTCCCGGATGGCGGCGGCGGCCGCGTCGAGGTCCGCGTCGCTGACAGGCATACTCGGGCAGTCGCCCGCCGCGCGAAAAAGCGTTACACTACAGGCCGGCGAGCGCGTCCTCGACGGCGTCGTAGTCCGGGAAGTTCGGCCACTCGTCGGCGACCCACGCGTACTCGACGGTGCCGTCGGCGGCGACGAGGAACACCGCGGGCCGGGGTTCGCTGACGCCCGCCATCCCGTCGAGGTCGTGGCTGACGCCGTACTGCTCGGCGACGCCGTTCTGCGGGTCGCTGAACAGGCCCGCGAAGTCCTGGATGTCGCGCTCCTCGATGGTGGTCTTGTGCTCGTACGGCGACGAGATGGAGACGCCCGCAATCTGGGCGCCGTACTCCGCGACGCCGCGGTCGCGGAGCTCGTTCCAGATGTACGTCGAGGGGAACGCGCCGTCCATCGGCGTGAACACCAGCAGAACGGGACCGTCATTCAGGAGGTCCGACAGCGCGACGTCCTCCCAGTACTCGTCGTTGACGAGCGGGCGCGTGAAGTCCGGTGCCTCGTCGCCCTCCTCGACGTGGTCGGCGTCCGGCAGGTCCACGACCTCGAAGTCCAGCTCCATCAGTCCTCACCCCCGTAGGTGGCGTCGAGGTACTCCACGATGTTCGCGCTCTCGGCCATCGCCACGCCGGTCTCGTCGTCGATGATGGCGGGGACGGTGCGCGCGCCGACGATGCGCTTGACTGCGTCGCGCTCGGAGTGCATCGGCTCCACGAACCGGGACTGGTAGTCGATGTTCAGTTCGTCCAGTTTGCGGACGACGCGCTCGCAGAACGGGCACGCCTGCAGGCGGTACAGCGTGACGTGGGCGTCGCTGTGCTCGGGTCGCGGCGGTGCGGTTCGCGCGCTCATGTGGGTTCGTTCGCTCGAAACCCGGGTAAACGCTTCGCCCGCGGCGGCCTCCGCGGGTGCAGCGAGTGAGTAAACTCTTAACCCGCGCGCTGAAAAGGGAGGCTGGAATGGGTACTTCGTCGCTCCCGCTGGCAGTGTCCCTGTTCGGGGTTGAGCTCACGCAGGACGTCGTCGCCGCCGTCGGCGTCGTCGCGATGGTCGTCCTGATGGGGCTGTCGGCGTTCTTCTCGTCGTCGGAGCTGGCGATGTTCTCGCTGGCGCGCCACCGCATCGAGGCGCTCCAGGAGGACGGCCGGCCCGGCGCCAACCTCGTCGCAGAGCTCAAGAGCGACCCGCATCGCCTGCTCATCACGATTCTCGTCGGCAACAACCTCGTGAACATCGCGATGTCCTCCATCGCGACGGGCCTGCTGGGCTTCTACCTCTCGCAGGGGCAGGCCGTGCTCGCGGCGACGTTCGGCGTCACCGCGCTCGTCCTGTTGTTCGGCGAGAGCGCGCCGAAGTCCTACGCCGTCGAGAACACGGAGTCGTGGGCGCTCACCATCGCCGGCCCCCTGAAGTGGTCCGAGCGCCTGCTGTACCCGCTCGTGGTTCTGTTCGACCACCTGACGCGGTGGGTCAATCAGGTGACCGGCGGCCGCGCCGCCATCGAGACCAGCTACGTCACGCGCTCCGAGATTCAGGACATGATCAAGACCGGGGAGCGCGAGGGCGTCATCGAGGAGGACGAGCGGGAGATGCTCCAGCGCATCTTCCGGTTCAACAACACCATCGCGAAGGAGGTGATGACGCCGCGGCTGGACATGAACGCCGTCTCGAAGGACGACAGCATCGAGGAGGCGATTCAGACGTGCACGCAGGCCGGCCACGAGCGCGTCCCCGTCTACGAGGGCGAACTCGACAACGTCATCGGCGTCGTCAGCCTCGAAGACCTCGTCCGCGAGTACCTCTACGGCGAGAGCGACGAGGTGGAGCTGGAGGACCTCATCGAGCCGACGCTGCACGTCCCCGAGTCGAAGAACGTCGACGACCTGCTCCGCGAGATGCAGGAGAAACGCGTCCAGCTGGTCATCGTCATCGACGAGTTCGGCACCACCGAGGGCCTGCTCACCGCCGAGGACATCACCGAGGAAATCGTCGGCGAGATCCTGGAGGGCGAGGAGGAACTCCCCATCAACTTCGTGGACGAGGACACCGTCCGCGTGCGCGGCGAGGTGAACATCGAGGAGGTCAACGACGCCCTCGACATCGAGCTGCCGGAGGGCGAGGAGTTCGAGACCATCGCGGGGTTCATCTTCAACCGCGCGGGCCGGCTCGTCGAGGAGGACGAGACGTTCCGCTTCGGACACGTCGAGCTCACCGCCGAGCGCGTGGAGAACACGCGCATCATGAAGGCGCGCGTGCGCCGGCTCCCCGAGGAGGAAGCCACCGAGGAAACCGACCACGAGTCCCTCGAAGACGACGAGCACGAAGCGTAGCCCGCCGTACTCGTTTTCCCGTGGAGTGATTCTGCTGACTCGGGGAGACGTGTCAGTAGTCCCGTGAGATACAGGGCGAGTCGTCGAGCCACTCCCGGAGCCCGAGTGACCGAGGTGAAAAACACGTTGGACAACCATGGGGGATTCTCACAGGCCTACTCGTCCAAGGATACGACGGGAGCGGGGGTGACTGGGAACTCGTCGGTCTCGCTAACCAACCATGACCGAGTGCCACGAATGCCAACGAGATGGCGCGGGGGTAGTACGAGTGACGTACACGTCGGGTGAAACCGAGGAGCTACGTCTTTGCACGCGTTGTACGGGTGAGTACAGGAAGGGTGGATTCGTCTCCAGCGTTTCGGAACATGCGCCCACCCACGAGTAGAACTGCGCCGGATGACCGAGCACACGAACCGTAGAATATACGGCCGGCATTACTCACCAGTCTATTTATCAGTAATCCGGCGTCGGAATCTCGGAACGTAGTCGTTACGCTGGCTTCAGGCTCTCTATTGGCCAGCTCTCGACCTGACGTTCTCGCGATGGTACTCGGCAGCTAACTGCTCGGTATCCAGTGGCACAGTTCTTATGCCCTCATCTCGAAGAGGTGACAACGATGGCGGAACGACCCGAGTCGCAGTTGGCCGCCGAGACGACGCGCCGAGCGACCGACGCCGGCCTCCGGGCAGAACTCGGGTCCCAGACCCTCCCACGGCATCTCGCGCTCTTCTATCGGTCGAACGAGGCCCAACTGGCTGCCAGCACGGCCTTCCTCGTCGAGGGTCTCCAGTCCGGCAACCGCTGCATCTACCTGCTCGACGTCAACACCGCCGCCGACATCAAAGCCGAACTCCGGCGAGCCAACATCGACGCCGAGGCACGCATCGACGCCGGCGACCTCGTCATCCGAGACGCCGAAGAGGTCTACCTCGCGTCCGGGTTCGACCCGACCAAGATGATTGCGACGGTCGAAGACGAAGCCAACACCAGTATCGCGGACGGCTACGACGGGTTGTGGCTCGCCGGCGAGAACTCGTGGTGTTTCCACACCGACCTGTCGTTCGACCCCATCCTCGACTTCGAAGCGGAGTTCGACGCCGCCTGTCCGGACCTCCCAGTCACCGCACTCTGCCAGTACGACCTCGACCGCTTCAGCGAGACGTCGACCGCGAAAGCCCTGCGCACCCACGAACAGATCATCTACCAAAACCAGCTCTGCGAGAACCCCTTCTACATTCCACCCGAGGAGTATCGCTCCGCCGGTGGCGCGGATTTGAACGTGCAACTGATGCTGGAGCAGGCGTACTCGCTGACGAACGCCCGCCGCAACGTCGATGAACGCGAACAGCGGCTGGGTATCGTCAACCGCGTGCTCCGGCACAACATCCGCAACGACCTGAACCTCGTGAAGGGGGTTCTCGAACTGGTGGACGAGACGGAGTCGTTGTCCGCCGAGAGCCACCAACAGCTCGCGATAGCCATCGAGCATGCCGAGTTGGTCGTCGAAACCGCCGAGAAAGCCCGCTACATCCAACAAACGACGGGCAACACGTCCGTCGAGCCACAGAACCTCACTCCACCGCTCGAGAGGGCCATCGAGGCGGTGACAGCGGAATATTCGAACGCCGACGTCCAGTTCTCCGGGGCAAACGACGTGACGGTACTCGCGGACGAGAATCTCGACGTTGCGTTGCGTGAGGCCATCGAGAACGGAATCGTCCATCAGGAGACGGACTCTCCGACCGTGGTCGTGGCTGTCTCGACGCCGAGCGAAGACATGGCCCGGATAGAGATTCGGAACGAGGGAACCATTCCGGACTCGGAGCGATACACGCTGGAGAAAGACGAGGAGACCCCGTTAGAGCATTCGAGCGGGCTCGGACTCTGGCTGGTCAAGTGGATCGTCGAGACCGCGCACGGGTCGATCGAGTTCTCGGACTCGACTTCAGGAGAGGTATGCCTACAGATCGAACTGTACCGGGTGCCCGCGTAGGAGACCAAGCCGTACGGGAACGCCGTTGTCTGGGCAGTCCACGGAGAACAGTCCGCCCGATTCCAGCACTCCGTGTCGTCTCACGATTTGTTTCGTCGGCGACCAGAAACGACCGGGTGGTATGTACACGGTGGTACACCATGCCAAAATCCCTCGGAGGAGGCGTTTTTTGGGAGAAATAGATGGACGTCATGCACAGAGAGACGGCTACCGAGACGACGCACTCACAACGATGATGACGACAACACCGCCTACGAATACGTGTGCTGAGTGCGGGCGTGAGACGCGCCACACCGTGCAAGTAGAGCTCCGGACCGAGAGTGACAAGGAAGAAAACGCCAAGTTCTCCCGAGAACCGTACCGCGTTGCCACCTGTGCGAACTGCGGAACAGAACAGGCTAGGCGAATGAACAACGCGTAGTTTCCGTTTTACCGGCAGCTGACGCCCGAATCGGCTCAAATAGCGGCGCCACTCGAATCAGTTAGTCTCCGGGTCGACCAACAGCGTGTTCGACACCAGGGTCGAAATTCCCCGCCGGAGCCGTTCCGTTACTGCCTGGTCGGAGATATCGAACTGCTCCGCGAGTTCCTGCGTCGTCACGTTGCGGGGCAGCGAATAGTACCCCGACTCCACCGCGTGCGCCAGCGTTTCGCGCTGCGCCGGCGTCACCCCGAACCAGGGGCCGGCGTCGGGCTTCGTGGGGTTGTAGATGTGCTTAATCGACACCGGGATGTCTTCTTCGAGGTAGTACTCCTGGAACTCCGAGAGCGCGCTGTGGGTCGGAAATCGGAGTTCGAGACTCCAGGTGTCGGCGGTTCCGGTCGCGCTCAACAACACGCCATCCAAATCGAGAATCGTCTGCAACAGCGAGGCGTCCGACGAGTCCCAATCGAGTGCGTACAGCGTTTCCTCATCGTGTGAGTTGACGAGTTGAATCTCGTTGACCGCCGGATGGTCTCGGACGGTGCGTTCGAATGCGTCCCGTGTGCCGTTCTGAATCTGAACGAACGGTATTGGTCTCCCCCCTAACGGGACCATCGTCTCCACCGTAATCTGTGTCGACCCCTCTATCCGGAGGATTTGCCCCAGTTCGAACGTGTCGGCTGGAAGAGTCAGATCGACGATAACAGCCATTCGTACTCCCGTATTTTGTCGCAATTACGATAAAGACTTGGCAGCCCGGTTCTCGCTGAGCTTCTCGGCCTTGGTGTACCATGCTTTCCGATACTGCTATCTGGCGTGGAGACATATCAAGAGACGTAGAAGCGCACGGCTGTGTTCCCTACTGTTCGTGTGGTCTCGAACCACACGCTGTACTACTGCCGTATCACAGACGGCGCGTCCTTCCCATCATGACAAACGACTCTCCCTCCGACGACGAGATCTCGAGTGCGGACGACTTCGACGCTGCGCTCGGCCGGATAGTTCTCGCTGCCCTCCAGAATGACATCGACCTACGGGGAACGTGGGAGTACCGCAGCGACGGGGAGACCCCCGACGTGGAAGTTATGGTCGTCGAACTCGCGGCGTAACGCTCACCGACGGCAGCGAACGGCCGTTTCACGCCTCACACTGGCTGACGCAATCGTCGGGGAAACTGGTCACAGAATCGCGTCCACCGCGAGGAAGCCACCGTAGCCGACGCCGAGCGCGAGCGCCAGCGACGCCACCCACGCCAGCACCGTGAACAGCATCTTGCGCTTGCTGACGCCGCCGCCCGTGGAGGCGGCGTAGCCAGAGCCGACGATGGCGGAGACGATGATTTCGTTGAAGGAGACGGGGATGCCGAAGAAGACGGCGGTCTGGGCGATGGCGAAACTCGGGATGAGCGCGGCGATAGAGCGCCGCGGCCCCAGCGAGGAGTAGTCCTGACTGATGGCCTTGATCATCCGGGGCGCGCCCGTCCACGACCCGACGAGCAGGCCGATGCCGCCGCCGACGAGCACGTACGTCAACGGGACGTCGCCGCCGACCAGCGGGAGGAGCGGGCCGACCGCGAGGCCGACCTGACTGCCGCCCGCGGAGAACGCGACGAGCCCGCCGAGCGCGAGCAGGAAGTGGCGCTGGCCGCGCTCGGGGTCGCCCTTGAGGTCCTGGTAGAGCACGCCCGCGACGACCAGCGCGGTGAGGAGCGTGACACCGGCGTGAACGGCGAGTTCGAACTGGCCGACGCTGACTGCGGCCGCGCGCGCCAGCGACCGGCTCGTCCCCGGCGGCCCGAGGAAGACGAACTGGATGTTCGCGAGGATGACGCCGACGACCGCCGCCAGCACGGGGACAGTCTCGGTGTCGCGGTCGATGCTGCGGAGGCCGCGGGCGGTCGCGTACGCGATGCCGCCGCCGACGAACGGCACGAGCACCCACAGCGTCGCGATCTGCTGGTATTTCGCCCACGCCGGGCCGGCGCCCATCGCCAGCCCGGTGCCGACGACTGCGCCCGTCACCGTGAACGCGGTCGCTATCGGGTAGCCGGCGAACACGCCGACGGCGACCAGCGTCGCGGCGATGATGAGCGCGGTCGTGGCGGCCAGCGGCGACAGGTTCGCGCCGACCAGCAGCTCGCTGCCGACCGCCTCGGAGACGTTCGCGCCCTGGAAGACCGCGCCCGCGAACCCGAGAATGCCGACGATAAAGCCGGCGCGCATCACCGTGATGGCGTTCGCGCCGACCGCGGGCGCGAACGGCGTCGACCCCGAGGAGCCGGCTCCGATGGCCCACGCCATGAAGAGGCTCGCTACCGCCGCGACCACGAGTACCGCGAGTCCGGCTCCAGCCATTACGCCCGTTGTCCGTGCGGCCGACCTAAGAGGCTACCGACCTGCGCGGCAGACGCCGCGTTCAGTTCGTCGTCGAGGTGGTGTCCGCGTCGTCGCCGTTCTGCTCGGGGGGTTCGACCCCCTCGACGGCCTCGGCGGTCTCGGTCTCGCGCTCGGTGTCGACGTGCCAGCGGTCGATGTCCTCGAAGGATTCGAGGTGGTCGCGGACGCCGTCCTTGACGTCGTCGTCGTTGACGTTCACCTCGAAGACGAACTCCTCCTGGCTGCGGATGCGCTGGATGTTCGCGCTCACGAGGTCGTTGTCGAAGTAGTAGGGCGCGACCTGCGTCATCACGCGCTGGTAGACGACGTTCTCGACCTTGCGGAGGGCTTGCCGGCCGGCGGTGTCGGCGGCGCGCTTGACGTGCCCGAGCGTGTCCTGCCACTTCTCGACGGCGGTGTCGGCCTCGCCCTCTTCGAGTTCCTCGTAGGACTCGGTGAGCCGCTCGCCCGCCGTCTGGAGGTCGTCGTCGGGCGACTGGCCTTCCTTCTCGCCGGCGCCCTCGCCGACGCTGGCCTGCTCGGCGGTCTTCTCGCTGACCTCCTCCTCGATGCGCTCGTGGGACTTGGGTCGCCACTCGTTCCACTCCACGAACGCGTCCGGGTACTGCTCGTGGGCGTCGGCCTCGCGCAGCGCCTGTGTCACGCGCTCCCCGTGCTCGACGACGTCTCCCCACGTGCCGCGTTCCTTGAACCCGGCGACGCTCTCCTCCATCGTTGCCACACCTACGACGCGCGCGAATAAACATCTTGTCGCGTGGCGCGCCGCCGCGTCGTGTGCACGCACCACACCCGACGCGCGCGATGGCGGGATTTAAGCGGACTCGGACTCGCTCGTTACGTATGCCCATCGAGGACCGCGGCGACGCGAACGTGCTCACGCACGCGCTGGCGAAGGACACGCTCTCGCGGCTCCGCGACGTCGAAACCGAACAGGTGGAGTTCCGCAAGGGGCTCGTGAAGCTCGGCCGCATCTGCGGGTACGAGATCATCGACGGCGCGATGGAGACGGAGTTCGTCGCCATCGAGACGCCGCTGACGGAGACGACCGGCGAGCGCGTGAAGGGACTGGACGACGTCGTCATCATCAACGTCCTGCGCGCGGCGACGCCATTCGTGGAGGGCCTGCTGAAGGCGTTCCCGCGCGCCAAGCAGGGCGTCATCAGCGCGGGCCGCGACGAGGAAGCCGGGATGAACGACGACGGCGAGTTCCCCATCACCATCGACTACGTCAAGCTCCCCGAAATCAAGCCCGAGGACACCGTCATCGTCGCGGATCCGATGCTCGCGACGGGCTCGACGATGTGTACGGTGCTGGACCACGTCACCGACGAGGCGCCCGACGACGTCGAGGACCTGTTCGTGCTGTCCGCGGTGAGCGCGCCCGACGGCCTCCTGCGCGTCGGCGAGCAGTTCCCGGACGCCGACCTGCTGACGGTCGCCATCGACGACCACCTCGACGACGACGGCTTCATCGTCCCCGGCCTCGGCGACGCCGGCGACCGCGCGTTCCGCACGACCTGATTCGGGCTCGCGCGCCGGAAGTCGCCGCTGCGGGCGCTCGCGGTGCCGAATGTATAAGACGCCGGCCGTTCTGGTCGTGGCCATGAGCGAGGACACGGAGCCGTGTGACTGGTGCGGGGACGCGGTCGCGGACCCCCTCTCGCGGACGGTCCGCGTGACCGTCGACCGCTCGCAAATCGACAGCCAGCGGCTCTGCCCCGAGTGTTTCGCGAACTGGATCGACCGCTACGACGAAGAGATGCGGCCGGAGGACGACGACCCGGACCAGACCGTCATCGAGGACGACGACAGCGACGCCGACATCATCGTCGACTGACCGCCCCGCACCCCTTCGTTTCACCTCCCGAACAGCCCGCAGTCACGCGGTTTCCGGAATCAGCGGGCACTCCCGAAGCCGACCCCGGGACCGCTCTATAGTCGTCCCGAGCGCTCCCGACTACTCGCCGTCGTTCTCGTCGGCGCTCTCCTCGCCAGCCGTGAGGCCGTCGTTCCGCGGGCGGTCGAGCGCGGGGTCGGCATCCCGGTGGCTGGAGTAGCCGTCGAACCACCGGACGATGCGCTCGATGCGGTCGACGACGTGGCCGGGTTCGCCGGAACGGGAGAGCTCGTGGCCCTCGCGGGGGTAGCGCACGAGCCGCGTGTCCACGTCCTGTTTCTTCAACGAGAGGTAGAACAGTTCGGCGGTGTTGGCGGGCGTGCGGTAGTCCTGCTCGGAGTGCACGAGGAGCGTAGGCGTGTCCACGTACTCGACGTACGCCGCGGGCGACTGGTCCCAGAGGAACTCGGGGTCCGACCAGGGGACCGCGCGGAAGTCACCCTCCACGAGCTTGTAGGCGTCCGTGGAGCCGTAGAACCCCGTGAGGTCGTAGACGCCGCGCTGGGCGACCGCGCCCGCGAAGAAGTCCGTGTGGCCGACCACCCACGCGGTCATGAACCCGCCGAAGCTCCCGCCGGTGACGAACGCGTCGTCCTCGTCCACGTACTCCCGTTTTGCGACCTCGCGGGTACCGGCCATCACGTCCTGCATCGTCACGTCCCCCCAGTCGCGCTCGATTGCGGTCATGAACTCCTCGCCGTAGCCCGTGGACCCTCTCGGATTACACCAGAAGACGACGTAGCCGCGCGCGGCCAGCGTCTGGAACTCGTGCCACATCGACCCGGTCGTCGACCACATCCGGTGGGGACCGCCGTGAATCTCGACGGCGAGCGGGTACTGTTCGTCCGGGTCAAAATCCGGCGGCGTGAGCACCCACCCCTGAATCTCGGTGTCGCCGGACTCGAAGCGGACCTCCTCGGGTTCGCGGACCGCGCGGTCGTCGAGGTAGTCGGCGTTCACGCGCGTCAGTTGCACTTCCTCGGCGCCGCCCGGCGTCGCCGCCACCACGTCCCCGGGGTGGTCCCACTCCGACTGGACGACGCCGACGGCGTCACGGGAGACGGAGAAGCCGTGGACGTGGCGGTCGCCGCCGAGCACGACCTCGTCGTCGCCGGTCTCCGGGTCAAGGCGGCGCAACACGTAGCCGCCCTCGTCGGGCGTGCAGACGTAGAGGGCGTCGCCGTCCGGCCCCCACTCGGGCGCGTGGCTGGCGTTCCACAGTTCGAGGTCGCGGTCGAGGTCCGCCGTGAGGTGCGTGACATCGCCGACCTCGCGCGTGAACACCTCGACCTCGGTCTGGACGAGCGTCGGGTCGTCGGCGGGCGTCGTCGTGTACGCGATGCGGTCGTGGGGTCGCGAGGCGTCCACGGCGAGCGTCGGCCCCCAGCCCTCCACGACGGTGACTGTCTCCGTCTCGTCGCTCTCGGAGTCGTAGGCCTCCACTTCCCACCGGAGGTCGTCGTCGCTGCCGTACCGAATCGGGTAGTAGAGGTCGGTCTCGCCCCACGCCGGCCGCAAGCAGTCGACCTCGCCGCTCGTGACGCGCTCGACGTCGCCCGCGTCCACGTCCACGGTGTAGACGTGCGAGCGCGCGCCGTCGCTGTACGACTCGTGCGAGCGGTAGACGTGGCGGTCGATCACTCTGGGGTCGGGGTCCTCGCGCTCGTACTCCTCGCCCACCGCGAGGTCGTGGTCGGCCTCGACTTCTCCAGGGCGCACCGACTGCAGGAAGGCGATGCGGTCGCCCTCGGGCCCCCACGCGATGCCGGAGACGCCGCCCACCACGTCCGTCACCTGCTCGGCTTCGCCGCCGTCCGTCGGGACGACCCACAACTGCGGTCGTTCGTCGTCGGCCCCGCGCGTGGACACGAACGCGATGCGGTCCCCCGAGGGGCTCCACGTCGGCTCGGAGTCCACGCCCTCCTCGACGGTGAACCGCCGGGGCTCGCCGCCGTCGGTCGGCGCGACGTAGACGGTCGCCTCGTAGTCGGTCTCGGATTCCGGGGTCTGCTGGACGTACGCCACGCGCTCCCCCTCCGGCGACACCGCCGGGTGGGAGAGCCGCGAGAACTCGAAGTAGTCGTCGGCCTCGACGCGATTCATGCCCGCACCCAGTCCCGGCGCGCGCATAGGCGTTTGGCTCCCCGAACCTCGGCTCGCTACTCGATGGCCGCCCGCCCGCTGGTCGCACTCTGGATGCGCTCGCGGAGGCCCGCGGCGTCCTCGCTGGCGACGGTCACGTCGAAGGAGACAGCTTCGCCGTAGTCGGCGTCGAACTCGCAATCCGCGCTCTCCAGAATCCCCCGCACGGTGCCCGAATCGTCGTACTCGACGGTGACGGTGAACCGCTCCTGTGGCCGCCGCTCGGCGACGCCCGCGGCCTCGATGGCCTCCTTCGTGGCCCGCGAGTACGCCCGCGCGAGCCCGCCGACGCCGAGTTCAGTGCCGCCGAAGTACCGCGTCACGACGACCACCGCGTTCTCGATGTCCTGCTGCTGGAGGACGTTCAGCGCGGGCTTGCCCGCGGAACCCGTCGGCTCGCCGTCGTCGGACTGGTACTCGCGGAGCATGTACCCATCCCCCGGTCCGCCGGACTCCACGCGCACCCGATAGGCGGGCACGTTGTGCGTGGCGTCGGCGTGCTCGCGCTCGACGGACTCCACGAACGCCTCCGCGTCCTCGACGGTCGCGGCGGGCGCGGCGTACCCGATGAACTCCGAGCCCTGCACCTCGAAGTCGGCGTCCGCGCGCTCCGCCAGCGTCTGGTACGCGTCGGTCACGTCCCAGACTCGGGGAGCGAGAACGTTCCCGTTTGCGGTTGCGCGCGCCGCGTCAGCCGAGCGGCGAACGGCTGCGCGCCGCGCGAATCACGGGCCGGCGCCGCGCTCCCAAAGGGTTATGCGTGCGCTCGCGCAACAGAACGTCGATGGCCGCGCTGACGACGCTGGAACTCATCTACGTGTTCTTCAGCATCGCGCTCTCCCTCTCGGGACTGGCGATGGTGGCGATAGCCGCCAACGCCTACCTCCAGACCGAGCGCCGGGAGATGCTGTTGCTCTCGCTTGGCTTCTCCGTCATCGTCGCGGCCGCAATCGCCACCACCGTCTCGGCGTTCTCGCTGAACTTCCAGAACGCCATCGTCCTCCTGACGGTCAACTACGCGCTGACGACCATCGGCTACCTCTTCGTCATCGCGAGCGTCGTCGGCCAGAACTAGGAGAGCTCCACGGAGCGCACGAACGGCTCGTTCATCAGCTCGGTCAACACGTCGCCCGGGAGCTCCTCGTCCGTGACGAGGTAGAGCCGCGGCTCGTCGGTGAACTCGGGGTCCTCGCTGATGGTCTGGCGGATGCTGATGCCGTGCTCGGCGAGCAGGCCCGTCACCGCCGCGACGATGCCGGGCTCGTCGGCGTCCTGCACCTCGACGGTGACGACCGTGAGGTCCAGAACGGGCGCGAGGTCCATCAGGCTCGGAATCTGGCTGATGTTCTGGAAGATGCGGCGGAGTTCGTCGTCCTCGAGGATGGCTTCCGTCGTCGAGTCCACGACGCGGCGGTCCACCCCGGCGGCGTCGGCGACCTGCGTGTACGGAATCTCGATGTCGCCGGAGACCACGCGGCCGTCGTCGTTCACGGAGAACCCCCGTTCGAGCAGCAGCCGGATGACGGACTGCTGGCCGGGGCTGCCCGCGAACTTCTGCATGATGTCCTCGAACATACGACGACGCAGGCGGCGGGCCGGCAAAACGGTGTGGGTGCGCGACTCGGCAGGACTTTTGCCGCCCCGCCCCGTCCGCTCGTGCATGCGCCAACTCGACACGTGTGACTTCTGCGCCGACGCCGCCAACGGCGTTTACGAGGTCGTGCCAGCCTCCGTCGCCGGCGAGTCCCGACGGCTCGCGCTCTGCGCGGACTGCCGCGCCACCCTCCAGTCGGTCGTGGACCCGCTGCTCGACGCTGCGGGTACGCCGGCCGCCGCACCCGAAGCCGAATCCAAGTCGGAGACAGAACCCGAATCTGAATCCGAGAGCGACCGGCGCGACGACGCCGACGCGGACGCCTCGCCGTCGGTGGACTCGGCCGCCGAATCCGGCGACGACGAGGACGGCATCGTCATCGAGTCCGGGAGCCGCGACGAGCAGGAAGGGGGAAACGCGGAGAACGCCGACAGCGGGAAGCCCGAGCGCCGGCCGTCGGGCTACGGACAGGTGATTCGCCTGCTTCAGAACCGGGACGGCGCGATGCCCCGCGACGACCTGCGCGCGCTCGCGACGAACGCCTACAACCTCGGCGGCCGCGAGTTCGAGGACGCCGTCGAGGCCGCCGTCGAGAACGGCGACGTCGAGGAGTCCCCCGACGGCCTGCGGACGACCTGACGGTCGCTGCGGTGCGTTCCGAGAGATTCGTCGGTCAGCCGTCGAACTCTGCCTCCCCAGTTTCGAGTGCGCGTTCGAGTTCCGGCGTCCCGCGGAGCGCCGACAGCGGCGTCGGGGGGTCCGGGTCGGCCGAGAGCGCCGCGAGCTGGCGGTACCACCACTGGATGTCGTGCCACTCGCCCTGCTTGAAGCCGGCTGCAGGGAACGTGCCGACGGGCTCGAAGTCGAACCGCTCGTGGAGCGCCACGCTCGCGGGGTTCGGGAGCGTCACCACCGCGTACGCGTTCCGGTAGCCCTGCACCGCCAGCGTCTCCAGTAGCGACGCGTACAGCGCCGACCCTACGCCCTCGCCGTGGGCCTCCGCAGCGACGTACACCGACAGTTCGACCGTCCACGCGTACGGCGGCGTCGACCGCAACGCGTCCGCCGCCGCGTACCCGAGCACGTCGCCGGCCGCCGTCTCGCAGACAAGCCACGGGTACTCCCAGAGCGTCGACTCGACCCGTTCGGCCAGCTCCGCGGCCGTCGGCACTTCGACCTCGAACGAGATTGGCGTTGCCTCGACGAACGGCGCGTAGACGTCCCGGAGCGCGGGCGCGTCCGCCGGTTCGGCGAGCCGGATGCCGTAGCCGTCGGTCATCTCTCCGAGGTCGCCGTCTACAGCTCGCCCTTCGTCGACGGTGTCCCGGGCCGCCGCTCGTCGATGCGCGTCGCGTCGTCCAGCGCCCGCGCGACGCCCTTGAACAGCGCCTCTATCTCGTGGTGCGCGTTCTCCCCCTCGACTTCACAGTGCAGCGTCAAGCCGGCGTGCATCGCCAGCGACCGGAAGAAGTGTCGCGCCATCGCGCTCGTGAACTCGCCGACGTACGGCTGGCTGAACTCGCCGTCGAACTCGTACAGCGGCCGCCCCGAGACGTCGACGACGACGCTCGCCACCGCCTCGTCCAGGGGCACGCGGCGGTCCGCGAACCGCTCGATGCCGCGCTTGTCGCCGAGCGCCTCGTCGAACGCCTTCCCGAGCGTAATCGCCACATCCTCGACCGTGTGGTGGTCGTCGACGCCGAGGTCGCCGTCGCAGCGCACGGTCAAATCGAACAGGCCGTGCTTCGCGAACGACTCCAGCATGTGGTCGAAAAAGCCCACGCCAGTCTCGACGGTGCTGTCGCCGTCCCCGTCCACGTCCAGCGTCACGTCGATGTCCGTCTCCGCCGTCTCCCGGCTCACGGCGGCCGTCCGGTCGGTCATGTACGGGGTGTAGGCGTCCGTCTACAAGGCCGTTCCGCCTGCTAGGTGAGCTCCACCGCGACACCTGCAAGAACGTGGGCGACGCTTCCCCGAAAGCCCCCTCCCGCTCGCGGCGCGTGCCGACGCAAGCACCGAAGCGAACGTAGTGAGCGAGGAGCACAGCGAGGCACGCGCCGCGACCGGTCGGCCCCTTTCAGTCCCGGAAGACTCACTGCGTTCGTCTTCCGACCCTCGCGAACGCGGAGCGTTCGCTCAGTCCCGCCCCTCGGCTGGTCAATCAGCTACGGTCCGTCGGCCGGCCCGTCGGCTGTAATCCGGGTCGCAGAAACAGCAGCTACAGCGCGTCCTTGGCTTCTTCGAGGGTGAAGTTCCCCTCGTAGAGCGCGGTGCCGACGACGACGGCGGCGGCGCCCGCGGCGCGGAGCGCGAGGACGTCGTCGATGTCGGCGACGCCGCCGCTCGCGACGACGGGGATGTCCACGCTGTCGGCGAGTCGCCGGACGGGCTCGGTCTCGACGCCCGCCTGCTGGCCTTCGACGTCGACGTTCGTGAACAGAATCGAGCCCGCGCCGAGGTCCGCGTAGCGCTGGGCGGCCTCCGCGGGGTCAAGGCCCGTGCCCTCCGTCCACCCCTCGACGACGACCTCACCGTCCTTCGCGTCGAGGCTCACCATCACGCTGCCCGGGTACTCCGCGCTGATTTCGCCGACGATTTCGGGGTTCTCGACGGCCGCAGTGCCGAGGATGACGCGGTCGACGCCGCGCTCCAGGAGTTCAGTGGCATCCGCGACGCTGCGGATGCCGCCGCCGACCTGCACGTCCACGCCCGTCGCGTCGAGGATGCGTTCGACGGCGTCAGCGTTGCCGCGCTCGCCCTCGAACGCGCCGTCGAGGTCGACGAGGTGGAGGGTTCGCGCGCCCGCCGACACCCACCGCTGGGCGGCCTCCACGGGGTCGCCGTAGCGCTTCTCGGTGCCGCGCTCGCCCTGCACGAGCTGGACGACCTCGCCGTCCTGCATGTCCACCGCCGGTACGACCTCGAAGGACTCGAACGCCATACCGTCGTGTGCGGGTGGCTCCCCTAAAAGCGTCCCGTCACTGACGAACTACCGGAAAATCGAACGTTCGTGGGGTGTTGCGTCCATTCCCGTCGTTCGCCAAGAACGAAAACTACTATGCCGGCGGACTGCGAACGCTTCGAACGATGCCGACGGTTGAATACCTCAACTACGAGACTCTGGACGACCAGGGCTGGGACATGGACGACGACGACCTCTTCGAGAAGGCGGCCGACGCCGGCCTCGACGACGAGGACTACGGCACGCTCGAAGTCGCCGAGGGCGAGTACATCCTCGAAGCCGCCGAGGCGCAGGGCTACGACTGGCCGTTCTCGTGCCGCGCCGGCGCGTGTGCGAACTGCGCGTCCATCGTGAAGGAAGGCGACATCGACATGGACATGCAGCAGATTCTCTCCGACGAGGAAGTCGAAGAGAAGAACGTCCGCCTGACCTGCATCGGCTCCCCGGCGGCCGACGAGGTCAAGATCGTCTACAACGCCAAGCACCTCGACTACCTGCAGAACCGCGTCATCTAAGCGGCGACACGGGTCGTTCGCGACCCCGAATTTTTGCGGAGCGCCGTCCGGCAGGGCGGCGTATCTCTACTCGCGCGCACAGTTGCGTCGCCGTCCCCGGGTAAGGACAACACCTAAGCCGGCGGCGTTCCCGACACCCGGTAGTGGACGCCTCGATACCCGACCTCCTGCGGTTGCTCGTCGTGCCGGCGTTGGGCTGGGCGGCGCTCCGGGACTTGCGGACGCGCCGCGTCCCGAACGGCCTCTGGCGGCCGCTGGTCCTGCTCGGCGTCGTCCTCGTCGTCTGGGAGGGCTACGTCGCGTTCGGGACGCCGTACGTCTTCCAGCGGTTCGCAATCCGCGTCGCGTTCAGCATCCTGTTCGTCGTCCCGCTGGCGTACGCGTTCTGGTACATCGGCGGGTTCGGCGGCGCCGACGCCCGCGCGTTTATGACGCTCGCCGTGTTGTACCCGACGTATCCGTCCTACGAGCTGCTGGGGTACTCGCTGCCCGTGGTGGAGACCGCGCTCGGCGTGTTCTCGCTGACGATTCTCACGAACACCGTCATCCTCGGGCTGGCGTACCCGCTCGTGCTCGGCGCCCAGAACGCCCTCTCGAGGGAGTTCTCCGTCGTGATGTTCGTCGGCCGCCGCGTCCCGGTCGGCGAACTCACTGACACCCACGGCAGCCTCCTCGAAACCCACGACGGCTTCACCCGGGACGGCCTCGACCTGGACGCGCTCCGGATGTACCTCCGGTGGCGCGGCCTCACGCTCGCGGACCTCCGCGAGAACCGCGAACTCCGTGACCCCGACACGCTCCCCGACGACCCCAACGACCCGACTGGTGGCGCGGTCGTCGCGGACGGCAGCGGCGACCCGTGGGGCGCCGCGGCGTTCCTCGACGACATCGAGGGCTCTGCGTACGGCACGACGCCAGCGGACCTCCGCGAGGGCCTCGACCTCATCGTCGACAGCGAGGACGTCTGGGTGACGCCGGGCGTCCCGTTCATTATCCCGCTGTTCGTCGGCCTGCTGGTCGCGCTGACGGGCGGGGACGTGCTCTTCTGGGTGATGGACGCGCTCGGCCTCGTGCCCGCCTGACTGGGACGTAACCGCTAACCGGCCGGCCCGCGTCGCCCCCGTATGGACTTCGAGGTAGACCTCGACTTCGGCGACGACGGCCTCGTCACGGTCGTCGCGCAGGACGTCGAGACCGAGGAGGTCGTGATGCTCGCGCACGCCACCCGCGAGGCCGTCGAGAAGACTGTCGAGACGGACCGTGCGCACTACTACTCGCGCTCCCGCGAGGAGCTCTGGGAGAAGGGCGCGACCAGCGGCCACACGCAGGAAATCGAGGAGATCCGGGTGGACTGCGACGGCGACGCCCTGCTGTACCGGGTGCACCAATCCGGCGGTGCTTGCCACACCGGCTACCACTCCTGTTTCCACCGCACGCTCGACGGCGAGGTCGTCGGCGAGCAGGTGTTCGACCCCGACGACGTCTACTGACCGCGCGGCCGCGTCGTCCAAAACCTATTCCCCCCGGTCGACGTAGCGTTCGGTATGCGAATTGCCGTGCCCAACAAGGGCCGCTTGCACGACCCGACGCTGGAACTCTTGGACAGAGCCGGTATCGGCGTGGAGAGCGGCGCGGACCGCCAGTTGTACGCCGACACCGTCGACCCCGAGATTACCGTGTTGTACGCGCGGGCGGCGGACATCCCCGAGTACGTCGCGGACGGCGCGGCGGACCTCGGCATCACTGGCCTCGACCAAGTGCGCGAATCCGGCGCGGACAACGTCGAGGACCTGCTGGACCTCGACTACGGGAAGTGCCGGCTGGTGCTGGCGGCGCCTGAGGACGGTGACATCGACGCCGCCGAGGACCTCGCGAGGAAGACTGTCGCCACCGAGTTCCCGACGATTACGCGCGACTACTTCGACGGGAAGGACGTCAGCCCGGACATCGTGGAGGTCACGGGTGCGACCGAACTCACGCCCCACGTCGAGATGGCGGACGCCATCGTGGATATCACCTCGACGGGGACGACGCTGCGCGTGAACCGACTGAAGGTCGTCGACGAGGTGCTCCAGAGTTCGGTGCGGCTGTTCGCGCGTGACGACGTCGTCGACGACCCGAAAGTCGAGCAGGTGCGGACGGCGCTGCAGTCCGTGCGCTCCGCGGAGGGGAAGCGCTACCTGATGTTGAACGCGCCCGAGGAGAACCTCGACGCCATCGAGGACGTGATTCCCGGGCTGGGCGGCCCCACGGTCCTCGACGTCGACGAACCCGGGATGGTCGCGGTGCACGCGGTCGTCGAGGAGCGCGACGTCTTCGAGGCGGTCAACGACCTCAAGTGCGAGGGGGCCTCGGGCATCCTCGTCACGGAAATCGAGCGCCTCGTCAAGTAGTCACCCGCGGCGGCCGCGGCCGACGGCGCGCGCGGCGGACGCGGTCAGCGGGTAGACGACGAACCCGAGGACGCTCAGGCCCGCGAGCGCGAGCGCCGCGAGGCGGAGGTCGGCGGCGGCGTCCGCGACCACCGCGAGTGCGGCGGCTCCCGTCGGGGAGAGCCACACGCCCGCGGCGGTGTCCGGGTCGCCGAGCGCGTGGTACGCGCCGAGCAGCACCGCGGCGATACCGAAGACGGCGGCGACGTCGGGGCCGGGCCGGTGGACGTAGGAGGAGGCGTACGCGAGTGCGGCGGCCGCGAGCGCGAGGCTGCTCGCGTGGAGGGCGCGCCGCTCGTAGCCGTTCATATTCTGTCGTACGCGGGACGGGCCAAAAAGCGGGACGGGCGTTCTCCGCGCGTGCAACTCAGGCCGGCGCCGTGCTCAACAGCGCCAGCAGGTTCGCGGCGAGCACGACGAGCGCCAGCGAGACGACGTAGTGCATCACGACGACGAGCGCGGCGGTCCGGTACTTCACGCGGTAGACCGCGTGGACGGCCGCGAAGTCCGCGGCGAGGCTGACCGCGATGATGACTGCGGGGTTGTACCGGACGAGCGCGACCGTGACGACCGCGGGCGCGACGCCGACGAGGAGCGCGCGCTTCCACGGCACCTCGCCGAGGATGTACGTCGCGGCGACGTGCGCGGTGAACGCGAACAGCAGCCAGCCGCCGACGAGCGTGCCGACGTACTGGCCGAGCGTGCCGGGCGCGGGCTGAACCTGGAGGACCACGTCGCCTTATTCGAGGAGGCCGAGCTCTTCGAGCCGGGAGACGATCTTGTCGACGGCGTGTTCGGCGTCCTCGGGCTTCTTCCCGCCGGTGATGACGAGTTTGCCGGAGCCGAACAGTAGTGCGACGACCTCCGGTTCGTCGAGGCGGTAGACGAGGCCGGGGAACTGCTCGGGCTCGTACTCGATGTTCTCGAGGCCGAGGCCGATGGCGATGGCGTTGAGGTTGAGCTGGCGGCCGAGGTCCGCAGACGTGACGATGTTCTGGACGACGATTTCGGGTTCGTCCTCGACTTCGATGGAGAGCTCGCGGAGCTTGTCGAAGACGATGCGGAGGCTCTCGTGGACGTCGTCGGTGGATTTCGCGCCGGTGCAGACGATCTTGCCGGACCGGAAGATGAGCGCGGCGCTCTTGGGGTCCTGCGTGCGGTAGACGAGGCCGGGGAACTGCTCGGGGTCGTAGTCGGCCCCCTCCAAGTCCATCGCGACGCTCTGGAGGTCGAGCTCCTGGCCGATGCCGGTGGAGGCGACCACGTTTTCAATATTGATGGTTTCCTTGGGGTCGGTCATCGTACGGTTTAAACCACGTATTTAAGGTTTATAAAGGTTGGTAGTCCGGGGAACAACGCCTCAAGTACCCCGCGATGCCGGCAGGCTGATTGCCCACGGGCGTCCAGTTGTGGTGTGTTCGTCCTCGAACTCGGCGGCGCCGACGACGACTTCGCCGCCGCCGAAGCCCGCGCCGCCGCGACCGACGCCCGCGTCGCGGCCCCCGGTATCGGTCTCGCCAGCGACGTCGACCGCGAGCGCTTCCGCGGCCTCGCGTACGCGCACCGCGCCGGCCACCACGTCGCCACGACCGACGCCAGCGTCGCCGCCGCTGCCGACGCGCTCCGGGAGGCCGACGTCGCTCGCGAGGGCACTGTCGCGGTCCGCGCGCGCAACGTCCGCAACACGACTGACGTGGACACCCAGCAGGCCGAGCGCGACCTCGGCGGCGTGCTCGTCGACGTCGGCTTCGACGTGGACTTAGAGGAACCCGACCACGAACTCCGGGCGCTCTTCGCGGACGACTCCTGTTTTCTCGCGTGGCTCGCCGCCGAGTCCGTCCGCGACTTCGGCGAGCGCAAGCCCACCGACCGCCCATTCTTCCAGCCGGGCAGCATGGACCCGCTGTTGGCGCGCGCGCTCTGTAACCTCGCGCGCGTCCAGCCCGGCGACGTCGTTCTCGACCCGATGTGCGGCACGGGCGGCGTGCTCATCGAAGCCGGCTTGCTGGGCGCCCGCCCGGTCGGCACCGACGCCCAGCAGAAGATGGTCGAAGGCGCCCGCGAGAACCTCGACGCCTACGCTGCCGACTTCGGCGTCGCGCGGGCCGACGCCACCCGGCTCCCGCTGCGCGACGGCGCGGCGGACGCAGTTATCTTCGACGCGCCGTACGGTCGGCAGTCGAAAATCGAGACGCACGAGCTCGCGGACCTCGTGGCGGGCGCGCTCGCCGAGGCGCGGCGGGTCACTGACCGTTGCGTGCTGGTCGCCGACCGTGACTGGCGCGACGCCGCTCGCGACGCCGGCTGGTCGGTCACCGAGCGTTTCGAGCGCCGCGTCCACCGCTCCCTGACGCGGTACGTCCTCGTACTCGATTGACACGGCGGACGTGACAGCAGTCCTGAACGAACGGCGCGGTCGGTGAGACGCTGTACGGCTCTATTTCGCTATGTATCCGAGCCGGTAGTGACCAGTGCGACAACGATTCACGGATAAGACTTTTGGCCACGTATCGGAGAACCTAGGGTATCAACGCCGAAACTGCCGTGCGTCTCTGTGCCGTCGCTGCCGCCGTCTGCCTGCTGGTGGGTGCCGGCGTCCAATCTGTCGCCGCAGGCGGCGAATCGACAGCGGCGCTCGGGGACTCCGACTACCTCGCTGCTGCCACCGACGCCGCCGCCGACGCCGCCGACGACACGCAGCTCACGCTCGGCATCAGTCCGAAGCGCGCGCTCGTCTCGCTGGCGTTCTTCGGCGCCGTCGCCGCGCGGAAGCGACGAGACACCGCCTGAGGGCCAGCTATCGGTAGCCGTCCGCGACGACCGCGACCGCGAACGACGCGACGAGCACGACCAGCACGCTCGTCGTGTGCTCGTAGACGGGCACCAGTTCGAGCAGGCTAATTGTCGCGACCGAGAGCACGTAGCCCGCGAAGCAGACGAACCAGACGCTCCCGTACGCCACCGGGAGGTCGTCGGTGGCCGCCGCCCACCCGACGACGAACCCGGGCGCGAGGACGACGAGGAGTTGCCACCACGGCGTCGCCGGGCCGACGACCGCGTCCACGGCCAGCGACAGCGGCAGCGCCACTAGCAGGACGGCACCGACGACGACTCCGACGCGCTCGAACTGGTCGGCAAGAGACACACCGGGTCTCCGTGGCGACGCGTAGAAAAGCTACTCCTTCGGTCACGCCTCCCGGCCCAGCTCCGCGAGCAGCCGCCCGACCTGAATCCGGTCGCTGTTGCCCGCGTGCAGGTCGAACTCCACGTCGCCCGCGAGCCGGTGGAGTTCCGCGAGCTCCTCGCCGTCGTAGCGCGAGCGCCCGACGCGCAGAATCTCTTCGAGCACCTCCTCGCCGCTGAGGCCGTCGTCGACGAGCAGGTCGTCGAGCGTCGAGCGCGCGTCCGTGAACTCGCCGGCCTCCGCGTCGTCCAGCATCGACGCTATCTGGTCGTCCGCGCCGACGTCCTGAAGCGTCTCGTAGGCCGTGTTCATCGTAATCTCGCCCTCCTGCTCGGCGGTCGTCTGCGCGCCCAGCACGGCCTTCCGCAGGTCGCCGTCGGCGTACCCCGCGACGAACTCGATGCCGTCCTCGTCGTACTCTACGCCCTCGGCCTCCACGATGTCCCGGAGCACGTCCGTGATTTCGTCGGGCGTCGGCGAGCGCACCGACACCGGGAAACACCGCGAGCGAATCGGCGGGATGAGCTTCGACGGCTGCCGCGTCGCGATGATGAACTGCGTGGCCTCGTGGTGGCGCTCCATCACGCGCCGCAGCGCCTGCTGGAAGTCCTCGCGGATGGCTTCGGCGTTGTCCAGCAGAATCGTGTTGTAGTCGCCGGAGACCGGCGGGTAGCTCGCGGACTCCTTGAGCACGTGGTTGATGAGGTCCGCCTTCGAGGAGTTCCGGCGGCGCTTCGAGGAGATGAACTGCGAGAACCGCGGGTCCTCGCTGACCTCCTTCTTCGTCATCCCGAAGAAGTCCTGCACGTTCAGCTCCACGAGGTCGTTGTCGGCGTCCTCGTGGGCGTGCTCGGCGAGCGCACGCACCGCCGCCGTCTTCCCCGCGCCCTCCGGGCCGTAGACGACCAGGTTCACGGGCTCGTCGGTGGCGTCCCGCAGGCGGTCCCGCAGTCCCTCCTGTGGGAGGTCGGCCAGCGACGGCGCGTGCGCGTCTATCCACAGCGGCTCGTCCATTACGCGCAGGTAGCCGCTACGGGGCAAAGAAAGAGTCGGTCCGGGGGTCGCTTACGCGGCGGTCGGCTCGCCGCTCGCGGTCGTGGCGTCCGTGCCACTACTCGCAGTCGTGGCGTCGGTTTCGCCGTCCGCAGTCGTGGTGTTCATTCCACCGTCTGCGGTCGTGGTGTTCGTCTCGCCGTCCGCAGTCGTAGTGTTCGTCTCGCTCGTGGTCGTATCGGTCGTCGTGGTCGTCTGGTTGTCGTCGCCGCCGTCGTCGGCGACGAGCGTGACGTTGCCAGCGTCCACGACGGCGTCGCCGTCAGTCACGTACGGACCGTCCTGGCTGCCATTCGACGCGACGAAGTCGTAGGTAGTGTTGTTCGACGTTTCGAGGTGCGGCATCGCCACCAGCGTCTCGGAGGCGTTCGGCGCGCTGGCGTTCGAGAAGTCGGCGCCCGCGACGCCCTCGTACAGCGTCACGGTGACGTTCTCGTGCGTGCCGGCGTCGAGGTACTCGGAGACCCCGACGACGCTCCCGACTGCGTCACCGTCCAAAAGGGTGCTGTCGTGGACGGCGACGTAGCCGCCGTCGGGGACGGTGACGTTCTGCACGGTCACCGCGCCGTCGCTGGTGTTCTGGTCGCCGAACGCGACGCTGGCGTTCTGCGTCTGGTTCTCCTGTACCGCGTCGGCGACCACGCCGTCGACGCGCTCGCCGGGCGTCTGCGTGGCCGGTGCTTGCACGGCTGCCGCTGCGCCGCCCCAGAGAAGGAGCGCGCCAACGAGGCCAGTACCGCGACTGTGTGTCTATGCATTTGTGGTGTTACCCATCCCACCCCGACGGGCGAACTGTGCATAAACCGGAACGATAGTTAGCGCCGATTTACGTACTTAGCGGCCTGCTACCCTCAGAAAAGGGGAGAGTACTACGCGAACGGTGCTGTTACTCTCGTGCAAGCCGACCGTACCCGCGGCAACGTCCGCTTACCCGCCACAGGGACGGGAGCCGCCCGGCTTCTCCGGGTATCGGTGGGGTTTTGCGCGCGGCCCGCCCACGTTCGGGCATGACTCTGCAGGCCACCTTCCTCGGGACGAGTGGCGCCGTCCCCACGACCGAACGCAACCCCAGTTCGGTGTTCGTGCGCCGCGGCGGCGACGCGTTCCTCTTCGACGCCGGCGAAGCCACCCAGCGCCAGATGATGCGGTACGGCACCGGCTTCGACGTCTCGGACGTGTTCGTCACGCACGCCCACGGCGACCACGTCTTCGGGCTCCCGGGGCTCGTCCAGACGTGGGACTTCAACGACCGCGAGGACCCCCTGACGATTCACGTCCCCCGGGGCGTCCGCGACCAGATAGAAGCCCTCGTGTTCGCCGTCGGCGGCGACGTCGGCTTCCCCGTCCGCGTCAGCGAAGTGAGCGCGGGCGAGACCGTCCTCGACCGCCCCGAGTACGAGGTCCGCGCGTTCGACACCGCCCACCGCACGACCTCCGTGGGGTACGCGCTCGTCGAGGACGACCGGAAGGGCCGCTTCGACCGCGAGAAGGCCGAGGAACTGGGCGTGCCGGTCGGCCCGAAGTTCTCGAAGCTCCACGACGGCACCGCCGTCGAACTGGAGGACGGCACGGTCGTCCGCCCCGAGCAGGTCGTCGGCGACCCCCGTCCCGGCCGCAAGCTCGTCTACACGGGCGACACGCGCCCCCACGACCCCGTCGTCGCCGCTGCGGACGGCGCCGACCTCCTGATTCACGACGCGACGTTCACCGACGACGCCGCCGACCGCGCCGAAGACACCGGGCACTCCACCGCGGGCGAAGCCGCCGAAATCGCCGCCCGCGCCGACGCCCGCGCGCTGGCGCTCACGCACGTCTCCTCGCGGTACGCCGGCGACGCCCGCGAACTCCGCGAGGACGCCGAGGCCGCCGACTTCGACGGCGAGGTGTTCGTCGCCCACGACGGCATGACCTACGACGTCCCGTTCCCGGACGCCGACTGACGCGCCGACACTCCGCGGCGTCCAGCGCTATCGCTACAGCCCCGGGGTCGAGACGCCGGGAAACGCGTTTCTCGTACTGCTATGGCGACGGGAGGACGGCACTGTGACGGTGGCTGCTTGCGAGTGCCGGCCGCACTGCTTTCCGGGTCAGTACCGTATCCGGTGGCATGGCAGACGACAAACAGGGCCGAAACGACCAGGCCGACAACGAGGAGGACCGACAGCAGCAGCGCATGCAGGCGGAGGCCAGGACCCGCGCGGACGAGAAGGAACCGGTGCCCGACGAACCAGACGACCAGCTCGGCGACCTCGGCGACGCCATCGATAGCCACGACTACCCGGCGAAGACGGGGGAACTGGTCGAGGCCTACGGCGACTACGACGTCGAGACTCAGGACGGCGTCGCGCCCTTCGACGCAGTCCTCGACGAGTCCGACGACCGCACGTACGACTCCTCGGACGACCTGCGCGCCCGGATTTTGGGGCTGATACACCGCTGACCGCTCACTCGGTGAGGCGCTCGCGACGGCTCCGTCCTGCTCCCGCCGTGCACTTATTAGCCGTCACGCCCTACATTTCGGCAACGTGAGTACCCGCACGAGCGCCCTCGACGCCCGCGTGTTCGGCGTCGACGTGCAGAGCGGTGACGTGCGCGGGGACGCCCCCTCCTACGCGCTGGTCGTCTTCGACGGCGAAGTCGTCGAGCGCGACGTCGTCACCCGCCGGAAGCTGCTCCGGCGACTGGACGGCGAGGAGCCCGCGATTCTCGCGACCGACAACATGTACGAGCTGGCCGCCGACAAGGACCAGCTCGTGCACTTCCTGCGCGGGCTCCCCGACGAGACGAAGCTCGTGCAGGTCACCGGCGACGAGCGCCCCGAGCCGCTCTCCCGCGTCGCGAAACGCCACGGCGTCCCGTACGGCAAGCCCGCGATGGAGGAGGCCGAGGCCGCCGCCCGGCTCGCCGCGCGCAACGTCGGCTACGAGGTGTCGGCGTTCACCGACGAGACCACCGTGAAGGTCGCTCGCGGCCGTTCGACCGGCGGCGGTGGCGGGTGGAGCGAGGACCGCTTCACGCGGCGCATCCACGGCTCCGTGAAGCGCGTCGCCCGCGAGGTCGAGTCCGACCTCGACGACGCCGGCCTCGACTACGAGCGCGAGGTCACCGAGAAGTACGGCGGGTTCGCCAACGCCGTGTTCACCGTGCAGGCGCGCCCCGAGGACATCCCCGTGAGCAGCCGGCGCTCCGGCGACACGCGCGTCGAGGTCGAGCCCGTGCGCCGGGACGGCATCGAGTTCGAGCCGCTCGCGCGGCGCCGCGACCGCGTGTTCGTCGGCATCGACCCCGGGACGACCACCGCGGTCGCGCTGGTCGCGCTCGACGGCCGCGTGCTCGACGTCACGAGCACGCGCACCGCCGACACCGCCGAGGTCATCGAGTGGATCATCGAGCGCGGCCGCCCGGTCGTGGTCGCCGCCGACGTGAATCCGATGCCGGCGACCGTCGAGAAGATTCGCGCGAGCTTCGACGCCGCCGGCTGGGCGCCCGACACCGACCTCCCCGTGGACGAGAAGCAACACCGCACCCGCGAGGAGGGCTACGAGGACGACCACCAGCGGGACGCGATGGCGGCGGCGCTGTTCGCCCGCGACGCCCACGCCGACCAGATTCGGCGCGCCACCGAGGAGACGCCGCCGGAACTCGACCGCGGCGAAGTCGTCTCCCGGGTGGTCGGGAACGACGAACCGCTCACCGCGGTCCTCGAGGACCTCACCGAGACCGACGAGCCCGAGGAGGAGGCCGTCGAGCACGAGCCCCGCGAGCTCACCGACGAGGAACGGCGGATCCGGGACCTCGAAGCGCAGGTCGCCCGACTCCAGGACCACGTCGCGGACCTCGAAGCCGAACTCGACGAGAAAGACGACAAGATCGCGGAGTACGAGGAGGAGCTCTCCGAGGCGCGCCGCGAGGAGCGACAGGAGGCCCGCGAGCGCCGCGAGGTCACCAAGCTGGAGTGGGAGAACGACCGCCTCGAAACCGAACTGGAGGAAGAACGCGAGCGCGCCGAGGAACTCGCCGCGAAGCTCGAACGGCTCAAGGACCTCTGGAAGCTCGACCACTCGAATCTGGGTGACGTGGACCACAGCGGCGACCTCGTCGCGGTCAAGCCCGTCGAGCAGTTCACCGTCGACGACATCGAGGCCGCCGACGACGAGTACGGCATCGCCGCCGGCGACGTCGTCTACCTCCGGGACGCCTCCGGCGCGGGCCGCTCGACGGCGGAACTGCTCGCGGAGTTCGATCCCCGCGTCGTCCTCCGGTCGGGCGGGCTCTCGGACGCCGCCGACGAGGTGCTGTTCGACCACGAGATTCCCGTCGGTCCCGCCAGTGAGGTGACCATCCGCGAGGTGGACGAGCTCGCCATCGCCAGCGAGCCCGAGGTCGAGGCCGTGATTGCGGACTGGCGCGAGCGGAAGGCCGAACGCGAGCGCGAGCGCAAGGAGAGCATGGTCGACTCCATCATCAGCGAGCACCGCGCCGACCGCGACTGACGCCCACTTCTCGCGCGCTCCGGCTCATTCTTCGCCCGACCGAGCGCGCCGGTGACTCCGCACGAGCGCGTACAGGAGCCCGACGACCGCGCCGACGGCGAGCACGCCCGGCCCGACGCTCATCGAAATCTCGGTCGGCGACGACGAGAACGCGAACAGGAACGTGAACGTGTCCGGCGTGCCGACGGTCAGGGAGGTGACGCCGAGGACGTCCAGGACGAGCGGGCCGACGACAGCCAGCGCGATGAACACACCGACGGCAGCGACGGCCGCGCCGGCGAGCGCGTCCCAGACGACCGCCGTCACCGACAGCGAGCGCGGCCGGTCGCGCTTGTCGCCGACGATACGGACGCCGTCCGCGTGGTCTTCGAGGCGGACGTCCTCTGGGAACCCCAGCAGCGTCATCGTCATCCAGACGTCCGCGACCGCGCCGGCGGCGTTCGCGGCCAGCGGGACGACCAGCCACCCCCACTCGAAGGCCAACATCAGCGGCACGCCGACGCCGGTCATCACGATCAGCGGCGTCATCAGGACGACGACGAACTGGTTGCGGGTGAACTCGTGGTCGGTCGTGGCGTACGCGTACGGGAGGATGAAGTGCGCGAGGCCGACGCCGTACGTCGCTTCGCCGCCGTAGTACCGGATGGCGAGCCCGTGTAACAGTTCGTGGAGGACGACGAAGACAGTCGCCAGCACTAGGATGACGAGGACGTCCAGCGCGTTCGTCCACCAGCCGACGCCCGCGGGCGCGAACTGGAACGACGCCGGGTGGCCGGTGACGGCCTGGAACAGCGCGCTGAAGCCGGCGGCCGCGACGACGACCCCGAGCGTGCCCAGCGCGGTCATCTGGATGGTGAGCCCGCGGGTCAGTTCGAGGTCGGCGAGCACCGTCTCGCCGCCGGTGTCGGGAGCCATACCGCCACGTCGCCGCCGCGAACCTTAACTGATTGGACAGGTACGAGGCGCTGCCGTCCCCGTTCAGAACGAAGTCAGGAACCGGGGCGTTACGCGTCGGGCTGGTAGTCGCTACCGACGACCTCGCGGATGCGCTCGGCGGTGACCTGGCCGACGCCGTCCGCCGCCGTGAGGTCGTCCTCGCGGGCGGTCATCACGGCTTCGACGGTCCCGAACTCTTCGAGCAGCGAGCGCGCGGTCACCGGGCCGATGTCCGCGATGGAGGAGACGACGTACTCCTGCTGTTCGCCGAGCGTCTTCGCGGCCTTCTCGCCGTGCGCGCTCACCTCGCGGTCGTTGTCGGTCTGCTCGCGCTCCGCGATGGTCTGAATCAGCTCCGCGGTGTCGTCCTCGCCGCGCGTGTGCACCACGCTGATGCCCCAGTCGACGGCCAGCGACGCCAGCGTCGCGCGAATCGCGTTCGGGTGGACGTTGCGCTCCGCGTAGAGGTCGCCGTCACCCTCCAAGAGGAGGACGGGCCGCGTGTAGTGGCGGGTGAGGTCCTTGGCCTGCTCGAAGATAGAGCGGTCGCCGCCCAAGAGGGTGTCCAGGAAGTCCGCGTGAGACTTCCGCTCGACGGCGACGCGGTCCGAGAGCACGTAGTCGCCCACCGACAGCGTCTCCAGTCGGGTCTCGACTGCGTCGCGCTTCGAGAGGTCCCGCGCGATGTTCGAGTCGAGTTCGCGCTGGTCGACGACCACCTCGACGGCCTCCTCGTCGTTGCTGTCCGCGCGTGCCGCCACGCCCTCTTCGTCCTCGCTGTCCGCGACGTCGTCGGGGTCGGGCGCGTTGAAGTCCGTGAGCCCGGCCTGCCCGTCGCCGTCCGCAGCCGCGCTACCGCCGTCGGCTTCCGCGGGCTGGGCGCTCTCTGACGTGGCTGCCGCCGTCTCGCTGGCGTCCTCTGTCTCCTCGTCGCCGTAGTCGTCGAGCGCGCGCTGGCTCTCGCCGAGGTCGCCCTCGATGTCGTCCGCGAGGTCCTTCAGGTCGCGGAGCTCGTCCTCCATCTCCTGCTCGCGGCGCCGCGAAATCCAGAAGTACGCCTCGTCGCGGGTGTCCTCGGCCATCAACACGACGACCTTCCCCTTCGTCTGCCGGCCCGTCCGGCCCTTCCGCTGGACGGACCGAATCGCCGTCGGTACCGGCTCGAAGAAGAGGACGAGGTCGACCTCCGGCACGTCCAGCCCCTCCTCGGCGACGCTCGTGGAGACCAGCACCTCGAACTCCCCGCTCCGGAACTCTTCGAGGGTCTCCCGTTGCTCCTTCTGCGTCATCCCGTCGCTGCCGTCCGCGTCGCCCTGCCCGACGAACCGTCGCGCGTCGAAGTGCTCGCCGAGAAAGTCCGTCAGGGCTTCGGCGGTGTCCCGGGACTCCGTGAAGACGATGACGCGCTCGCCCTCCTCGATTCCCAGCGTCTCCGCGAGCAGCATCCGCGCGCGCCGGAACTTCGGGTGGAGCCCGTCGAACTCGTCGGCCTTCCGCATCGCCTCCTTGACCTTGGGCTCGGAGACGAGCCGCTGGCTCGCCTTCGACGCCCCCGAGGAGCGCGCGGCGTTGCGCTGGCGCTCGAAGTACCGCCGTACGGATTCGACGCTCTGGGTCTCCACGAGTTCGACCGCGCGCCGGAGCTTCATCACCTCCGCGTGCACGCTCATCCCCTGGTAGCCCTCGCTCTGGTCGTTGTCGATGAGCTCCTGGAGCTTCGCGCGAATCTTGTTCAAGTCCTTCTGGGAGACGTCCGGGCTGGAGACGCGCGTGACGCCCAGCTCGCGGAGTTTCTCCAGCCGGTCCTCGATGACCTCGTTGATGGCGTCCCGGACCTCGACGACCTGCTCGGGGAGTTCGATGCGCTCCCACTGGACATCCGTGTCGTACGTGTGCTCGCCGACGTCCGCGTCGTCCTCGGTCATCACCTCGACGTTCCGCACGCCGAGGTTCTCGCAGACCGTCCGGATGTCCTCCTCGTTGCCGCCCGGAGAGGCGGACATCGCCGTCACGAGCGGATTCAGCGCGTCCGCGTGGTAGCGCTCCGCGATGTACGTGTACGCGTAGTCGCCGGTCGCGCGGTGGCACTCGTCGAACGTGCAGTGGACGACCTCTTCGAGGCCGACGCGCCCGCCCACGAGGTCGTTCTCCACGACCTGCGGCGTCGCCACGACCACGCGCGCGTCGTTCCACGTCTCCGCGCGGTCGTCGGGACGGGTCTCCCCCGTGAACACGACGACTTCGTCGTCCGGGATCTGGAGCGCTTCCCGGTAGAACGCCGCGTGCTGTTCGACCAGCGGCTTCGTCGGCGCGAGCAGGAGGGACTTCCCGCCCGCGTCGTCGGCCAGCCGGTAGGCCGTCACCAGCAGGCTCACCGTCGTCTTCCCCAGTCCCGTGGGGAGGCAGACGAGCGTGTGGTCCTCCTGCGCGGCGGCCGCGAGCTGTAGCTGGTACTGGCGCGCCTCGATGACGCCCTCGGCCAGCATCGGGTGGTCGACGTACGCGGACTCCGACATTCGGGGAATCGTACGTCGCTCACGGGGTTAAGGGTTCGCGTAGCGCGGTGAAAGTGGCGAGGGGCGGAAGACTCACTGCGTTCGTCTTCCGGGGCTCGAAGGGGGACGGGGGCTTCCGAGGAAGCGTCGTCGTGAGAGCGCGCGCACGCAGTGGCCCCGGCGAATCACGAACGCGAAACCCACAGACACACAAGCCAGTCGGGCGAAACACAGCCCATGACGACGCTACGAATCGCGGGCGGGCGGGTGCTCCACCCGGACCTGTCCGTGTCGGAGGCGGACGTGCTCGTGGACCAGGACAGCGGCGAGATTCTGGACGTTGGGGACGTCGCAGAAGGCGACGAGCGGTTGGACGCCGAGGAGAGTCTCGTGATGCCGGGGTTGGTGAACGCGCACTGCCACGCGGCGATGACGCTGCTCCGGGGGTACGCCGACGACAAGCCGCTGGACGCGTGGCTGCAGGAGGACATCTGGCCGGCCGAGGGAGAACTCACGGAGGGCGACGTGCGGGCGGGCGCCGAGCTCGCGCTCGTGGAGATGATTCGGTCGGGGACGACGGCGTTCGCGGACATGTACTTCCACGTGCCCGAAATCGCCGAGGCCGTCGAGGCGGCGGGCGTGCGGGCGCGGCTCGGGCACGGCGTCGTCACGGTCGGGAAGGACGAGGGCGAGGCGTACCGGGACAACGACGAGAGCATCGAAATCGCGCGGGAACTCGATGGCGCCGCTGGCGGGCGAATCAAGACGGCGTACATGCCCCACAGCCTGACGACCGTCGGCGAGGAGTACCTCCGAGAGTTCGTCGGGAAGGCCCGCGAGCACGACGTGCCCGTGCACTTCCACGCGAACGAGACGACCGACGAGGTGGAGCCAATCGTCTCCGAGCGCGGCGAGCGCCCGCTGGAGTACGCCGACGACCTCGGGATGGTCACAGAGGCGGACTTCCTCGCGCACGGCGTGCACACCGACGAGACCGAGCACGAACTGCTCGCGGAACGCGGCGCGAGCGTCGTCCACTGCCCCGCGTCGAACATGAAGCTCGCGTCCGGGATGGCACCCGTCCAAGAGATGCGCGAGGCGGGCGTGAACGTCGCGCTCGGGACGGACGGCGCGGCGTCGAACAACGACCTCGACCTCTTCGACGAACTGCGGGACGCCGCGATGCTCGGCAAACTCGCGGCCGCCGACGCCGCCGCGGTCCCCGCGGAGGCCGCCGTCGAGATGGCGACCGCTGGCGGCGCGCGGGCGCTCGGGTTCGACAGCGGGCGCATCGAGGCAGGCGCGAACGCCGACCTCGCGGTCGTGGACTTCTCGGCGCCCCACCTCACGCCCGTCCACGACTACGTCTCCCACCTCGCGTACGCCGCGACCGGGGGCGACGTCCGGCACACGGTCTGCGACGGCGAGGTGCTGATGCGGGACCGGGAGCTCCAGACGCTCGACGAGGCCGCGATTCGCGAGCACGCCGAGTCGCGGGCGGCCGCCGTCGCCGAACGCGCCGAGTAGCCGGCGCGAATCGCAAGCGGGCGAGCGAACACCGGCGAAACGGCTGCGAGAGCGGCTCAAAAACCGAATAAGTCAACTCCCGGCCAACGAGCTTTTTCCTCATCCGGCCGAGGAATCCATTGCAGGCCAGACGGCCTGCGGCACCCACTGTCAACGGCGTCAGCGCCCGCGTCGAGCGGCCGCGAGGTGTGAGTCGAACACGTGGCGCTCCCGGCCGCTCGGCGCGGACTCCCGTCGGGCGTCGGACGGCGACCCCCTCCGCCATCGGGCTACGCGCACGCCGTCCCGCCCGCTTTCTCCGCGGCTTCGGTAGGGTTTTGAAGCCAGTCGCCGTGCCTCTCGGTATGACCACTGCGTCGCCGATCAGCGAGCGACTCGACGAGGTCGGGTCCGCTCGCGACGCCGGCCGGAAGAAAATCGACTGGGCGTTCGAACACATGCCGATTCTCTCCTCGCTGCGCGCGGACTTCCAGGAGAACGAGCCGCTGGCGGGCGAGACCGTCGGGATGGCACTGCACGTCGAGGCGAAGACCGCGGCGCTCGTCGAGACGATGGCCGACGCCGGCGCGGAAGTCGCGATTACGGGCTGCAACCCGCTGTCCACGCACGACGACGTGAGCGCGGCGCTGGACGCCCACCCCTCGATTACGAGCTACGCCAAGCACGGCGTCGGCGACGAGGAGTACTACGAGGCCATCGACGCCGTCCTCGACCACGAGCCCACGGTCACGGTCGACGACGGCGGCGACCTCGTGTTCCGCGTGCACGAGCACCACCCCGAGCTCATCGACACCATCGTCGGCGGCACCGAGGAGACCACGACGGGCGTCCACCGCCTCCGCGCGATGGACGACGACGACGCACTGGAGTACCCCGTCATCGCCGTCAACGACACGCCGATGAAGCGCCTGTTCGACAACGTCCACGGCACCGGCGAGTCCTCGCTGGCCTCGATCGCGATGACCACGAACCTCTCGTGGGCCGGCAAGGACGTCGTCGTCGCGGGCTACGGGCAGTGCGGCCGCGGCGTCGCCAAGAAGGCCAGCGGGCAGAACGCGAACGTCATCGTCACCGAAATCGACCCGCGGCGCGCGCTCGAAGCCCACATGGAGGGCTACGACGTGATGTCGATGAGCGAGGCCGCCGAGGTCGGCGACGTCTTCATCACCACCACGGGGAACCGCGACGTCATCGTCAAGGACCACTTCGAGCAGATGCAGGACGGCGTCGTCCTCGCGAACGCCGGCCACTTCGACATCGAAATCGACCTCGAAGCCCTCCGCGAGATGGCCGACAGCGAGCAGGAAGTCCGGGACGGCGTCCGCGAGTACGAACTCCCCTCCGGCAAGCGCATCAACGTGCTCGCCGAAGGCCGCCTCGTCAACCTCGCGACCCCCGTCAGCCTCGGCCACCCCGTCGAAGTCATGGACCAGAGCTTCGGCGTGCAGGCCGTCTCCATCCGCGAACTCGTCGAGAACGCCGACGACTACGACGCCGGCGTCCACGAGGTGCCGGACCACCTCGACCGCAAGCTCGCGGAAATCAAGCTCAACGCCGAAGGCGTCGAACTCGACACCCTCAGCGAAGAACAGGAAGAGTACATGACCTCCTGGCAGCACGGCACATAGGTACCTTTTGCGCTGCGCTCGGCGGCTTCGCCGCCTCGTCTGCTCACGGGCGCTACGCGCCCGTTCACACGGCCAGCGGGACCTTCGGTCCCGCTCGGCTCGGCAAAAGCTACGCTAAAAGCACTCCTCCTTCGGTTCGCTCGCTTCGCTCACTCCCCTCAGTCGTCGGCCCGCGCTCCCTCCGGTCGCGCGGTGAACCGCTCGCCTCGGGTCTTTCAGACCGCTCGGCTCGCGGATGCTCACAGCGATAACCGAGTAGCAGAACGGGAGCGGGCGCCGTTTTCGCGGGAGAACTAAGCGTGTCGGCGAGTCGCGGGCGTTACTCCTCGGTGGTCGTCTCGTCGACGTCCGCGTCGCCCTCGTAGATTTTCGCGCCGTCCTGCACGACCTTCTCGGAGAGCACCGCGCACTTCACGCGCATCGGCGTCACTTCCACGCCGAGCATGTCGAGGACGTCGTCGGTGTCGAGTTCCTTCACTTCCTCCAGAGTCATCCCCGGGAGCTTCTCCGTGAGCATACTCGCGGAGGCCTGACTGATGGCGCAGCCGTCGCCGCGGAACGCGACGCGCTCGATTGTCTCCCCGTCGTCCTCGAGCTTCACGTCGAACTCAAGCTCGTCCCCGCACGAGGGGTTGTAGCCGTCGTGGGAGAACGTCGCGTCGCCGAGCTCGCCGTGGTTGCGGGGGTTGCGGTAGTGGTCGAGAATCTGCTGCCGGTACATGTCCGAGCCCATGCTCATATTGGGCGTTCGTAGGGCAGAACGCCGTAAAAACGTTCCGCGGAACGACACACCAGTAAAGGCCAGTATCCGCGAGTGAGCGGTCCGAAGGACCCGAACGAAGCGGTTCACCGCGCGACCGCAGGGAGCGCAGGCCGACAACCGACTAACGCGCCCGAAGGGCGCGGCAGTCACGTGAGTGTAGCGAACGTGACCTCGGCAGAGCGAAGCTCTGCCGGCGGGAGCGAGGAGTGCTTTTTCCGCAAGTTTTTGCCGAGGGCGGCCGCAGGCCGCCCGCAGCGCAAAAAGTGCGCTAGTTGAAGATGTCGCGGGCGGCGTCCAGCGCGTCGACGAGCGCGTCGACTTCCTCCTTGGTGTTGTAGAGGTAGAAGGAGGCGCGCACCGAGGCCGCGATGTCGAGTTTCTGGTGGAGCGGCTGGGTGCAGTGGTCGCCGGCGCGGATGGCGATGCCGTAGTCGTTGAGGATGGAGGCGAGGTCGTGGGCGTGGATGCCGTCGACGTTGAACGCGACGACGGCGCCGCGGTCGTCCGCGGGCGGGCCGTAGATTTCGACGTCGTCGAACTCGTCGAGGCGCTCGTAGGCGTACTCCGTGACGGCTTCCTCGTGGGCCTGAATCGCCTCCATGCCGACGTCGTCGAGGTAGTCGGCGGCTTCCGCGAGCGCGATGCCCTGCGCGATGAGCGGCGTGCCGGCCTCGTACTTCCACGGGAGGTCGTTCCACGTGGTGTCCTCGAAGGTGACGCGCCGAATCATGTCGCCGCCGTAGAGGAACGGCTCCATGTCCTCCAGAATCTCCTTCTTGCCGTAGAGGCCGCCGATGCCCGTGGGGCCGGCCATCTTGTGCCCGGAGAAGACGTAGAAGTCCACGTCCAGCTCCTTGACGTCCACGGGGCGGTTGGGGACGGACTGGGCGCCGTCGCCGAGAATCAGGGCGTCCTGTTCGTGGGCGAGGTCCGCGAGTTCGCGCATCGGGTTGACGGTGCCGAGGACGTTCGAGGCGTGGACCACCGAGACCATCTCGACGTCCTCGTCGATGAGCTCCGCGGCGTGGTCCATGTCGAGGTAGCCGTCCTCGTCCACGCGGATGTAGCGGACTTCGGCGCCGACCTTCTTCGCGATTTCCCGCCACGTCACGAACGACGAGTGGTGCTCCATCTCCGAGAGCACGACCGCGTCGCCCTCCGAGAGCTCGTTGAGCCCCCACGCGTACGCCACGAGGTTGATGGACTCGGTGGTGTTCTTCGTGAAGATCATCTCCTCGCGGCCGTCCGCACCGACGAACTCCGCGAGACGGTCGTGGGCCTCCTCGTACGCGATGGAGGCTTCCTGACTGAGCTGGTGGATGCCGCGGTGGACGTTCGCGTTGTACCCGCGGTAGTAGTCCGAGAAGACGTCGACGACCCGGTCGGGGGTCTGCGTGGTCGCCGCGTTGTCGAGGTAGACGAGCCGCTGGCCGTCGCTTACCTCCCGGTCGAGGATGGGGAAGTCCGCCCGGATGGCGTCGACGTCGAGGGGGTCCTGCTCGGTGGCTTCCATTACACGCGGGTAGGGGGCGGGGACACTACTGTTCTTCGGTGCCGGGAGCGCTGCCGGTATCGCTGACGCCCGAAAACAAGAGTTAGAGGCGCATGAACTGCGCGTGGACGGTGCCGTCGAGGTCGAGGACGTTCGCCTCCTCGACGTGGCCCTCCTCGATGGCGAGGGCGACGACTTCGGTGCCGACGAGGTTCGCGACGTTCGCGCGCGCCAGCGACTCGCGAACGGCCTCCGGTTCGACGGTGTCGCCGCCGTAAAACTCCTCGGTGACGGTGAACTCCGTGTCGCCGTTCGCGAACGTCTCCCCGAGGACGTCGGGGTCGCAGGCCGTGACGAGGAGGCCGCGGTCGGTCTGTCGCTCGCTGAGTATCATCACTCGCGCTCGACGAGGTCCCGCTCCTGGGCCTCCCGGATGTCCTCAGCCTGCTCGGCGACCTTCTGTGCTTCCTCGTCGCGGCCGAGCGCTTCGAGGGCGCGCTGTTTCTCCTCGTAGACGTCGGCCTGCTGGAAGCCAAGCCGGATGGCGTTGTTCAGCGCGTCGAGGGCCTGCTCGTGGCGGTCGCGCTCGTTCTCGATGAAGCCGAGGTTGTACCACGCCTGCGGCAGCCGGTCGTTCTCCCGGACGGCCTTCTCCGCGTGGTAGTAGGCCTCCTCGTCCTCGTCGAACTGCCAGAGCGCGTACGCGAGGTTCGTCTGCGCTTCCGCCTCGAAGTCACCGTCCTCGGCGACGAAGATGGCTTCCCGGTGCGCGCCGACGGCCTCGTCCCACTCCTCCATCTGTCCGTGCGCGATGCCCTTGTTCACCCACGCCTCCTGTTCGAGGTCCTCGTCGTCGGTGAACCGGGCGGCGCGCTCGAAGGCGTCGGCGGCCTGCTCGTGGCGGTTGATGCCGAGGTAGCTGAGGCCGACGTCGATGAGTTCGTCGGCGTCCACGTCGTCGTTCTGGACGACGCGCTCGTCCAGCGAGTCGCTGACGACGCGGCTGTCCACGGGGTCCACGCTGGACGGGTCGTCCACGGAGAGCTCCGGCGGGTCGAAGTCGAACCCCTCGTAGGGCTCGTCGAAGCCCTCCCCCTCGGAGAAGTCGTGGTCCGCGACCGGGTCCTCGGGCGGCTCGGGCTCCTCTCGGTCAGTCATACCCGCGTCTAGCGCGGCCGGGAGGTTAAGGGCAACGCACCGAGAACCGCCGGTATGCGGCTGTTCGTCAGTGTCGACCTCCCCGACCGGCTCCCCGCCGAGGGACTGGACTTCGTGGACCCCGGGCAGACCCACGTCACGCTGAAGTTCCTCGGCGACGTCGCCGACGACCGCGAAGACGAGCTAATCGACGCCCTCGAAACCGCCGTCGCCGACAGCGGCGTCGAGCCGTTCGACGCGGAACTGGGCGGCCTCGGTGTGTTCCCGAGCCTCGACTACATCTCCGTGGTGTGGCTCGGCGTCGGCGACGGCAGCGCGGAACTCGCCCAGTTGCACGAGGCCATCGAGACGGCGTTCGTCGAGGAGCACGGCTTCGACCCCGAGGACCACGACTTCACGCCCCACGTCACGCTCGCGCGGATGAACCACGCCGGCGGCAAGGAACTCGTGCAAGACCTCGTGCGCGACCGCCACCCCGAGGTCGGGACGATGCGCGTCGCCGAGGTCCGGCTCACGGAGAGCACGCTCACCTGCGAGGGCCCCGAGTACGAGACTGTCCACGCCGTGGACCTCTAGGGCGGCGTTGCGGCGGCTTCAGAAGAACAAGGTTTTAACGACGGCGGTGGTAGCGACGACCACTATGGGCAAGAAATCGAAGGCGCAGAAGAAGCGACTGGCGAAACTCGAACGCCAGAACAGCCGCGTGCCCGCGTGGGTCATGATGAAGACGAACCGGGACGTCCAGCGCAACCCGAAGCGCCGCAACTGGCGGCGTAACGACACCGACGAATAATGTCCGCCAGCGACTTCGAGGAGCGCATCGTCACCGTCCCGCTTCGGGACGTGACGAAAGTTCCCAACCACGAGCAGGCCGGACAGGCGATGACCATCATCCGCGAACACCTCGCGAAGCACTTCGCGGTCGACGAAGAGGAGGTCCGCCTGGACCCCTCCATCAACGAGGCCATCTGGTCGGAAGGTCAGAAGAACCCGCCGCGGAAGGTCCGCGTGCACGCCGCGCGCTTCGTCGAGGACGGCGAGACCGTCGTCGAAGCCGAATACGAAGAGTAAGAACTTGTTACGCGCTGCCTTCCTCGGGTCCCCGTACGTCGGCGTCTTCGCTCGCGCGACCAACGACTGCGTCGTCGTCCGCCCGGACATCTCCGAGGAACTGACCGACGAACTCGCCGAGGAGCTCGGCGTCCCCGCCGTCCCGACGAACGTCGGCGGCTCGTCGACGGTCGGCTCGCTCGTCGTGGGCAACTCCAACGGCCTGCTCGCGAGCAGCCGCATCCGGCAGCGCGAACGCGACCGCATCGAGGACGCTGCCGACGTCACCGTCGGCAAACTCCCCGGCCGCGTGAACGCCGCCGGCAACGTCGTCGTCGCGAACGACGAGGGCGCGTACGTCCACTCGGAGCTCTCCCGGGAGGCCGTCAAAGCCGTCGAGGACGCCCTCGACGTGCCCGTGACCCGCGGCCGACTCGCAGGCGTGAACACGGTCGGCACGGCCGCCGTCGCGACGAACGACGGCGTGCTCTGCCACCCGAAGTCCACGGACGAGGAACTCGACGCCATCGAGGACGCCCTCGGCGTCCCCGCGGACATCGGGACCGTCAACTACGGCGCGCCGCTGGTCGGCTCCGGGCTCGTCGCCAACGACGAGGGCTACGTCGCCGGCGAGGACACCACCGGCCCCGAACTCGGGCGCATCGACGACGCGCTCGGGTTCATCGACTGACGCCGCTATCGGCTCCGTTCTCGCCACATCTCTATCTCCGCTACGAGCGCTGTCGCCCGCGAGGGCGGGCGTTTCGCCGCCGCGACCGAGTTCCCGAGTAGGAAGATACTTCCCGCTTGCTCCCCGAATTTCGGGTATGAGTCTTGGAGGCGGCGGCGGTCAACAGCAGCTTCAGCAGCTTTCACAGGAAATTCAGGCCCTCGAAGAGGAGAAAGAGGAACTCGAGGAGGAAGTCGAGGAACTCGAGGCCGAGAAGGTCGAGGTCGACGAGGCGCAGGAAGCCCTCGAAGTCCTCGAGACCGGCTCGACCGTGCAGGTCCCGCTCGGCGGCGACGCGTACGTCCGCGCGGAAGTGCAGGACATGGACGAGGTCGTCGTCAGCCTCGGCGGCGGCTACGCGGCCGAGCAGGACGCCGACGACGCGGCCGACGTGCTCGACGAGAAGCGCGAGACGCTCGACGAGCGCATCGAGGACGTCCGCTCGGAAATCGCGGAAGTCGAAGAGGAGCAGGAGGCCCTCGAACAGCAGGCACAGCAGGCCCAGCAGCAGATGATGCAACAGCAGATGCAGGCCCAGCAGCAGGACGGCGAGTAAGGGCATGTTCGACGGGCTGAAGGACAAACTCTCGAACTTCCGCGAGGACGCCGAGGAGGTCGCGGAGGAGAACGCCGAAGAACTCGACAGCGACGAGGCCGCCGAAGCCGACGCCGAGGCAGACGCCGCAGAGGCCGACGCGGAAGCGGCCGACATCGAGGACGAGTCGGCGGAATCCGACGCGGAAACCGAGGCGTCCGACAGTTCCAGCGGCGGGTTCGTGAGCAAGGCGTCGTCGCTGGCGCGCGGGCGCGTGGTCATCGACGAGGAGGACCTCGACGGCCCGCTGCGCGAGCTCGAGCTCGCGTTGCTGGAGAGCGACGTGGAGATGAGCGTCGCCGAGGAGATTCTCGACCAGATTCGGGACGACCTCGTCGGCGAGGAGCGCAAGTTCACGGAGAGCACCGGCGCGCTCGTGGAGGACGCGCTCCGCGACGCGCTGTTGTCGGTCATCGACGTGAACGGCTTCGACTTCGAGGAGGCCATCGCCGAGTCGGAGAAGCCGGTGACGGTCGTGTTCACGGGCGTCAACGGCGTCGGGAAGACGACGACCATCGCGAAACTCGCGAAGCGCCTGGAAGACCAGGGGTACTCGGTCGTGCTGGCGAACGGCGACACCTATCGCGCCGGCGCGAACGAGCAGTTGCAGGAGCACGCCGACAACCTCGGCGTGAAGCTCATCAGCCACGAGCAGGGCGGCGACCCGACCGCGGTCGTCTACGACGCCGTGGAGTACGCCGAAGCCAACGACATCGACGTCGTACTCGGCGACACGGCCGGCCGGCTGCACACGTCCAGCGACCTGATGACGCAACTGGAGAAACTCGACCGCGTCGTCGACCCCGATTACACGGTGTTCGTCGACGAAGCGGTCGCGGGCCAGGACGCGGTCAACCGCGCTCGCGAGTTCGACGACGCGGCCGCCATCGACGGCACGATTCTGACGATGGCGGACGCGGACAGTCAGGGCGGCGCCGCCATCTCGGTGTCGCACGTCACCGGGAAGCCGATTCTGTTCCTCGGCACCGGGCAGGGGTACGACGACATCCAGAAGTTCGACCCGGAGGCGCTCGTCGACGACCTGCTCGAAGACTGACCTGCCAGCAGCCATTTCCGGACGCCACCCGCAGCCGCGGGTATGCGACATCTTCCCGGACCGCTGCTGGTCGTGGACCTCGACGACCGGGAGGCGTGGACCGAGGACGTCAGCGACGTCGCCGAGCAGTACGTCGGCGGCCGCGGCGTCGCGACGCGGCTCGCGCACGAGCGCATCCCGTTCGACGCCGACCCGCTCGGCCCCGAGAACCGACTGTTCTTCGCGGTGGGACCGCTCCAGGCGACGACCACGAGTTTCGCCGGCCGCACGAACCTCACGGGCGTCAGCCCGCTGACCGATGGCTTACTCTCCTCGAACGCGGGCGGCTACCTCTCCCGGAACCTCGCGAGCACGGGGTACGCCGCGGTCGAAATCAGGGGCGCGAGCGACGACCTCGTCGCCGTCCACGTCACCGACGACGGCGTGGAGTTCGAGGACGTGCCCGAACTCGCGGACACGCTCGTTCCCGCAGTCTCGCGACGGATGGCCGGGGAGCGCGACCTCGGCGCGGCGCACCTCGCGACCGTCGGCCCGGCGGGCGAGCACGGCGTGCGGTTCGCGTCCGTGATGACCTACGACCACCGCGCGTTCGGCCGCGGCGGCCTCGGCGCCGTCCTCGGCGCGAAGGGCGTGAAGTGCGTGTCCTTCGACGGCGACAGCGAGCCCACGCTCGACGTTCCCGAGGGCGCACTGTCGGCCATCGACGAGGCGGCGGCGACCAGCGACGACCCCAAGCGCACGCAGGGCACGCCGAGCACGGTCGACCTCCTGAACGAGGAGTACTCGCTGCCGACGCGGTACTTCAGCGAGCAGTCCTTCGAGGGCGCGGCCAACCTGAACGGCGACGCCGTCGAGGCGAAGAAGTACGAGAAGGCGACGTGTTCGGACTGCGCGTTCGCGTGCAAGCTCCCGACCCGCGACGAGGAGACGGGAGTCGAGACGGAGGGCCCCGAGTACGAGACGACGTTCTCGCTGGGCGCGAACGTCGGCGTCGGCGACCTCGTCGCCGTGATGAAGTCCAACGACCTCTGTGACGCGCTCGGCCTCGACGTCATCTCCTGCGGGGACGCCATCGCGGCGTACCTCGCCAGCGAGGACGCGTTCGGTGACGCCGACCGCGTCCACGACCTCGTCACGAAAATCGCGTACCGCGAGGGCGTCGGCGACGTGCTCGCGGAGGGCGTGAGTGCGGCAGCCGACGAGTTCGGCGTCCGCGACTGGACGGTCAAGAACCTCGGGTTCCCCGGCCACGACGGCCGCGTCCTCCAGGGCCAGGGACTCTCGTACGCGGTCGCGAACCGCGGCGCCGACCACCTCTACGCCTCCGTGCTTTCCGACGAGTACGGCGACGTCCCCGAGGACACGCTCGATGGGAAACCCGCGCTGGTCGTCCAGCGGGAGAACGAGCACGCGCTCGAAGACGCCGCCATCGCGTGCACGTTCTCCGGCGGCAACGTTACCGACGAGCACTACGAGGCGCTGCTCGATGCTTCGATGGACGAATTGCGGAACGTGGGCGCTCGCATCGTCACACTGGAGCGGCACTTCAACAACGAGCGCGGCTTCGACCGCGGCGACGACCGCCTCCCGTTCGACCTCCCCGGGCTGGCGGACGCCATCGACGAGTACTACGAGCGCCGCGGCTGGAACGACGACGGTACGGTCCCCGACGCTGCCGTCCCCTAAATCGGCGTCTCGGGGTCCGGCGTCTCCGCGTCCACGAGCACGAGGTCGAGTCGTTCGTCGTCGCGGTCGTACGCGCGCACGTCCTCGACGTCCCACGGCGGTACCGCCACCAGCACAGTCGCGTGGAGGTCGTCGGTCACCGACACCGTCGGGTCGCCGTCCGGGTGCGAGACGAACCGGCCCGCCGTCTGCCCGGTCGGCGCCGCGAGGTCCATCCCGAAGACGCCGGACAGCGAACTGCCCGCGTCCGGGAAGTAGAACTCCGAGAGCACCGGCGTCGCCGGGTCCAGTTCCAGCGCGCCGTCCGTCGCGCGGAGGTCGCCCGCGGGCGTCGCGGCGAGCCGCACCGAAATGCTGTCCGGGTCGGCGTCCGCCGCGAGCTCGCAGAGCACGGAGACGAGCGCTCTCGTAGCGTACGTAGGCACGAACAGACGTACGGCGTCGCCGCGGTTGAACGTACCGACTGCTCCGGCGGGCTCCCTGTGGTCAGCCACACTACTCGCGGGTCGCTTCGCTCCCCGCTCGCATTAACGTGCCCTCCCTACGGTCGGGCACGCTTCGCAGAAAAAGGCTCTTACGCCCCCGTCGCCTATCAGTGGGTAATAATGGTACTCGACGACCTCGGGAGTTCCCTGCGGGGGACACTCGACAAGCTCCGTGGGAAGTCCCGCATCTCCGAGGAGGACGTCGACGAAATCGTCAAGGAGATTCAGCGGTCGCTGCTCCAAGCCGACGTCGACGTGAGCCTCGTGATGGAGCTATCGGACTCCATCGAAGAACGCGCGCTGGAGGAGGAGCCGCCGGGCGGGACGTCCGCCCGCGACCACGTCCTCCGCATCGTCTACGAGGAGCTCGTGGACCTCGTCGGCGAGTCCACGGAGATTCCGCTGGAGAACCAGACCATCCTGCTGGCGGGCCTGCAGGGCTCGGGGAAGACGACGACCGCGGCGAAGATGGCGTGGTGGTTCTCGAAGAAGGGCCTGCGCCCCGCGGTCATCCAGACGGACACGTTCCGCCCGGGCGCCTACGACCAGGCCAAGCAGATGACCGAGCGCGCGGAGGTGGCGTTCTACGGCGACCCCGACGAGGACGACCCCGTGAAAATCGCCCGCGACGGCCTCGAAGCCACCGAGGACGCGGACGTCCACATCGTGGACACGGCGGGCCGCCACGCGCTCGAAGACGACCTCATCAACGAAATCGAGGACATCGAGTCGGCGGTCGAGCCCGACCGCAGCCTGCTCGTGCTCGACGCCGCAATCGGCCAGGGCGCGAAAGATCAGGCCCGCGAGTTCGACGACTCCATCGGCATCGACGGCGTCGCCATCACGAAGCTCGACGGTACCGCGAAAGGTGGCGGTGCGCTGACCGCCGTCGACGAGACGGGCTCGACCATCGCGTTCCTCGGGAGCGGGGAGACCGTCCAAGACATCGAGCGCTTCGAGCCGGACAGCTTCATCTCGCGGCTGCTCGGGATGGGCGACCTCAAACAGCTCACCGAGCGCGTCGAGCGCGCGATGGAGGAGACCGGCTTAGAGGAGGACGAGGACTGGGACCCCGAGGACCTGATGAAGGGGGAGTTCACCCTCAAGGACATGCGCAAGCAGATGGAGGCCATGGACAACATGGGCCCCCTCGACCAGGTGATGGACATGATTCCGGGGATGGGCGGCGGCCTGATGGACCAGCTCCCGGACGACGCGATGGACGTCACCCAGGAGCGCATGCGGAACTTCGAGGTCATCATGGACTCGATGACCGAGGAGGAGCTGGAGAACCCGCGCTCGATTGGCGCCTCGCAGGTGCGGCGCATCGCGAAAGGCTCCGGGAAGAGTGAGGACACCATCCGGGAGCTGCTCGACCAGCACAAGATGATGTCCCAGACGATGAAGCAGTTCCAGGGGATGGGCGACGGCGACATGCAGCGGATGATGAAGCAGATGCAGCAGGGCGGCGGTGGCGGCGGAGGCGGCGGCTTCGGCGGGATGTTCTGAGGCCGGCGACCAGTACTGTTTTGCCGTGGGGCGCGTACCTCGGTGTGAATGGCGTCACGCCAGTCGTCCCCACGGCACGCGCGCGTCCAGCGAGTGACCCGCGTGCCGGTCGAGGAGGTGCCCGACGCCTACCCCTTCGACGTGGACGCCAGTCACGCGCTCGAACTCGTCGCCGAGCGCGAGGCTGAGTCACCCGAGGACGCGCCCGAGACGGTTCGCGTCTTCGAGGCGTGGCCGAGCGGCGGCCACGCCGGGAGCCGGCTGGCGCGCGTGCTGGACGCGGTCGGCGAGCCGTCCGGCAATCCGGGCGCGCTCGACGGGGCGCGCGTCGCCCTCGAATCGCGGGACGGCGCGTACCGCGTGGACGTGGACGGGACGCAGCGACTCCACCGGCGGGCGACGCCGGCGAGCGTGGACACGCACTCGCTGGCAGAGGTCGCAATCGGCGCGGGCGCGCTCGCCGGCCTGCTCGCGTTCTTCCTCGTCGGGGCAGCCTACGCGTGGGTGGCGACGCCGCTGTTCGTCGCGGCGGCCGTCGCGCTCGCGTGCTCGCTGGGCTACGACGCGTGGCAGACGCACGACGCGACGTGGTCGCCGCGCCCGCTCCCGTGGGCGGCCGGCGGCACCGTCCCCGTCGTGAACGTCGCCGTCGCCGTGGCGTACCTCGCGCGGAAGGCGGCGGTCGTCGACGCGCCGGCGGACGCCGAGACCGTCTGGCAGGACCTCCTCGCGGGGACGGTCGTCGCGTTCGCGGTGGGGCTGGCGCTCGCGGCGTTCGACTTCACGTTCCCCGTCGGCGCGACCGTGTTCGCGCACGCGTGGGCGCTCGCTCCGGTCGGCGTCTACCTCGACGCGCGCGCCGACCGCCACGGCACCGACCAGCCCAAGCGGGCGCTGTGGCTCGCGGGCGCGGTCGTGTTCGGCGGCGCGGGCGCGCTCGTCTACCTCCTGCGGACGGACGGCTTACAGTAGCTCCAAAATTAGCTCGCGGTCCCGGAAGTCCGCGGGGAGGCTCTCGGCGTCGAACCAGCGGACGTCCTCGATTTCGGGTTCGCCCGAGGAGACGCGCACGAGCGGCGCCGCACGGCTACCGCCGACGCGTCGCCCCGTGAACACGACCAGCGGCACGTGGACGCGCTCGGGGCCGCCGTAGTCGATAGCGAAGTCCCGCGCGTACAGCACGCCCGTCACCTCCGCCTCGATGTTCGTCTCCTCGCGGGTCTCCCGGACCGCCGTCTCGGCGAGCGACTCGCCCGGGTCCTGCGCGCCGCCCGGGTTCGTCCACCCGTCCCGGTAGCCCTGCTTGACGCCCAGCACGCGCCCATCGTCGATAACGACGAGGCCGCCGACGCCGGGCAGCCGGTCGAGTTGTTCCTCGACGGACGACGGGAACGGGTCGTCGGTGGCGTGCGGCGGCGGGTCGATGGGCTGCGGGTCAAGCATCAGGGGGTCGTCGGCGTGTTCGGCGACCGCCCGCTCGCGGAGGCGGCGCGCGCGCTCGCGGAGCCGCTCGGCGACCGTTTCGGGGTCCTCGCTCACGACCACCGGTACGGGCGCGCGCCGCAAAAAGCCACGCCCGCCGGCGGGTTTTTTCCCGGGCGGACGCGTGCACTCGGCCATGCCCATTCGCGCGGTCGCCGAGGACGCCTACCGCGAGGCGTTCGGCATCCTCGTGCTGTCCGCGGTCGCGAGCGTCTTCTCCGGGGTCGTGCTCGGCGGGATGGAGCGCGAACTCACGGTCGTCCCCGGCCTGCTCACCATCGTCCCCGCGCTGCTGGCGACCCGCGGGAGCGTCTACGGGTCGCTGGGCGCGCGCCTCGCGACCGGCCTCCATCAGGGGCTGGTCGAACCCGAACTCTCGATTCCGGACGAGCGCGTGCGGTCGGCGGTCGCCGCGGCGATGCTCAACGGCGTCGTCATCTCCGCGGTCGCCGCCGCCGCCGGCTACGGCGTCCGCGTCGCGCTCGACCTCCCGGTCGCGCCGCTTTCCGCGCTGCTCGTCGTCGCGCTCGTCGCCGGCGTGCTCTCGGGCGCGGGACTCACGCTCGTCGTCATCGTCACCGTGTTCGTCGGCTTCCGCCGCGGGCTCAACCCGGACGCGCTGGCGGGTCCGGTCGTCACCACGACCGGCGACGTCATCGGCATCGCGACGATGCTCGCGGGCGCGCGCCTCGCCATCGCCGCCGGGGTGGTGTGAGTGCCCGAGGAGTGGAGCGTCAAGGGAATCGTCGCGGCGACGTTCCCGCTTTTGGCCGTGCTCACCGTCGTCGAACTCTGGGGCGGGCTCGTGCTGGACGGCAGCCGCGCCGTCCTCACGCGGTACCCGTCGCTGCTGACGCTCGTCCCCGGCATCATCGCCGTCGCGGGCAACCTCGGGAGCGTGCTCGCCAGCCGGCTCTCGACGGCGTTCCACCTCGGCACGCTCGCGTTCGCCCCGACCGACGACGAACTCGCCGGGAACGCCGCCGCGACGTTCGCGCTCGCCGCCACGCTGTTTCCCGCGGTCGGCGCGGGCGCGTGGCTCGCCCGCTACGCGCTCGGCGACGCCGCGCTCGCGCTCGGGACGGTCGTCTTCATCGCGGCGGCCTCGGGCCTCCTGCTCGCGGTCGTCGCCGTCGCCATCGCGACCACCGCGACCTACGCCGCCTTCCAGCTCCAACTGGACCCTGACGACGTCGTCGTTCCGGTCGTCACGACGACCTGCGACGTGCTCGGCGTCGTCGTCTTCCTGCTGGTCGTCGGCGCCGTCGTGTAGCCTGAGACCGACACCGGTAATTCGCCTGCGTGCGAACCATCGGGCGTGCAACTCGCGGCACTCCTCGGGGACGTCCTCCCGCGCGTCGCGGCGGTCTCGCTGGCCATCGCGGTGGGGCTGACGCTGGCGAACCTCGCGGTCGCGTTCGGCGCCGTGGAGTACGTCGCCCGGTTCGCGAAGCCCCTGACCGGTCCCGCGAACCTCCCGGACGAGGTCGGCACGGCAATCCTCGCGACCACCGCGTCCCCGACTGCCGGCTACGGGATGCTCAAGGAGTACCGGGACGCCGGCGTGCTCGACGACCGCGCCACCCTGATTGCGGTGACCATCAACACGTTCTTCGGGTTCGTCCAGCACATCTTCACGTTCTACGCGCCCGTCCTGATTCCGATTCTCGGGCTGGAGGTCGGGCTGACGTACGTCGGCGCGCGGGCGGGCGTCAGCCTCGCCATCACGCTCGTCGGCGTGCTCGCCGGCGCGCTGTTCCTCACGGAGCGCAACGTCGCGCCCGCCACCGGCGCGGACGTAGACCTCCCCGGCGACGGCGACCAGACCCGCAGCGAGGCCGTGCGGGACGCGCTCGCGAAGACAAGGAGAAAACTGTTCAGCATCGTCCCGCGGCTCGCAGTCGTCTACACGGCCGTCGTCTACCTCACGACAGCCTACGACGTCACGGAGTACACGGCCGCCGCGGCGCCGCTCACCGAGCTAATCGGGTTGCCGTCCGCGAGCGTGCCCGCCATCGCGACGTTCGCCGTGGACACGACGACCGGCGCAATCTTCATCGCGCCACAGGTGCCGGGCACGTTCACCGCCCGCGAGGCCGTCGCGACGATGCTCGTCGGCGGCGTCGTCTCGTTCGCCGTCTCGACGTTCAAGCGCTCGATTCCGTTCCAGTACGGCATCTGGGGGGCGCGCTTCGGGTCGAAAGTCATCGCCGTCAACGTCGCCACGAAAGTCGTCTTCATCGCGGTCGCAATCGCCGTCCTGCTCGCGTAGGCTACTCGTCGATTTCGACGGGTTCGCCGTCCTCGGTCTGGGGGGCGAGGTACGCGATGAAGGATTCCACGTCGGGCTCGTTCACCGTGACCTCGACGTGGAGGTCGCCGAGTTCGTCCGGGCTCCCGACCGAGAAGTTCACCTTCCCGACGTACGCCGCCTGCTTCTTCAGGTCGAAACTGAACCCCGCCTCGGTGCTGTTGCGGAGGAACTCCTTCCGAGCCGTGTCGAGGATGCGCTGCTCGAACAGCTGTTCGCGGAACTGCTCGACGTCGTGGCACTCCGCGGTGACGCTGTCTCCGTGCGTCTCGACCTCCGCGGCCGGGAACAGTCCGGTAATCGTCTCGACGACGCGGTCCGTGACCTCCGTCGGCTTGACGGGCGCGGACAGTTCCACGTCCACGCTGTAGAGGACGCCCTCGTCGTCGCTCACGACTCCCCCACCTCCGCTTCCGCGTCCGCCGGCGGGTCTCCGACTTCCTCGGTGAGGAGTTCGGTGACGCGCTCGTGGAACTCCTCGAGGCTGCCCGCGTTCTCCACGCGGACGTCAGCGGCCTCGATGGCCTCGTCCATCCCGAACCCGCGCTCGCGCTCCTCGCGCTCCGCGAGGGTCTCGCCCTCGACGTCGCCGGGGCGGCCGCGCCCCTCGATGCGCTCGCGGCGCAGGTCGTAGGGCGCGTACACTTCCACGAGCGTGAACGCGCCGTCGAACGCCTCGCGGAACTGCTCGACCTCCACGCCCGACCGGATGCCGTCAACGAGCACCACGTCGCTGTCTTCGAGGTGGTCGCGGATAATCGGAAGCGAGCGCTCGGCGATGGCGCCCGGGCCGTTCTCCTCGCGGAGCGCCTGTGCGATGCGGCCGTGGTGCTCTGCCGGGTCGAGGCCGCGGTCCCGGCACTCCTGCCGGATGACGTCGCCCATGATGACGACGGGCACGCCGAGCTCCTCGGCAACGGCAGCGGCCTCGCTCTTGCCGCTGCCCGGCATCCCCACGGTACCGATGACTCTCATTACACCGACGTAGCAGCCGCCCGTACCTGTGTGCTTCGACTCCACGCCGGGAACCCGTCGGTTTTTACTCGCGTCGCCTGTACCTCCCGGCAGGGCACGTAGCTCAGTTCGGACAGAGCGTTCGGCTTCTAACCGAAATGCCGGGGGTTCGAATCCCTCCGTGCCCGCGTACCTTTTTACTCCTCAGGTGCGCTCGCTTCGCTCGCGCACCGCTCGTCGCAAAAAGCTACGCCGGGAGAGCTTTGCTCTCCCGACCCCTTCCTCGCTCCGCTCGGAAGCACGCTAAAAACGTCCTGCGCTCACTCGCTTCGCTCGTTCGCGCAGTGAAACGCACGGCTTCGCCGCGCGTATGCTCTGCACCGAAGAGCAACGTAACGAGCGACTAGCGGCCGCTATCGCGAGAATCGGAGTGGTCGTGCCCGCGGCTCGGCAGCGGCACGCGCGGCGGCCCGCCAGCCGGCCGCGCGGTTCGCCGAACGCACCGTCGAGGACTCACATCAACTGAGCGACTTCCTCGAAGTCGGCGCGGCAGAACGGGCAGCGGTAGCTCGTCTCGAATCCCGTGGTCTGGGCGACAGTTCGCGTTTCGAGTTCGTGCATCGCGATGCCGCGACCACAGTCAGGGCAGTCGAGCTTTGGCACGTGCCACGTATACACACGCCACTGTCTTAAAACGAGGGTTGGTAAATGATAACACGTCAGCCGCGGAAACTGCTATTAGACGGCGGTAGCGGGCGTTCCGTCGAACCGGCGACGACACGAACGCGCCATACGCTTTGTGGCATCTCGTTTTCCTCGCGCCGCAAGAATCTATGCCGAGAGAGCGAGCCCTGCCTCACTGCGTTCGACAGGACGCTAAAAAACAGCAGAGTAGCCGGGTGGACGACTGCACTACGCGCCTCGCCCGACTACAGAACCGCATCCTCGCGGCTCACTCCGTTCGCCGCTCGTCTTTCCCGCGGGCCCTCACGACGTTCGGCCCCGCGCTACTCTTCGAACCCGTCTTCGAATTTGAACGTCCCGTTGCGCTGGACGATTTCCCCGTCGACCTCGATGTACGAGTCTTCGCTCATGTCCACGATCATGTCGACGTGCTTCGCGGAGTCGTTCTGTTCGACGCCGTCGCCGACCGTCGCGGGGTACGCGCGACCGAGCGCCATGTGGACGGTGTCGCCCATCTTCTCGTCGAACAGCATGTTGTACGTGAACCGGTCGATGTCCCGGTTCATCCCGATTCCCAGCTCCCCGAGCCGGCGCGCGCCGTCGTCCGTTTCGAGGATGCCTTCGAGGACGTCCTCGTTCTGGTCGGCGCTGAAGTCCACGACCTCGCCGTCCTCGAACTTCAGCCACGCGCCCTGAATCTCGCGGGCCTGGTGGTAGACCGGCTTGTCGAAGAGGACTTCGCCCTCGACGGAGTCGGGGACGGGTGCGGTGAACACCTCGCCTGCGGGGAGGTTGTTCGTCCCGCAGTCGTTGAGCGTCACCATGTCCTTCACGCTCATCGTCACGTCGGTCGTGTCGCCGGAGACGATGCGGACCTCCTCGGCGGGGTCGAGAATCTCGACCATCTGCTCCTGGTGGGCCTCGACCTCGTCCCAGTCTTTGAGCATCGCGTCGTAGACGAAGTCCTCGTAGGCTTCCGTGGACATCTCCGCGAGCTGGGCGTCGGCGGGCGCGGGGTAGTGCGTGAGACACCACTTCGTGTCGAGGCGGGCGTTCAGCACGTCGCGGTAGGCGGCGGCGAACGCGGAGCCGACCTCCGTGCTGACGTCGCTCTGCTCGCTGACGTTCTCGTGGGGGCGGCCGACGACGGCGGCATCGGCGTGCTCGAACAGCGACAGGAGGTGTTCGGGCTCGGTGAGGTCGTCGGGGTCGACCTCGCGGAGGTACGCGCGGGCGGCGCGGTCCGTGCCGATGCCGCGGTCGCCGCGCGCGAGCATCACGGGGTTGGCGCCGACCTTCCCGATCTCCTCGTAGAGGGCGACGGCGAGGTCCTCGGCGACCGGCGGCAGGCTCACCACGACGTTCTCCTCGGGCTGGAGGTCGATGGCGCGGTCGACGATGATTTCGGCGTGACGGTGGATGCGGTCGTCCATACGCCACGTTTCGCGCGAACGACCGGAAGGACTTTTCGAATCGAAGCGGTGGCGTGACGCCTGACTTTTGCCGTTGCAGTGCGGACGGACGCACGTGATAGACCTGCGAAGCGACACGGTGACGACGCCGAGCGAGGAGATGCGGGCGGCCGCGGCCGACGCCGAGGTCGGGGACGACGTCTACGGCGAGGACCCGACGGTCAACGAACTGGAGCGGCGCGCGGCCGAGGCGGTCGGCAAGGAGGCCGCGATGTACGTGCCGACGGGGACGATGGGCAACCAGATTGCCGCCCGCGTCCACACCGACCGCGGGCAGGAGGCGCTCGTCGAGGCCGAGAGCCACGTCTACAAGTACGAGCTGGGCGGGTTCGCCCAGCACTCGAACCTGCAGGTGCGGACGTACGACGGCGGCGCGAACGGCGCGCCGACCCCCGAGCAAGTCCGCGACGGCTTCGTCGCGGAGGACCTCCACCGCGCGGGCACGGGACTGCTCTGCCTAGAGAACACGCACAACGTGAAGGGCGGCGTCCCGGTGCCGGCCGACGACGTCGCGGCGGCGGCCGAGGCCGCTCACGACCTCGGCGTGCCGGTCCACGTGGACGGCGCGCGCCTGTTCAACGCCGTGACCGCGCTCGACGCCGACGCCGCCGAGCTACTGGCGCCCGTGGACTCCGTGATGTTCTGCCTCTCGAAGGGGCTGGGCGCGCCCGTCGGGTCGATGCTCGCGGGCAGCGAGGAGTTCGTCGAGGAGGCGCGCCGCGTCCGCAAGCTCATGGGCGGCGGGATGCGGCAGGCCGGCATCATCGCGGCGCCCGGGCTGGAAGCGCTGGCGAACCGCGACCGGCTCCACGTCGACCACGAACGCGCGAAGGAACTCGCAGCCGGGCTCGACGACCTCGACGGGCTCTCGGTCGCGGAGCCGGACACGAACATCGTGCTCGTGGACACGACCGAGACGGGCGAGACTGCGGCGGCGCTGCTGGAGCGTTGCGAGCAGGAGGGCGTCCGCGGCTCGGAGTTCGGCGAGCACACGATTCGGTTCTGCACGCACCTCGACGTGGACGACGAGGACGTCGCGGCCGCCATCGACGCCGTCGAGCGCGCGCTCTAGCCGTCGCCGCGCTTCCCGCTCTCGAAGCCCTCCTTGAAGCCGGTGAGCGTGCGCCGGAGGAACATGAACAGGAAGAACACGAACAACAGGAACGCGGCGGCGAGGACGTAGAACGCGGGACCGAGTTCCACCATACCTCCGCGTTCGACCCGCGGGCATTAGTCGTTTCCCCCACGAGCGTGGGTCGGAGGGGAGTGGAGCCAACGACTGAGACCCACGGACGCGGCGGGCGGCCGTCGTGTCAGGAAAAACTGATTGGCCTGCGACTCGAAGCGGGGGTATGTCCGGCCTGCTGCCCTCCCGCTCGGAGGCCGACGACCCCGAGGGCGAGCCCCGCGTGGTCGGCGTCGACTCCGAGGACGCCGACCGACTCCTGTCGGCGCTCTCCTCGGGGACCGCCCGCGACCTCTACGGCGCGCTCCACGACGCGCCGGCGACCCCCTCGGAGCTCGCCGAGGAATGCGAGACCTCGCTCCAGAACGCCCAGTACCACCTCGGGAAGCTGGAGGACGCCGACCTCGTCGAGGAGTGCGACACGCGCTACTCCGCGAAGGGCCGCGAGATGAGCGTGTACGCGCCCGCCGACGCGCCCGTGGTGTTGTTCGCGGGCGACGAGGAGGAGAGCAAGTCCGTGCGGTCGGCGCTCGCGAACCTGCTCGGCGCGGTCGGCGTGCTGGGCGTCGCGAGCCTGCTCGTCCAGCAGTTCGTCGGCTCCGGACTGCAGGCGCCCGGAACCGCGGGGAGCGGCGGCGCCGAGACCGCCGGCGAGATGTCGGCGCTCGTCGCCGAGACCGACCAGCCCGCGGCGGCGGCCGCCGGCGCCGCCGCGTCGCTCCCGCCGGGCGCGGTGTTCTTCCTCGGCGGCCTCCTCGTGCTCGCGCTCGTCGGCGTCGCGTACTACGCGCGATAGCCCGATGGTAAAATCGCGTTTTGAGTCTGCATCGGCTATTTGATACCACCGAGCGTACGACGTGGTACAGGCTCCCCCGGCCTGCCCCGCTGACGCTACTGCCCCTCCACGCGGAACTCCCGGAGGACGCTCCCGTCGCGGTCCCGAATCTCGCCGCGCACGCCCCCGTTGTCGGGGTGCAACTCGGCGTGCGCCGCGGGGTTGCCGCGCGGGTCGGCGTGACTCCCGGGATTCAGCAACGTCACGTCTTCTGTCTCGGTCACCGTCGGCTGGTGGGTGTGTCCCGACACCACGAGGTCCGCACCGCTCTCCCGCCCGAACATCGCCAAGCCAGTGGTGCCGCCGCGCTGGCGGTGCGTGACCGCGACGCGGAGGCCGCCCGCTTCCAGCGTCCGCGCTTCGGGGAGCCGGTCGCGGACCGCGGGCTGGTCGGCGTTGCCGTGGACCGCGAACAGCTGGTCGGCGGCGTCGTAGAACGCGTCGAGCGCCGTCTCCGTGGTGAAGTCGCCAGCGTGTATCACGAGCTCCGCGTCCCGCACGGCGTCGAGTGCTCGCCCCTGCAAGTCGTGCCCGTCCGTGCTGTGCGTGTCGGACAGAACGGCTATCATGCTCGGTCGTAGCGGCCGCGCGGCCGTGACTGTTTGGTTACGCGAGCGCGCCGGCAGCGAGGTAGAGCGCGAGCGCGCCGACGGTCGCCGCGGCGAGCGCCTTCACGGAGAGGACGATGGCGCGCTTGCGGTCGGCGCGCTGGCCGGCTTCCGGCGCCGGCTGGCGCCGGTCCCCAGAAGCGCTGACGTCGAAGACGCCCGCCATCGCGAAGCCGACGCAGAACCGCGCTCGCGCCTGCAGGACGCCGAGGAAGCCGACGAACAGCGGCGCGACGGCGGCGAGCAGCCACGCGCGGTCGGCGTGGACGGTTGCGACGGCGGCGACGAGCAGCGCGGCGGCGGCGAACCCCGCAACGCCGGTCAGGTAGCGTCTGCGTCGCTCCGCGTGACCGATGTTGCACGCGCCCGGTTGGTACTCTGTCACGCCCGGGTCTTGGGGCCGGGCGAATACCTATGTGTCGGCGGGCTGAATCACGAGGAAATGGCCGGTAGCAAGTCCGTCGTGCTCGCGGCGCTGTTCGCGAACGGCGCGATTGCGGTGTTGAAGTTCCTCGCGTTCCTCGTGACCGGGAGCCCGGCGATGCTCTCGGAGGTGTACCACTCCGTCTCCGACACCGGGAATCAGGTGTTTCTGCTCATCGGCATCCGGTACGGCGCGCGGGAGGCGACGCGCTCGCACCCGTTCGGGTACGGGAAGGCGCAGTTCTTCTACTCGTTCCTCGTGAGCGTGATGCTGTTCGGCATCGCTGGCTGGGAGTCCGCCTCCCACGGCTACGAGGCGCTCACGGGGCACGGGCGCGTGCTCGGCCGGCAGGCCGAACTGCTCGGCTACGAGTTCCCGGGCGTGTGGGCGAGCTACGCGGTGCTGCTCGGCGCCATCGGCTTCGAGACGTACGCGTTCGCGAAGGCGTACAAGGAGATGCAGCGGCAGATCGAGCGCCACGGCTGGAGCGGGTTCCGGGAGGCGTTCCGCCGCACCAGCGACACGACGACGCTGACCGCACTCACGGAGGACACGGTGGCGTTGCTCGGCCTCGGGCTGGCGCTGGTGGGCATCTTCCTCACCGAGCAGACCGGCAACCACGTCTACGACGCGGCGGCGGCGCTGCTCATCGGGCTGCTGTTGATGGGGTTCGCGGCGGCGCTGGCGTGGGAGAACAAGCGCCTGCTGCTCGGTGAGAGCCTCCCGGCGGCCGACGAGAACGACCTGCGTCGCGTCGTCGAGGAGCGCCCGGAAGTGGAGTCCATCGCGGGCTTCCGGACGGTGTACTTCGGGCCGAACGAGGTGCTGGTGACGGCGGACGTGGCGTTCGACCCCGCGCTGGACACCGAGGAGATAGACGACGCGATAACGAGCCTCGAAGACGCGCTCCGGGAGGCCAATCCGGCAATCTCGAAGGTGTACGTCGAACCCGAGACCGAACGATAGTCGCACGGGATTCGGGAACTCTGTTTTCTCGTCTGCAAAATATATTTCCTCAGTTGGTAAACCTTTAAGTGCGATGGGGGCGAATAGTGGAGTGTAATGAGCACCCAGAAGCACGTGCTGAAGCACGCCGGCGACGTCGAAGGCTCGGAAGGTCTTCGCATCGACGAGGAGAAGGCCGAACAGGTAATCGATGCGCTGAACGCCGACCTCGCGGCGACGTACGTCCTCTACCACCAGCTCCGCAAGCACCACTGGAACGTCGAGGGCGCGGAGTTCCGCGACCTCCACCTGTTCCTCGGCGACGCCGCCGCGCACGCCGAAGAGTTCGCCGACGAGCTCGCCGAGCGCGTGCAGGCGCTGGGCGGCGTCCCGCACGCCAGCCCCGCGACCCTCCAGGAGGAGTCGCCGGTCGAGCCCGAGGACGAGGACGTCTACGACATCCGGACGTCCCTGCAGAACGACCTCGAGATGTACGGCGACATCATCGAGACGCTGCGCGAGCACGTCGACCTCGCGCAGAACCTCGGCGACCACGCCAGCGCGGAAATCGTCCGCGAGAACCTCGTGCAGGTCGAGGAGGACGCCCACCACGTCGAACACTACCTCGAGGACGACACGCTCGTCGTCAACGAGTAACCCCGCCGACGAGAGTTTCGTTTTTCTGCGCGCTATCGGTCGCTAGCGGCGCGTAGCGGCAGCGCGCGGGGAGAAGGGGCGGCTATCGTTCGACGGGGACGGTCTCGTCAGTAGAGATCCAGCCGTCGGGGTTGTCCGACTCGGTGAACACCGTTCGGGTCGGCGAGGACTGGAACGCCGCGACGCCCTCGCCGGCGGCCGGCGTCTCGTCCTCGCGGTCCTGCGTGACTGCCATCACTACCCCGTAGGGACCCACCCACGAATATACGTTTTGGTGTGCCTAAACTCGTCCGGGGTGGCCGCCCCACGGCCGCTACCCCCGCGACTACTTCCGCTGGGAGCCGGACGTTTATACGGCATCGAGCCGAATCGGACCCCAACGTGGCCGCGAGCAACTCCCCGGACTACATGGAGTTCTTCCCGAAGGCGTCGCCGTACGACAACCAGCGGGAGGCGATGGACGGCATCCGCGACGCCCTCGACAGCGGCCGCGACGTCCTGTTCGAGGGGGCCTGCGGGACCGGGAAGACGCTCGCCGCGCTCGCGCCGGCGCTGTCGCACGCCCGCGAGACCAACAAGACGGTCGTCATCACGACGAACGTCCACCAGCAGATGCGCCAGTTCGTGCGCGAGGCCCGCGAAATTCACGACGCCGAGCCGCTGCGCGCGGTCGTCTTCAAGGGGAAGGGGTCGATGTGCCACATCGACGTCGACTACGAGGAGTGTCAGGTCCTCCGCGACAACACCCACGAGCTGGTGGACGCCGAGCGCGACAAACAGCAGTTGGAGGAGCGCCAGCAGGCCCTGTTGGAGGAGAGCCAGGACGGCGACAGCGAGGCCGCCGAGGCGCGCGAGGCGGTATTAGACGAACTGGAGTCCGTGGAGGACGAACTCGAAGACCTCCAGGAGGGGAACGTCTGCGAGCGCTACTACGAGAACCTCGTCGGGGACAACGACGACTTCTACGAGTGGCTCTACGACGGCGTCCGCACGCCCGAGGACATCTACGAGTACGCCGAGGAGGCGGGCCTCTGCGGGTACGAACTCCTGAAGGACGGCATCGAGGGCGTGGACCTCGCGGTCTGCAACTACCACCACCTGCTGGACCCGGGGATTCGCGCGCAGTTCTTCCGCTGGCTGGGCCGCGACCCCGAGGACGTGGTGGTGGTGTTCGACGAGGCGCACAACGTCGAGGACGCCGCGCGCGACCACGCCACGCGGACGCTCACCGAGAACACCCTCGACAGCGCGCTCTCCGAACTGGAGGAAGTCACGGACGACCGCGGCGCGGCCGCAGAGCGCGTGCTGTCGGCGTTCCGGGACGCGCTCGTGGAGACCTACGAGGGCGCGTTCGGGCCGGGCGGCGACGGTCCCGCGCTCGCGCGCTCGGAAGTGGACGGGAACTGGACGGACGTCCCGGTGGCGAACGAGGACAAGCGCGACGACCTCACACTCGAGTTCCTCCAGCAGTACACCGGCCCCGGCATCCGGGAGGACGTCGACGACGCGCTCGCGCTCGGCGAGTACCTCGACGAGGAGTACGACGAGGCCTACCGGAACGGCGAGACGACCACGCGCCGGGAGTGCTTCGTGCTGGAGGCCGCGGAGTTCGTGGAGTCGTACGTCGAGGACAGCGGCGAACTCGGCCAGTACCCGACTGCGGCGGTGCGCCGCGACGAGGGGACGAACGACGTCTACGGCCGCGCGGAACTGTACACGTGCATCCCGCGGGACGTGACGACGGACCTCTTCGACGCCGTGCACGCCAGCGTCCTGATGAGCGCGACGCTGCGGCCGTTCGACGTCACCGCGGACGTGCTCGGCCTGGAGGACCCGGAGACGATGGCGTTCGGCCTCCAGTTCCCCGAGGAGCGCCGGCGCACGTTCGCGGTGGACACGGAGCCGCTGTTCTCCTCGAACCGCGACGACCCCGACACTCAGGAGGAAGTCGCGGGCGCGCTCCGGGACGCCGTGAACTTCACGCCCGGGAACTGCCTGTTTTTCTTCCCGAGCTACGCGGAAGCCGAGCGCTACCACGACTTACTGGGGGACGTGGACGCCGCGCGCTACCTCGACCAGCCGGGCACGAGCGCCGAGGAGCTCCGGCAGACGTTCACGGACGACCGCAACGGCGTCCTGTTCACGTCGCTGTGGGGGACGCTCGCGGAGGGCGTGAGCTTCGACGGCGACGACGCCCGCACCGTCGCGGTCGTCGGCGTCCCCTACCCCCACTTGGACGCGCGCGCCGAAGCCGTCCAGGACGCCTACGGGCGCGTGTTCGGCGACCGCGACGACCGCCGCAACGAGGACGCCGGCTGGCGCTACGCCGTCGAGATTCCCACCGTCCGCAAGACGAGGCAGGCGATGGGCCGCGTCATCCGCTCCCCCGACGACTTCGGCGTGCGGATGCTCGTGGACCGCCGCTACACCAAGGAGAGCCGCACCGCGATGCGCAAGTACAGCGTCAACCCCGCGTTCCCCGCCGAGGAGCGCCGCGAACTCGTGGACATCGACCCCGAGAAGCTCCGCGTGTCGATGCTGAACTTCTACACGGACCTCGACGCCTACGACGGTCAGCCCCCTCGTCCGTAGGTCTCGTGTCAGCGGCTAGCGTCTCCAGCTCCTTCGACGACACCTCGAAAGCCCCGGCACGCTCGCGTTCGCTCGCTTGCTGCGCTCCTCGGCCTCCGGCCTGCGGTGCTTGCGGCGCGAGCGAACAGGTAAACGCGAGCGCGCCGCCCCTTTCAGTCCGCCCGTAGCCGGTTGGTCAGCCGGTAATGGGCGGATTGAAAGGGGCGAGGCTGTAGACGAAGGCGCACAAAGCAAGCACCGCAGCGTAGCGAGGAGCGCAGCGAGCGCACCAAGTCTACAGCCTCGGGGCTTTCGGGGTGTCAGAAGCCACTTCGGGGGAGTACGCTGCTTTCGAAGGATTCACTCCGATACAAAGAGCGGAAGAAAACTCTCGGACGTCACGCAGGAAGCGAGAGCGTGTCGACGCGTTCGCCGCGTTCGGCGTCGTAGAGGTACAGTTCTTCGATGTTCCACGTGACGGGGCCGACCTGTCGGCCGTCGACGTTCTCGACGGCGCGGCGGCCGCGGAAGCCGTCGGCGTCGCGGGCGAGCGTGACGTGGGGGTCGTAGTCGTCGCCGCCTTCCATCACGGGCACGGGGTCGAAGACCTCGCAGAGGCGCTGGTGGATGCCGTGGAGGCCGGGGCTCTCGACGGCGAGATAGACAACGGGGCTGGAGCCGTTCGGCGGGTTCTCGAACGTGTCGACTTCGGCGACGCGGGCTTCGACGACGGGCGCGCCGGCGAGGGCGTCCTGGGCGGTCTGCCACGCGGTGCGGAGCTGCTTGCGGTCGTCGGCGGGGACGCGCTTGACGAGCAGCGTCTGCTCGCGGCGCTCGCGGATGCGGGCGAACTCCGAGAGCGCCGGGCGGAGGTCCGCGGCGACCTTCTTGACTTCGGCCGGAACCGGAGCGTTCACGCTGTACACGTGCGCTAGTGGGGCGTCGAGCGGGAAAGCGCTGACGTTAGATGCGGTCGAGCAGCCACAGCACGAGCAACACGAGCACGACGACCGCGATGAGCGGCTGGGCGAGTCCGAGCAGGCCGGCGAGCGCGCCGACAATCCCGCCCAGTATTTCGAGCGCGAGCCAGACGACCACCAGCACGAGCACGATTTTCAGCAGGTCTTCGACGTCGAGTGCGCCGCGGGCTGATGTCATGTGGGGTCGCTAGGGGAGCACGCTGATAAGGGTTCAGGCAATCGTGTGGCGTGTTACCGTAGATGGCAAGACCACGGGACGGGAGCAACGTTTAAGCACTCGGGACCGTTCGAGACTGGTAATGACGCAGTCGTCGGCTCGCGCCCGCCGCTCGCCCTCGGTGAGCAGCGGGACCGTCGGCTGTCCGGTGTCCTCCCGTCGCGTGCCGCGACGACCGGGGTCCTTCTGACCCCACTACAGCTACATCCCTCGTTTTCGGTCTCGCATCACTTCCCGACTACCGCGGCACACACCACACACGGAACACACAATGACAGGAGGAACGGTCGCGCTCGCCTTCTCCGGCGGGCTCGACACGACGGTCTGCGTACCGCTGCTGAAAGAAGAGTACGGCTACGACGAGGTCATCGGCGTCACAGTCGACGTCGGCCAGCCCGAGTCAGAGTTCGCCGAGGCCCACGAGACGGCCGACGCGCTCGGCGTCGACCACTACGTCGTGGACGCGAAAGCCGAGTTCGCCGACCTCTGCTTCGAGGCGGTGCAGGCGAACGCTAGCTATCAGGGCTACCCGCTGGGCACGGCGCTCGCGCGCCCGGTCATCGCCGAGGCGATTCTGGAAGTCGCCGAGGAACAGGGCTGCACGGCACTCGCGCACGGTTGCACGGGGAAGGGCAACGACCAGCTTCGCTTCGAGGCCGTCTGGCGCGCCAGCGACCTCGACGTCATCGCGCCGGTCCGCGAACTCGGGCTGACGCGCGAGTGGGAAATCGACTACGCCGACGAGAAGGGCCTGCCGGTCGAGGCGGGCAACGAGGGCGAGTGGAGCATCGACACAAACCTCTGGAGCCGCTCCGTGGAGGGCGGCCAGCTGGAGGACCCCGGCTACGAGCCGCCGGAGGACATCTACGACTGGACGGACGCCCCCAGCGACGAGACCGAGACCATCGACATCGAGTTTGAGGAGGGGGTGCCGGTCGCCGTGGACGGCGACGAGATGGAGCCGGTGCCGCTCATCGAGTACCTCAACGACCTCGCCGGGAGCTACGGCGTCGGCCGTACGGACATGATGGAGGACCGCATGCTCGGCCTGAAGGTCCGCGAGAACTACGAGCACCCGGCCGCGACGACGCTGCTGACGGCCCACGAGGCGCTCGAACAGCTCGTGTTGACGAAAGACGAGCGCGAGTTCAGCCAGCAGGTCAGCCAGCAGTGGTCGGAGAAGGCCTACGAGGGCCTCGTCGACCACCCGCTGATGGACGCGCTGAACGGCTTCTTCGAGGGCACCCAGCAGAAGGTCACGGGCACGGTCACCGTCAAGTTCGAGGGCGGGCAGGCCCGCCCAGTTGCCCGCGAGAGCGAGTACGCGGTGTACTCCGCGGACGCCGCGAGCTTCGACACGGAGACGGTCAACGGCATCGAGCAGGGCGACGCCACGGGCGTTGCGAAGTACCACGGCTTCCAGTCCCGCCTCGCGAACGCGAGCAAGCCGGAGCTGGCGCCGGATGGAGGCGACGAGGCGTCCGACGAATGAGCGGGGAGAGCGACGGCACGGTGGTTCGCCGCGACCGCTTCAGCGGCGGCCCCGCGCGGTCGTTCCTCTCCTCGATGGACGCCGACCACCGCATCTTCGCGGCGGACCTCGCGGTCGACCGCGCGCACGTGGTGATGCTCGCCGAGCAGGGCGTCGTCGACGACGACGAGGCGGCGACGATTCTGTCCGCGCTCGACAGCGTCGAGGACGCGGGCTTCGACGCGCTCCCCGAGGGTGAGGACGTCCACGAGGCAATCGAGACCGCGGTCGTGGAGCGCGTCGGCCCGGTCGGCGGGAAGATGCACACGGCGCGCTCGCGCAACGACGAGGTCGCGACCTGCATCCGCGCGCGCCTCCGCGAGGACGTGCTGGCCGCGCTCGACGCGGTAATAGCGCTCCGCACGGCGCTGGCGGACGTCGCCGAGGCCGAAGCGGACACCGTGATGCCGGGGTACACGCACCTCCAGCCCGCCCAGCCGACGACCGTCGCGCACTGGGCGCTCTCTTACGAGGGGACGCTCGCCCGCGACACGAGCCGGCTGCTGGACGCGTTCGGCCGCACGAACCAGTCGCCGCTGGGCGCGGCGGCGTTCGCGGGCACCACGTTCGACGTGGACCGCGAGCGCACCGCCGACCTGCTCGGGTTTGACGGCGTCGTGGCGAACTCGATGGACGCGTCGGCGAGCCGTGACTTCCTCCTCGAAACCGTGGCGGCGCTGTCCTCGGTCGCGGTGACCTGTTCGGGCCTCGCGGAGGACGTCGTGCTGTTCGCGAACCGCGGGTTCGTGGAGCTCAGCGACGACTACTCCTCGACGTCCTCGATCATGCCCCAGAAGAAGAACCCGGACACGCTGGAACTCGTGCGCGCGACCGCTGGTGACGCGGTGGGCGCGTACACGAGCCTCGCGACGACGCTGAAGGGGCTGCCGCGGGCGTACAACCGCGACCTCCAGCGCGCGACGCCGCACGCGTGGGACACCGCCGACGACGTGACCGACGCCGTCGAGGTTGCGGCGGGCGCGGTCGCGACGGCGGAGTGGCCAGCCGAGGAACTGGAAGCCGCAGCGGGCGAGGGGTTCTCGACGGCGACCGGCGTGGCGGACGCGCTGGCGGCGACGGGGATGCCGTTCCGCACCGCGCACGAAATCGTCGCGCTGGCGGCCGAGCAGAGCGACGACGCCGACGGGTCGAACGCGCTCCCGGAGAGCCACGCCAGCGACGGCGTCAGCGGCGAGCACAGCGCGGACCTCGTCGCGGTGGACGCGGCGGCCCGCGAGGTGACCGGAAAGCCGCTGTCCGAACTCGCGGACCCGGAAGTCGTGGCCGCGGCGCTTGACCCCGTGACGAACGTCGCACAGCGTGACTCGGCGGGCGGCCCCGCGCCCGACGCGGTGCGCGACGCGCTGGACGACGTGCGGGTCGAGCTCGCGGCCGACGAGGCGGAAGTCGCCGACCACGAGGAAGCGCTAGCGGCGGCGGCCGACGACCTCGCCGCGGAGGTGGCGGCATATGAGTGAGGCGGCCGCCGGCGCGACGGCTCGCGCCCGCTCGTCTGGCACGCCGGCCGGTCTGCGACGAGAGCGACCGCCCCTCCGTGGGCAAATAGACAACATACTTACTACGTATCTGGTTTCGGCTGGTTGGTCGTTTTGGGCGTTTTCGCGTCGTTAGCTGCTTCTCCAGTTCGTAAAAGAAGTTTGACAAGTCCGATTAGCTTAAGTGCTATCAGTGAGAACGTGGGAGTGCTATGAGCACATGTCCCGAATGCGGGTCCGACGTGGCCCTGCACGACGACCTCGAAGTCGGCGAAATCGTCGACTGCGACACCTGTGGCACCGAACTGGAAGTCGTGGACACCGACCCCGCAGCCCTCGATCGAGCGCCCGAGCTCTCCGAGGACTGGGGGGAGTAAGTTGCGCGTCGGCATCCTCTACTCCCGGATTCGGAAGGACGAGAAACTGCTGCTCGGCGAGCTCCGCGAGCGCGGCCACGACGTCGAGAAGATAGACGTCCGCAAGCACGGCTTCGGCCTCGACGACACCGACGCCGCCATCGCGGACTGCGACCTCGTGGTCGACCGCTGTCTGGCGACCAGCCGCAGCAAGTACGCCACGGAGTTCTGCCGGCACTACGACGTCCCCGTCGTGAACAGCCCCGACACCGCGGCCGTCTGCGCGGACAAAGTGCGGACGAGCCTCGCGCTCGACGACGCGGGACTCCCCACGCCCGACACCACGGTCGCGTTCACCACCGAGAGCGCGCTGGAGGCCGTCGAATCCTACGGCTACCCCTGCGTGCTGAAGCCCGTCGTGGGCTCGTGGGGACGCCTGATGGCGAAACTCGACTCGCGGAACGCCGCCGAGGCCGTCCTCGAACACAAGGCGACGCTCGGGCACTACGAGCACAAAGTGTTCTACATCCAGGACTTCGTGGAGAAGCCGGGGCGGGACATCCGCGTGCTGGCGACCGACGGCGAGCCCGTCGCCGCGATGACGCGCTCGGGCGACCACTGGCTGACCAACGCCGCGAAGGGCGCAGAGACGAACTCCTTCGAGGTCGACGAGGAGGTCGCCGACCTCGTCGAGACCGCCAGCGACGCGGTCGGCGGCGGCCTGCTGGGCGTGGACCTGATGGAGACCGGCGACGGCTACACCGTCCACGAGATCAACCACACCGTCGAGTTCAAGGCGCTGAACGACGCCAGCGACGTGGACGTCCCGGCCGCGGTCGTCGACTGGCTGGAGGACCGCGCCGCCGCGGAAGTGGAGGTGACGCCCTGATGGCCGAGAGCACGACCGCCACGATCGTCGGCGGGAGCGGGTTCGCTGGCGGGGAACTCCTCCGCCTGCTCGCCGGCCACCCCGACTTCGAGGTGGCGCAGGCGACCAGCCGCGAGTACGCGAACAAGACCGTCGGGAGCGTCCACCCGAACCTCCGCGAGATGGACCTGCGGTTCACGCCGCCGACGGACCTCGAATCCGTAGACGTGCTGTTCGCGGCGGCGCCCCACGGCGTCGCGATGGACCACCTCGACGAGTGGCAGGACGCCGCGGACACCGTGGTCGACCTGAGCGCGGACTTCCGCCTCGAAACCGAGAGTCAGTACGACGAGTGGTACGACGGCCACAGCGCGCCCGAGTACCTCGACGACGCTGTGTACGCGCTCCCGGAGCTCTCCCGCGAGGAGCTCTACGGCGCGGACCTGATTGCGGGCGGCGGCTGCAACGCGACCGCGACGATTCTCGGCCTGCTCCCGCTCGCGGAGGCCGGCTTGCTGGACGACGCGCACGTCGTCGTGGACGTGAAAGTCGGCTCCTCGGAGGGCGGCGCGGGCGGCGGCCCCGCCTCCTCCCACCCCGAGCGCTCGGGCGTCGTGCGCCCGTACGCGCCCACGGGCCACCGCCACGAGGCCGAAATCGAGCAGTTCCTCGGGCTCTCGGTCTCCTTTACCGCGCACGCCGTGGACATGGTCCGCGGCGCGAGCGCGACCTGCCACGTGTTCCCCGAGGAGACGCCCTCGACGGGCGACCTCTGGAGCGCGTACCGCGAGACGTACGAGGACGAGCCGTTCGTGGACATCGTCGCGGGCGGCAGCGGCGTCTACCGCTACCCGGAGCCGAAGGCCGTCGCCGGGACGAACGGCGCGGAGGTCGGCTTCGAGCTGGACGAGGACAACGGCCGCGTCGTGGCGTTCTCGGCCATCGACAACATGATGAAAGGCTCGGCGGGGCAGGCCGTCCACGCGGCGAACGTCGCGCTCGGCTTCGACGAGACCGCCGGCCTCGACCAACTCGGGTTGCACCCGGTGGGAAGCCCATGAGTCACGCTCACCACGCGGGGTGGTTCGCGTGACTGTAGTGGTCAAAATCGGCGGCGCGCGCGCCGTCGACCCGGCGGGCGCGGTGACCGACGTCGCGCACCTCACGGTGAACGACGAGGACGTCGTGGTCGTCCACGGGGGGTCGACGGCGGTCGACGACGCGCTCGACCAGATGGGCAAAGACCCCGAGTACGTCGAGTCGCCGTCGGGGGTCACCGGCCGGTTCACGGACGCGGAGACGATGGACGTCTTCGAGATGGCGATGGGGAAGGTCAACACCGACCTCGTCGCGGCGTTCGAGAACGCGGGCGTGCCCGCGGTCGGCCTCAACGGCGTCGACGGGAAGCTCCTCACTGGGCCGCGGAAGTCCGCAATACGGGTCGTCGAGGACGGCAAGAAGAAGATTCGCCGCGGCGAGCACTCCGGCACCATCGAGGCGGTCAACACGGACCTGCTGGAGGCCCAACTGGACGCGGGCTACGTGCCCGTGGTGTCGGTGCCGATGCTCGCCAAGGAGAGCGACGACGAGGAGGAGTGGACGCCCGTGAACGCGGACGCGGACCGCGCGGCGGCGGCCGTCGCGGGCGCGCTCGACGCCACGCTGGTCGTGCTGACCGACGTGGAGGGCGTCTACGAAGACCCCGACGACCCGAGTTCGCTCATCGAGGAAGTGCTGACGCCCGCGGACCTCGACGGCGCGAAGGAGGCCGCGGAGGGGTTCATGACGAAGAAGGTGCTGGCGGCGACCGAAGCACTCGAAGGCGGCGCGGAGTCGGTCGTGGTGTCGGACGCGAACCGCCGCGACCCAATCGTCGCCGCGCTGGAAGGGGCTGGCACGCGCTTCAGCCCGGAGGCCCTGTCATGAGCGGGTTCGTCTTCGGGGAGAAGCCCATCCAGATCGAGTCCGGCGAGGGGCCGTACGTCTACGACGACGGCGGCACCGAGTACCTCGACATGGGCGCGTCCTACGCCTGCGCGCCGGTCGGCCACTGTCACCCCGACGTGGTGGAGGCCGTGGAGTCCCAAGCCAGCGACCTGCTGTTCGTGCAGGGGTCGTACCCCACGGAGACGCGGACCGCGCTGTACGACCGCCTCGGCGACCTCGCGCCCGGCGAGCTGGACAACGTCTGGCTCTGCAACTCCGGGACGGAGGCCAACGAGGCGGCGCTGAAGTTCGCGCGCCACGCGACCGGCCGCGAGAAGGTCGTCGCGGCCAAGCGCGCGTTCCACGGCCGCACGCTCGGCTCGCTGGCGGCGACGTGGAAGCAGAAGTACCGCGAGGGGTTCGCGGTCCCCGACAACGTCGAGTTCGTCGACTACGGGGACAGCGAGGCACTCGCGGACGCCGTGGACGACGAGACGGCGGCGGTCATCCTCGAACCCGTGCAGGGAGAGGGCGGCGTCCATCCCGCGCCCGACGGCTACCTGCAGGCCGCCCGGGACGCCTGCGACGAGACGGGCGCGGCGCTGGTCTTCGACGAGATTCAGACCGGGCTCGGGCGCACGGGCTCGCTGTGGGCGTGCGAGCAGGCGGGCGTCGCGCCGGACGCACTCACCGTCGCGAAGGGGCTGGGCAGCGGCCTCCCCATCGGCGCGACGCTGGTCGCGGACTGGCTCGCCGAAGATAGCGGCGACCACGGCTCGACGTTCTCCGGCGGTCCCGTGCCGTGTGCCGCGGCGCTCGCGACGCTCGACGTGCTGGAGGACGACGGCCTCGCGGCGAACGCGGCGAGCGTCGGCGACTACCTCCAAGACCAGCTCGCGGAACTGCCCGTTCGGGATGTTCGCGGCGAGGGGCTGATGGTCGGCGTCGAGGTGAAACGGGGGGCGAACCGCGCGCTGAAGTCGCTGGCGCTGAACCACAGGATTCTCGCGCTCCCCGCGGGACGCACCGTGGTGCGCCTCTTACCGCCGCTAACTGTCACCGAGTCCCACGCCGACCGCGTGGTCGACGCGCTCGCCGAGGAGCTATGACGCCCCGCGAGCTCCTCCGCGACCTCGTCGCGACCCCCTCCGTTTCGGGTGCGGAGTCCGAGGCGGCCGGCGTGCTCGTGGACTACTTCGAGCGCCACGGCCGCGAGGCGTGGACCGACGACGCCGGCAACGTCCGCGCGCCCGGCGACGACAGCGTGCTCCTCACGAGCCACGTCGACACCGTCCCCGGCTACATCGACGTGCGCGAGGAGAACGGCAAACTCTGGGGCCGTGGGAGCGTGGACGCGACCGGGCCGCTGGCCGCGATGGCCGCGGCGAGCGTCGAAACCGGCGCGTCGTTCGCGGGCGTCGTCGAGGAGGAGACGACCTCGGCGGGCGCGCGCCACCTCGTCGCGGACCGCGCGGAGCCCGACGCCGTCGTGAACGGCGAGCCCTCGGGCTGGGACGCGCTGACGCTGGGCTACCGCGGGCTGGTCGCGGGCACCTACGAGGTCGCCACCGAGAGCGGCCACTCCTCGCGCCCCGAGCCCAACGCCGTCCAGCTCGCGACCGCGTGGACCGAGCGCGTGCGCGCGGCGTTCCCGGACGACGACACCGTCTTCGAGTCGGTGACGGTCAAGCCCGTCTCCTTCGACGGCGGGCTCGCCGACGACGGCACCGCCGTCGAGGCGACCGTCGAGATGCAGTTCCGGCTGCCGCCCGGCACCACCGCCGACGACGTCTACGAGACCGTCGCGGACTGCACCGAGCGCGGGTCGGTGACGTGGACGGAGTCGATTCCGCCCGTGATGGCGAGCCCGCGGACGCCGGTCGCGGGCGCGCTTCGAGCGGGCATTCGCGAGGCGGGCGGCGACCCAACGCACCTCCGGAAGACCGGCACGAGCGACGCGAACATCTACGCCGGCGCGTGGGACTGCCCCGTCGCCACCTACGGCCCCGGGGACTCGAATCTGGACCACGCGCCCGACGAACGCATCGACCTCGCCGCGTTCGACCGCGGCGTCGAGGTACTCACCACCGCAGCAGACAGGCTATGCACTTCCTGACAATCGACGACCTCACGACCGACGAACTGGCCGGCGTCGTGGACGACGCGGCCGCGCTGAAGCGCGCGCAAGCCGACGGCATGCCCCACGAGGCCCTCCCCGGGCGCTCGCTGGCGATGCTGTTCGAGAAGCCCTCGACGCGAACCCGCGTGAGCTTCGAGGTCGGGATGACCCAGCTCGGCGGCCACGGCGTCTTCCTCGGCGACGACGACATCCAACTGGGACGGGGCGAGCCCGTCGCGGACACCGCTCGCGCGCTCGGCCGGTACGTCGACGCGGTGATGGCGCGCGTCTTCGACCACGGCGACCTCGAAGAGATTGCCGCGCACGCCGACGTCCCGGTCGTGAACGGCCTCACCGACGACGCGCACCCGTGTCAGGCGCTGGCGGACCTCCTGACGCTCCGCGAAGAAGTCGGGGACTCCGGGACGGTGGCGTGGGTCGGCGACGGCAACAACGTCGCCGCGTCGTTCACGATTGGCGCCGCGATGATGGGCTACGACGTCAACGTCGCCACGCCCGAGGGATACGGCCTCGACGACTCCGTCATCGAGCGCGCCGAGGAACACGGCGACGTGACCGTGACGACGGACCCCGAGGCCGCCACCGCGGACGCCGAGGTCGTCTACACGGACGTCTGGGTGAGCATGGGCCAAGAAGACGAGCGCGAGCAGCGCCTCGACGCCTTCGAGGGGTTCCAGGTAGACGCGGATCTGCTCGGGGACGCGGCGTTCATGCACTGCCTGCCGGCGAACCGCGGCGAGGAGGTCACGGCGGACGTCATCGACGGCGAGCAGTCCGTCGTCTGGCAGCAGGCCGAGAACCGCCTGCACGCTCAGAAGGCGCTGCTCGTCGAGCTCGTGGACTGACGCCGCGTGGGGGATTTATTGTCGGTGCGGTCATAGGTACGGTATGACACTCGACGTCTCCATCCCCGAGCCGCCGGACCTCTCGAACCGCGGCGCGCCCGAGGAGTTCGAGTGGACCGAGGACACGGGCGGCGCGGAGGACTTCCGCCGCGAGGAGCTCGAAGCCCTCCTGAAAGACGGCGCGTGGGCGGAGGGATTCAACGAGTGGGGCGAGTACATGAGCATGGACGAACAGCAGGTCCGCGCCGTCGAGGACCTCGGCCTGTTCCACGAGTTCGACTTCTACTGGGACCCGACGCAGGACCGCCTGCGCGCGGACCCGCCGGAACTCCCCGAGGACTGGGCGGAACGGGAGGCGACGGCGTCGTGGAACTCCAGCACGGTCGGGGCCGTCGAGTCCGAACTGCAGGACCTCGGCGACGTCGTCCACGAAGTCCTCAAGGACTACCTCGGCGGCGACGACGTCTCCGAGCACCACTGGGGCGACCGCGACTACGGCGACCGCGAGGAGTGAGCGCGGAGGCTGCGCGACCGGGAGGCAAGTACGGTAGAGACCACCCGCTTCTTGTACCGCGAGCCCGCACTTCGAGGCATGACTGACCTCTCGCTGGGCGGCCCGACGCCGGATGTCGCCGACGACGGCGTCTGGCTGGCGTGCGTCGAGTGCGGCGACGCCATCGCGCCGTTCGACGACGTGGTGTACGAGTGCCCGGACTGCGGCGGCCTGCTGGAAGCCCGCTACGCCGACTACCCGACGTTCGAGGAGTTCTCGGGGGACGGCGTCTGGCGGTACGCGGCGGCGCTGCCGTTCGACGAGGGCGTCACCATCCGCGAGGGGAACACGCCGCTGTACACCGTCCCCGAAATCGAGGCCGAGGCGGACGTCGCGGACCTCCGCGTGAAACACGAGGGCGCCAACCCCACGGGGAGCTTCAAGGACCGCGGAATGACCGTCGGCGTGAAGGTCGCCGACCGGCTCGGCGTGGACCGGCTCGCCTGCGCCTCCACGGGGAACACGTCCGCGGCGCTGGCGGCGTACGGCGCTCGCGCGAACACGCCCGTGCTCGTGCTCCTCCCCGCCGGCAAGGTCGCCGCGGGGAAGGTCGCGCAGGCGGCGCTGCACGGCGCGCGCATCTGCGAGGTGGACGGCAACTTCGACGACTGCCTCGACGTCGTCGCGGAACTCGCGGACCGCGGGGAGGCGTACCTCCTGAACTCCCTGAACCCGTTCCGCTTGGAGGGGCAGAAGACCATCGGCCTCGAAATCTTAGAGCAGTCCCGCGACGCCCACGGCCACCTCCCGGACCGCATCGTGCTCCCCGTCGGGAACGCGGGGAACACGGCGGCCCTCTACAAGTGCTTCCGCGAACTCGTCGAGGCCGGCGAACTGGACAAGTCCGAGGTGCCGAAGCTCACGGGCGTGCAGGCGGAGGGCGCGGCGCCGATGGTCGAAGCCGTCGAGAACGGCCGCGACTACGTCGAGCGCTGGGACGACGTGGAGACGCGCGCGACCGCCATCCGCATCGGCAACCCCGTGAACGCGCCGAAGGCGCTGCCCGGCATCTACGACACGGGCGGCACCGCGGTCGCCGTCTCGGACGAGAAGATTACCGAGGCCCAGCGGATGCTCGCCGAGGACGGCGTCGGCGTGGAGCCGGCGTCCGCCGCGAGCGTCGCCGGCCTCCTGAAGCTCCGCGAGCGCGGCGACATCGACGCTGACGAGCGCGTCGTCTGCCTCACCACCGGCCACCTCCTGAAGGACCCCGAGGCGGCCGCGGAAGCCGGCGGCGACACGACGCCCGTCCCCGCGGACGCCGACGGCGTGCTGGACGCACTGTAACTGTTCTCAGTCGGTTCCTTCGCTGGCGAGCGCCTCCTGTTCGAGCCGGCGGTCGCGGTCCGTCTCGACGCTCAGCTCCGGTACTGTGGTCGGCTTCATGTCCTCGTCGACGGCGACGAACACGAAGTGCGAGCTCGTCGTCTGCTCGGTCTCCCCGGTTCGGGGGTCCTCGCGGAACGCCCGCAGGCGGACGCGCACGCTGCTCGTCCCGGCGTCGTAGGCGTACGACTCGATGATGCAGATGTCGCCCTGCGGAATCGGGCGCTCGAAGTCGAGGCCGTTGATGCGCGCGGTGACGCAGGTCGCGCCCGCGAGCCGCATCGCGGACATCGCGCCCACCTCGTCCATCCACTTCACGACGTTCCCACCGTGCGCCGAGGCGTAGTTGTTCGTGTCGTCGGGCTGGACACGCACGCGGTTCTCGATGTACGTCTCCGAAACTGTCGGCACGACCGAACGCGCGGGCCGACGGGAGAAAAGGGTTACTCGCCGTTGAGCTCGATGTTGTGGACGTCGATGATACGCTCGTCCGCGAGCAGCTCGTCGAGCGCTGCCTCGGGGACCGTGGAGTCGAGGTTGTAGACGGTCAGCGCCTCGCCGCCGATGGTCTCGCGGGCGTTGAACATCCCCGCGATGTTGACGTCGGCGTCGCCGAGCACGGTGCCGATGAAGCCGATGACGCCGGGCTCGTCCTCGTTGCGCGCGGCGAGCATGTGGCCGTGCGGGACGGCGTCCACGCGGTAGCCGTCGATTTTCACGAGCCGCGGGTCGTCGCCCGCGAACAGCGTCCCGGAGACGGTGAGCTCCTCGTCGCTGTTCCCGACGGTCACGGAGACGAGGCTCTGGAAGTCCTCGCTCTGTCGGGTCTTGGACTCCTTGACGTCGATGCCGCGCTCCTCCGCGACGCGGGGCGCGTTGACGGCGTTGACCTGCCACTCCAGCGGGTCGAAGACGCCCTTCTGCGCGCTCGCGGTGACGAGTTCGAGGTCCTCGGCGGCAATGTCGCCCTCGTAGCTGACCTCGACGCGCTCGATGCGGCCGTCGAACAGTTGGGCGGCGACCTTCCCCGCGGTCTCGGCGAGCCCGATGTACGGCTCGATGCGGCCGAAGGAGCTCTCGTCGACGCTCGGCGCGTTCAGCGCGTTCAGCACGGGCTCGTCGTTCAGCGCGGCGACGACCTGGTCGGCCGTCGAGGTGGCGACGTGCTCCTGGGCGGCCTGCGTGGACGCGCCGAGGTGCGGCGTCACGACGATGTCGTCGGCGTCGAGCAGCGGCGAGTCCGCGGGCAGCGGCTCCTCCGCGAACACGTCGAGCGCGGCGCCAGCGAGCACGCCGTCCTCGACGGCGTCCACGAGCGCGTCCTCGTCGACGACGCCGCCGCGCGCGACGTTCACGACGTAGCCGTCCTCGAGTTGGGCGAACTCGTCCTCGCCGAGCAGCCCCTCGGTCTCGTCGGTGAGCGGGACGTGGACGGTGACGAAGTCCGCGCGCTCGATGCACTCGTCGAACTCCACGAGGTCGGCGCCGAGCTGTTCGGCGCGCTCCTCGCCGATGTAGGGGTCGTAGGCGACGAGGTCCATGCCGAGGCCGCCGAGGCGCTTGGCGACCTCCTGGCCGACGCGGCCGAGGCCGACGACGCCCAGCGTCTTCCCGTTGAGTTCCGTGCCGAGGTAGTCGCCTTTCGCCCACTCGCCGTCCTTCAGGCGGCCGTGGGCCTGCGGGATGGAGCGGGCCGCGGCGAACGTCATCGCGACGCTGTGCTCGGCGGCGGCGCGGACGTTCCCCTCGGGGGCGTTGGCGACGATGACGCCGTGGTCGGTGGCGGCGTCGATGTCGATGTTGTCCACACCGATGCCGGCGCGCCCGACGATGACGAGGTCGTCGGCGGCGTCGAACACTTCTTCAGTGACTTCGGTGCCGGAGCGGACGATGAGGCCGTGGGCGTCGCTGACGGCGTCGAGGAGCGCGTCGCCCTCCACGTCGTAGGCGGTTTCGACATCGTGACCCGCCTCGCGGAGTCGGTCGAGACCGGCGTCCGCGATGGGGTCCGTGACGAGTACCTTCATGCGAAGTCGGTCGGTTCACTCGCGGATAAGCGTTTCCGCACGCACACGAATTGTCGGTGGTTCACGAACCACCATAATGACCACGTTTGTGTAGTATATAGTCGCGGAGCGTCACGGTTTGCCCACGCCCACGCCCGAATCCGGCGGGGCTTGCCGGACCACGGCGGGCCGCCCCCGAGACTATACGTCGAGCGCGCGACGGGACCGTGTGCCCAACGCAGAACCGACGAACCAGTTGCGAGAGCGCGTCGAGGACGGCGGCGTCGCCGTCGGCGTGCTCGACTCGACGTACAGTCCGACGCTCGTGGAGTTCTACGGCGACCTCGGCGTGGACTTCGTGTGGCTGGACTTCGAGCACGGCGGCCCCGACCCGTGGGACGGCCCCACCGTCGAGAACCTCCTGCGGGCGGCCGACCGCTCCGACGTCGAACTGCTCGTTCGGCTACCGGACACCGACCCCACGCTCGTGCGGAAGGCGCTGGACCTCGGCGTCCGCAACGTCTTCCTGCCGCGCGTGGAGACCGCGGCGGAGATCGAGGCCGCCGTGAAGTCCGCGCGCTTCGAGTACGACGGCGAACCCGGGAACCGCGGGCTGGGGTCGCCGCGGGCGCGCCGCTGGGGGCTCCGCGAGAACTACGTCGCCGTCGAGGACCGCGAGACGATGGTCGGCACCACCATCGAGACCCGGGAGGCCGTCGAGAACATCGACGAGATTCTCGCCGTCCCCGAACTCGGGTTCGTCTTCCTCGGGCCGCTGGACCTCTCGGTGGCGTACGGCCACCCCGGGGAGTTCGACCACCCCGAGGTGCAGGACGCCGTCGAGACGGTGCGCGCGGCGGCCGTCGACGCCGGCGTCCCAGTCGGCGGGCTCGCGTTCGGGATGGACGACGCCGCGGCGAAAGCCGAGAACGGCTACCAGATACTGAACCTCGGGAGCACCACGGGCGCCCTGAAGGAGGTCGTCACGGGGTGGCTCGACGAGTTCGGCGCCCGCGAGTAACGTCTGCCAGAGCAGCGACGCTTTTCCCTACCCGTCGCCTAGGCGGCGGCAATGACGCTGGTCGCGTTCGACTTCGACGGCACGCTCGCGGACTCGGAGATGATGGACCGCCTCGCCGCCCGCCACGGCGTCGGCGAGGAAGTCGCGGACATCACCGAGCGCGCGATGCGCGGAGAGCTCTCGTACGCCGAGAGCCTCCGCGAGCGCGCCGGCCTCGTCGCCGGCCTCCCCGCGGAGGACGCTGCCGACGTGTACAGCGGCGTCCGCCTGCGGGACGGCGCCGGCGAACTGCTCGGGAAGCTCTCCGATGACGGCGTCCGCGTCGTCGTGCTCACCGGCGGGTTCGGGCCCGGCGTGGAGGCCGCCCTCGACGCCGCGGGCGTGACCGTGGACCGCGTCGTCGCCAACAGCCTCCCCGAGGCGGACGGCGAACTCACGGGCGACGTGGAGGGGCCGCTCATCGAGGGGACGAAAGACGACGCGCTCGTGGACGTCTGCGAGGCGTACGGCATGGACGTCGCGGACGCCGTGGCCGTCGGGGACGGGGCCAACGACGCGCCGATGCTCGACGAGGCCGGCTGCGGCGTCGGCTTCCAGCCGAAGCCGGGGGTCGACGAGCACTGCGACACCGTCGTCGAGTCGATGGCGGAGCTGGAGGCGCTGCTGCGCGAGCGCAACGTGCTCTGAAGGATGGGACTGCCCGCGCCGGCCGCGGGCGAGTTCGGGTACTGAAGCGTGTGACGAGAAACCCGCGACGGGTGGAGCCGCGGGGTTTCCCAGGTCGGGCGGCCAGGGCACACTGAGCGGTACCGACCCGGGCGACTCCTGCTACACCCCTCTAACCCTTGCTTAATTGGTCGTTAAGGTCGCTTTCTTCACGTGATTCGCGGTCGCCGGCAACCGAAGGTTGATTGGTCGAACCGACGAACGTGGGGGTAGTGGCGGACGACTCAGACGGGACGCTGCCCGAGGCGGACATCCACGACGTGCTCCGGAACGACCGGCGCCGCATGGTCATCGAACTGCTCGGCGACGCCGACGAACCGGTGACCGCGCGCGAACTCTCGGAGGCCGTCGCCGCCCGGGAGACCGGCGAGGACCCGCCGCCGCGGGACGTCCGGCAGAGCGTCTACATCTCCCTCCAGCAGACCCACCTGCCGAAGCTCTCGGACCTCGGCATCGTGGAGTACGACGAGCAGACCAAGGAGGTGCGGCCCGCGGAGCACGCGCCCGCGGTCGGCGTCTACATGGAGGTCGTCCCGAAGTACGGGCTCTCGTACGCGGAGTTCTGCGGGTCGCTGGGCGTACTCGGCGCGCTCCTCGTCGCCGCCGCGGAAGTCGGCGTCCCGGTCGTGAGCGAGGTCTCCGCGAGCGCGTGGGCGGTCGCCGTCTTCGGCGTGCTCGTCGCGTCCGCGGGCTACCGGACGTACAGCCAGCGGAGCACGCTCGTCCACCGGCTGCGGAACTGACTACCGCGAGGCCGCCTCGATAGCGGCTTCGAGGTCCGCGACCACGTCCGCGGGGTCCTCGATGCCGACGCTCAGGCGCACGAGGTCGTCGCGGACGCCCGCGGCTTCCTTCTCCTCGTCGGTGAGCTGCTGGTGGGTGGTGGAGGCGGGGTGGATGATGAGCGTCTTCGCGTCCCCGACGTTCGCCAGCAGGCTCGCGAGGTCGGTGTTCTCGGTGGTCTCCTTGGCGGCCTCGTAGCCGCCCTCTAGCCCGAACGTAATCATGCCGCCGTAGCCGCCGTCCAGATACTCGCTGGCGTTGTCGTGCGTGGGGTGGTCGTCCAGCCCGGGGTACGTGACCCACGCGACGTCCTCGTGGTCGACGAGGTACTCGGCGACCTTCTGGGCGTTCTCGCAGTGCTTCTCCATGCGCAGCGGCAGCGACTCCAGCTTCTCCAAGGTCTGCCACGCGTCGAACGGCGACTGCTGGTTCCCGAGGTCGCGCAGGCCGCGCGCGATGGCGGCGTACGTGAACGCCGCGTCCCCGAACGCCTCCGAGAAGTTCACGCCGTGGTACGCGGGGTTCTCCTGCCCGATTTCGGGGTACTTCTCGGCGTGCTTGGCCCAGTCGAAGTCCCCGCCGTCCACGAGCGCGCCGCCGACCGTGGTGCCGGCGCCGTGAATCCACTTCGTGGTGGAGTGCCAGACGATGTCAGCGCCGTGGTCGAGGGGGTTGCAGAGGTACGGCGTCGCGAACGTGTTGTCCACGACGAGCGGGACGCCCGCCTCGTCGGTGATTTCGCCGAGACGCTCGAAGTCCGGCGTCGTGAGGCTGGGGTTGCCGATGGTCTCGACGAGCACGTACGCGGTGTCCTCGTCGATGGCCTCCTCGTAGGCGTCGTAGTCCAGCGCGTCAACGAACTCCGTCTCGACGCCGCGTCGCTCGACGCTGTGCGTGAGGTACGTGTACGTCCCGCCGTAGAGGTCGCTGGACGCGACGATGTTGTCGCCGGCGCTCGCGAGCACGAACGTCGCGAGGTCCAGACTCGCCATCCCGGAGGCCGTCGCGACCGCGCCGACGCCGCCCTCCAGTGCCGCGAGGCGCTCCTGGAGCGTCTCGACGGTGGGGTTCATCAGCCGCGAGTAGATGTACCCGGACTTCTCCAGCGCGAACTGCGCGGCGGCGTCGTCGCTGTCCTCGAAGACGTACGACGTCGTCTGGTAGATTGGCGGCGCGCGCGACCCCGTGGCCGGGTCGACTTCCTGGCCCGCGTGGACGCTGTTCGTGTCGAATTCGTAGTCGTCTCCGTCTCCCATACACGGTACTGGTGCGCCGGGGTCGTTAAGCCGGGGGGTCGCCTGCAGTTCCTGCCGGCTACGGTGACGCTCGCTTAGGCGTAAATTCGGTTCGAGAGGAGGTCTACCCCGAGAAGAGGCTGTTGTGGACGGGGGCGTACAGCGTCCGACGGTCGTCGTCGTGGTCGACGGTGTCGGTGACGGCGCGGCCGGCGACGCCGTTCGCGAGGAAGTCCCGGACGGGCGGGCCGACGGACTCGGGTTCGACGAGGAACGCGTCGTGGCCGTGGTCGGACTCGACGACGTGGTGCGAGACCGGGACCTCCTGCTCGCGGAACGCCTGCGCGACGCCCTCGCTCTGGTCCACCGTGAAGTGCCAGTCGCCCGTGAACGACACGAGCAGGGCTTCACCGGCGAACGCGCCGACGGCGCTGGCGTCCGAGTCGTAGCCCTCCGCGAGGTCGTAGTCGTCCATCGCCCGCGTGAGGTAGAGGTAGCTGTTGGCGTCGAAGCGGTCGGTGAACTTCTCGGCCTGGTAGTCGAGGTAGGATTCGACGTCGCGGTACGGGAAGAAGGCGCCCGCGTCGTCCACCGGGAACGCGTCGCTGCCGGCTTCCCGGCCGGCGGTGCGGCGGCCGAACTTCCGCTCCATGGAGTCCTTCGAGAGGTACATCAGGTGACCGAGCTGGCGCGCGAGCGCCAGCCCCTGCGTCGGGAACTCGCCGTCGTAGTAGTCGCCGCCGTTCCAGTTCGCGTCGCCGCGGATGGCCCGGCGCGCGACCGCGTTCAGCCCGAGACACTGCGCGTCTAGCCGGGGCGCGGCGGCGATGGCGGCGACGCGGCGGGCGTCGTCGGGGAAGCGGCGCGCCCAGTCGAGGGCGTTCATTCCACCGACGCTGCCGCCGAGAACGGCGTGCAGGCGGCCGACGCCGAGGTCGTCGAGCAGGCGGCGCTGGCTGCGCGTCCAGTCGCCGACCGTGACCGGCGGGAAGTCGGTGCCGTAGGGTTCGCCGTCCGGTCCTTCGCTGGCGGGGCCGTCCGTGCCGTAACACGACCCGGGGACGTTCGCGCAGACGACGTAGTACTCGTTCGTGTCGATGGCCTTCCCCGGACCGACGACGTCGTGCCACCAGCCCCGCCCTTGCCCGTCGCCGCGGCCGCGGACGTGCTGGCTGCCCGTGAGCGCGTGACAGACGAGGACCGCGTTGTCGCCGGTGAACTCGCCGTACGTCCCGTAGGCGACAGTGAAGTCTTCGAGGGTCTGCCCGCTCTCGAACTCGAACTCGTCGAAGGTGGTCGTGGGCATCAGTGGGCGTCCTCCAGCGCTCGGTCGAAGTCAGCGAGCACGTCCGCGGTGTCCTCGATGCCCACGGAGACGCGAATCATGTCGGGGCGGACGCCGGCGGCGCGCTGTTCGTCCTCGGAGAGCTGTGCGTGCGTGGTGCTGGCGGGGTGGATGACGAGCGTCTTCGCGTCCCCGACGTTCGCCGCGAACGACGCCAACTCGACGCCCTCGCAGACGGCCTTTGCGGCGTCGAAGCCGCCCTCGGGGCCGAACGTGAGCATCCCGCCGTACCCACTATCGAGGTACTCGCTGGCCTCGTCGTGCGTGGGGTGGTCGTCGTGGCCGGGGTAGGAGACCCACGCGACGTCCGGGTGGTCGGCGAGGAAGTCTGCGAGCGCGGCGGCGTTCTCGCAGTGGCGGTCCATCCGCAGCGGCAGGGTCTCGACGCCCTGCATCGTCTGCCACGCGTCGAACGGCCCCTGTCCGGTGCCGGTAGCTCGCACCGCCCGCTGGCGGACGGCCGCGGCGAGCGCGCGGTCGCCGAAGCGCTCCGTGAAGTCGAAGCCGTACGCGGGGTTCTCGCCCGACAGCTCGGGGAAGTCGGCGTCGGGGTGGTCCCACGGGAACGTGCCGCCGTCCACGACGACGCCACCCAGCGTCGTGCCCGCGCCGTGGAGCCACTTCGTCGTGGACTCCCAGACGACGTCCGCGCCGTGCTCGATGGGGCGGCAGAGGTGCGGCGTGGCGAACGTGTTGTCCACGACGAGCGGGACAGCGTGGTCGTGGGCGACGTCCGCGATGGCCTCGAAGTCGGGCGTGACGAGCGACGGGTTCGCGATGGTCTCGACGTGGACGAACGCGGTGTCCTCGTCGATGGCGTCCTCGACGGCCGCGGGGTCGAGGGCGTCCACGGTCCGGGTGTCGATGCCGCGCTTGCCGGCGATGTGCGAGAAGTACGTGCCGGTGCCGCCGTACATGTCCTCGCTGGCGACGATGTTCCGGCCGACCTCGGCGAGGACGGTGGTGATGCCGTCGATGGCGCCCATGCCGGCGTTCGTGGCGACGGCGCCGACGCCGCCTTCGAGGCTGGCGAGGCGGGCTTCGAGCGTCGAGACGGTGGGGTTGGAGATGCGCGAGTAGACGTCCGCCTCCGACTCTAAGGCGTACCTGTCGGCGGCGTCGTCGGCGTCCGGGAAGACGTACGACGTGGTCTGGTAGATGGGCGGGGCGCGCGCCCCTGTCTCGTCGGGGTCTTGGCCCGCGTGGACGCTGCGGGTGTGGCGCCCGCCGCTCGCGTCAGTCATGTATCAAAGTAATATAGCTCGAATAGAATATGCGTGGTAGTTACGGCAACGCTTGCCCGTGGTGGGGGAGTTCCAGTCGTCGCAGCCGATTCCGGCGCGTTCTTGGCGACGCAGCCGAAACGCCCGGTATGGTCCGACGCGAACGCGCAGCGCTCGCGGGCGTCGTGTTCGCGGTGCTGTTCGCGCAAGTCCTCCTCTACCCGGGTGCCGCCGACCTCGTCGCCGCGTTCGGCGCCGAGGACCCGGACACCGGGAGCCGGTGGTTCCTCGCCGCGGAGTTCGCCGCGTTCGTCGCGTTCGCCGGCGTCTGGGGCGTCGCCAGCGACCGCGCCGGCCGCCGCGTCCCGTTCATCGCCGCGGGCGCGCTCGGCGGCAGTCTCGGGTACGCCGCGCTCGCCGTCCTCGACGTCGACTTCGGCACCGTACTCGTCCTGCGTGCGGCGCAGGGCGCCGCCACCATCGGCGCGTTCTCGCTGGCGATGACGATGCTGATGGACCTCTCTGACGACCACGGCAAGGACATGGGCGCCGCCGGTATCGCCATCGGCTCCGGCACCGCGCTCGGCGCGCCCGTCGGCGGCCGCCTCACCGAACTCGACCCGAAGCTCCCGCTGGTCGTCGGCTGTCTCGCGCTCGCGGTCGCCGGCGTCGCCGCGCTCCGCGTCCCCGACCGCGCGCCCGGCGGCCACGGCGAGTCGCTGCGCGCCGGCCTGCAGGTGCTGCGGAACCGCCCGACGCTGAGCGTCCCGTTCGCGTTCGGGTTCATCGACCGGTTCACGGCCGGTTTCTTCGCGCTCGTCGGGTCGCTGTACTTCCGGCAGGCGTTCGGCCTCGACGCCGGCGCGGTCGGGCTCACGCTCGCGCTGTTCTTCGCGCCGTTCGCACTCCTCCAGTACCCGTTCGGCCGGCTCTCCGACCGCATCGGCCGCACCGTCCCCATCGCCGCCGGCTCCGCCACGTACGGCCTCGTCGTCGTCGGCATCGGGCTCGCGCCCCACGTCCGGCTCGCGCAGGGCGGGATGGTCGTCGTCGGCGTGCTCGGCGCGCTCATGTCCCCCGCGACGATGGCACTCGTCACCGACCTCGCGGGCGAGGACGAGCGCGGCGTCAGCATGGGCGGGTTCAACGTCGCGGGCTCGCTGGGCTTCCTGACGGGGATCGTCGGCGGCGGCTGGGTCGCCGAGCAGTACGACTTCACCACCGCGTTCGTGCTCGCTGGCGGCGCCGAACTCCTGCTGGCGGCGCTCGCGCTCCCCGCGCTGCTGCGACTGGACGAAGCCTGACGCCCCAACTGCTTACACGCGGGGCCGCGTACGCCGCCACATGGCAGACGCGGACGCCCTCGAAGACGCGCCCGAGGACAACCCCTACGTCCGAGACCCCGACACCGACTTCGCGCCCGTCGAGGATCTCACCGAGGACGACGCCGAAGAGCAAGTGAAACTGCTCCGGGAGGCCGTCCGCTACCACGACTACCGCTACTACGTCCAGAACGACCCCGTCATCTCCGATTACGCCTACGACCGGCTGTTCGAGCGCCTCCAGCAGTTAGAGGACGCCTTCGACCTCCAGACCGAGGACAGCCCGACGCAGCGCGTCGGCGGCGAGCCCGTCGAGGGACTGGGCACCGTCGAGCACGTCGCGCCGATGCTCTCCATCGACTCCAGCGGCGAGGAGGCCGACGTCCGAGAGTTCGCCGCCCGCGTCGAGCGCGAGGTCGGTGAGACGGACTTCGTCTGCGAGCCGAAGTTCGACGGGCTCTCCGTGGAAGTCGTCTACGAGGAGGGCCGGTACGTACGCGCCGCCACGCGCGGCGACGGCGAGACCGGCGAGGACGTCACCGAGAACGTCCGCACCATCGAGAGCGTCCCCCAGCGCCTGCGCGGAGACCCGCCGGACTTCCTCGCAGTGCGCGGCGAGGTGTACATCCCGCGGGAGGCGTTCCAAGAGTACAACGCCGAGCGCGTCGAGCGCGGCGAGGAGCCGTTCGCGAATCCCCGGAACGCCGCCGCCGGGACGCTGCGCCAACTCGACCCGAGCGTCACCGCCGAACGCCCCCTCGACTGCTTCTTCTACGACGTATTGGCTGCGGGAAAGAGCGAGGCAGACGTGGATGCGGACGCCTCGCGCGGCGGCCTCGACGCCGGCTTCGACACGCACTGGGCGGAACACGAGGCGCTCCCCGACTGGGGATTGAAGGTCAACGAGCGCACCGAACTCGCCGACGACGTCGAGGAGGCCATCGCGTTCCGCGACGACCTCGCGGCCGTGCGCGAGGACCTGAACTACGAAATCGACGGCGTCGTACTCAAAGTCGACGACCGCCGGGCGTGCGTGGACCTCGGAGTCACGGCCCGCCACTACCGGTGGGCGTACGCGTACAAGTTCCCGCCGCGCGCGGAAGTCACGACAATCCGGGACGTCGTCGTGCAGGTCGGACGGACGGGCCGGCTCACGCCGGTCGCGCTGCTCGAACCCGTCGAAGTCGGCGGCGTCACGGTCTCGCGCGCGAGCCTCCACAATCAGGAGGAGATTGCGGAGAAGGGCGTGGGAATCGGCGACGACGTGCGCGTCGAGCGCGCCGGCGACGTGATTCCGTACGTCGACGAAGTGGTCGAATCCCACAGCGAGGGGCACTTCCAGATGCCGGAGGAGTGCCCGCGCTGCGGGAGCGACGTGGAGTACGACGGCCCCATCGCGTACTGCACGGGCGGGCTGGCGTGTCCCGCCCAGTTGGTGCGCGCGGTCGGCTACTTCGCGGACGTCCTCGACGTCGAGGGCATCGGCGAGGCGGCCGCCCAGCAGTTCGTCGAGGAAGGGCTCGTCGAGGACGACGTCGCAGACCTCTACGAACTCGCGGAAGCGGACCTCGCGGAACTGGAGGGGTGGGGCGAGCGGAGCGCGCGGAACCTGCTCGCGGAGCTGGACGCCGCGCGCCACCCGCCGCTGGGCGAGTTCCTCGCCGCCATCGGCATCCCCGAGGTCGGGCCGACGGTCGCCCGCGACCTCGCCGACCACTTCGGGACGCTGGACGCGCTACTTTCCGCCGACGAGCGCGACCTCCGCGAGGTCGAGGGCGTCGGCGAGGTGGTCGCCGGCCACGTCCGGGAGTTCCTCGACAACGAGCGCAACCGCCGCGTCATCGAGCGCCTCCGCGACGAGGACCGCCTCGGCGAACCCGAGTTCCCCGAAGAGACCGGTGGCGACGAACTCGAGGGACTCACTGTCGTCTTCACGGGGAGCGTCGAGGGGTGGACGCGAGACGACCTCCAGGACCTCGTGGTGCGCCACGGCGGCGACGCGCCCTCCTCGGTGTCCGGGAACACCGACTACCTCGTCGTCGGCGAGAACCCCGGCACGAGCAAGCGCGAGGACGCCGACGAGCACGACGTCCCCGAGCTCTCGCCCGGGGAGTTCTTCGAGCTACTGGACGAGCGCGGCGTGGACGCGGACCGATAGGCGTCGCCGTCGAGCGGAGCGTGACCCGCCGCGTCGCGGCGCGGGCGGAGCGCAGAAACGAGTCGTGGGGAACAGACGCTAGTCGCTCTGAATCCGGGGCGCGAGCATGTAAGTGACGTGGCCCTGCGCCTCCGCGATGTCGAAGTGAATCTTGACGGGGTACTCGTCGCCGAGTTCGAGTTCGACCTCCGCGTCCTTCGGGATGGCCTTGTTCATGTCCTTGAGGTAGTCGAGACTGAACAGGCTGTGGGCGTCGCCCGCTTCGAGGTCGATGAGGTCGTCGCGCGTGAGTTCGAGGTGGACGTCGTCCGTGTCGCCCTCCGCGTCGACGTAGAACAGTTCGTCGGCGGCGTCGACGCCGAGCGCGATGTGGTCCGAGACCATGTCGGCGGCGCGCACCGAGCGGTCGATGTCCGCGCCCTCGATGACGACGTTCGCGGAGAGGTCCAGGTCCGGGATGTCCGGCTCCTGTCGGATGGAGTCGGGGTCGATGAGCGCGAGCGTGTACTCCAGCCCGTCGATCTGGATGTGGAGCTTGCGGGTCTCCTCGTCGAGTTCCAGCTGGACGAGCTGGTCGGTGTCGGCCATCCCGGCGATGTCTTCGAGCCGGGAGAGATTGACGCCGATGATGCCGCCGTCGGCTTCGTAGGATTCGAACGCGGCCGCCCCGAGGTCGAGGTCGACCATGCCGACGTTCGCGGGGTCGACAGCGCGGATGGAGAGGCCGTCTTCGTCGAGGTGGATCTTGCATTCGTCCACCAGCACGCTCACGGAGTCAAGCGTTTCCCGGAGCGTGTCGGCGCTCACAATCGCCTTGAACATATGCGAACTGCTACGCAATCAGGGACTAAAAAGCCCCACGTTCCGCGTGCGCGCGTGAATCGCGGGACGGCGACGGGGTCGCGAGCGCGGCCGGCGCGCCGCGGCGAGCGGCCGTCGTTAACCCGGGTTAATCCGGGTTAATCCGGCGGTTGACCGGGTTCACGGCTTGGTCCCTTTAGGTGCGTGTGGCCCGTGGGGTCGAACGCACATGAGACGCACCGCAGCCAGCCTCCTCGTCGCAGTGCTCGTGGTGCTCGCCGGATGCGCCGGCGGCATCGCGGGCCCGAACGGGGAACAGACGGCCGACAGCGAGAACGGGACCGTCCAGTTCTACGTGAGCGACGAACAGAACGCCATCAGCCAGTTCGAGCACCTGAACGTGACCGTGACGAGCGTCGGGTTCGCGCAGACCGCGGCGGCGAACGCGTCCGGTGATGCCGACGTCGAGTCCGAGAGCGAGAACGGGCTCGCGGTCAGCGTCGTCGGGAACGTGACCGCCGGCGAGAACGCCACCGTGCTCGTGACCTACGACGGCGAGCCCGTCGAGAACGCCACCGTCGAAGTCGGCGACAGCGAGGCGACGGTGACGACCGACGCCAACGGCACCGCGACCGTGCAGGTGCCCGCCGACGCCGAGGAGTTCGGCGCCTCGGTCAGCACCGACGAGGACAGCGAGTACGGCGAGGCCGAAGCCGAACTGGAGATCGAGTTCGACGAGGACGGCGAGGGCGACACCGAGTGGGTCGAGCGGGACGTCGACTCGCGGGTCGTCGACCTGACCGAGTTGCAGGGCGCGAACGCGACCCTACTCGGGAACATAAGCGTCCCCGCGGGCGAGTACGAGAAGGTGTTCGTGCACGTCGGCGAGGTCGAGGGGACGCTGAAGACCGGCGAGCAGGTGAACGTGAAGCTCCCGAGTCAGAAGCTCCACCTCAACGAGGACTTCACCGTGAACGCGAGCGGTGACGTCGAGTTCGTCTTCGACATCACGGTGTTCGAGGCGGGCAACAGCGGGAAGTACATCCTGAAACCGGTCGCCAGCGAGTCCGGCACCGACGTCCCCATCGAGCGCGTGGACGACGACGAGGCCGAACTCGAAGCGAACTTCGTCGGGAACGTGACCGCCGGCGAGAACGCCACCGTGCAGGTCACACAGGACGGCGAGCCCGTCGAGAACGCCACCGTCGAAGCCGGCGACGTGACGGTGACAACCGACGCCGACGGCACCGCGACCGTGCAGGTGCCAGCCGACGCCGAGGAGTTCGAACTCGAAGCCTCGACGAGCGAGGACAGCGCGTACGGCGAAACCGAGGCTGAACTGGAGTTCGAACTCGGAGAGTCCGAAGGTGACGACGACAGCGACGACGCCGACAGCGAGGTCGAACTCGGCGCGGTCCTCGACGGCAGTCTCGCGCCCGGCGAGAACGCCAGCGTTCTCGTGACCGACGGCGACGGCGACCCCGTCGAGGACGCCGAGGTCGCCGTGGACAGCGAGGTCGTCGGCGAGACGAACGCGGACGGCGAACTGACGTTCGCGGTGCCCGAGGACGCGAGCCTCGACACCGAGGTGACGGTCACCGCGGACGGCGAGACGATTACGCTGGACTCCACGACGGCCGCGTCGGCGAGCTAACGGTCGGCTGCCGCGAGCGACTGCGGGCGGCTCTCCTGCGGTTTTTCGCGCCGACGTCGCGTAGCGTCCACAGCGACGTGGTTTTCAGTCCGGCCGCCCTACTTCTGGTAACTAACCATGGGGAACGGGAAAGACCACTACTACAACAAGTCCAAGCAGGAGGGCTACCGGACGCGGGCGGCGTACAAGCTCCAGCAGATAGACGACGAGTTCGACGTCCTGTTCGGCGGCGCGACGGTCGTGGACCTCGGCGCGGCGCCGGGCGGCTGGCTGCAGGTCGCCGCCGAGGAGACCGGCGCGCGCGGGAAGGTCGTCGGCGTGGACTTCCAGCGCATCGACGAGATAGAGGACGCCGAGGCGGGCGTCCAGACCATCAAGGGCGACATGACCGAGGCGGACACCCGCGAGGACATCGAGCGCGCCGCGCCGGGCGGCGTCGACGTCGTCATCTCGGACATGGCGCCGAACATGACCGGCGAGTACAACCTCGACCACGCGCGCTCCGTCCACCTCGCGCGGATGGCGCTGGACACCGCCCGCGAACTACTGAACGACGGCGGGCACTTCGTCGCGAAGGTCTTCGACGGCCAGGACTTCCAGGACTACCTCGCGGACGTCGAGGAGGAGTTCGCGTTCACGCGGACGTACACGCCGGACGCCTCCCGGGACTCCTCCTCGGAGCTGTACGTGGTCGCGAAGAACCGCGTGAACGCGCCAATCGAGAAAGGCGACACCATCGAGGTCGAAATCGTCAACGAGGGCAACGAGGGCGACGGCGTCGCGAAGGTCGAGGGGTACACGCTGTTCGTGCCGGACGCCGACGAGGGCGAGACTATCGAGGTCGAGGTGACGGACGTGAAGCCGAACTTCGGGTTCGCCGAGCGCCGCGACTAGCGGTCAGCGAGCAGCCGCCGGACGCCGTAGACGAACGGCGTGTCCGCGACGGCGATGGCGAGCTTGAGGGCGTACTGGCCGACGATGAGCGAGAGAATCTGTTCCTGCCCGTAGACGGGGCCGACGCCGAGCACCTGCGGCGCCGCCCAGAACGCGACGGTGACGAAGATGACGGTGTCGATGATTTGGCTGGTGGCCGTGGAGCCGACGTTTCGCAGCCAGAGGTAGGCGCCGTCGGTGCGCTCGCGGATGGCGTGGAACGCGAGCACGTCCCAGTTCTGACTGATGACGTACGCCAGCAGGCTGCCCGCGACGACGTTCGCGCTCGACCAGAGGACGCCCGCGAACTCGGACTGGCCGACGCCGGAGAACGGCGCGATGGGCGCCTCGATGGTGGTGTAGACGAGCGCGAGCATCACGAGCGTCATCGCGAACCCGACGTTCACCAGCACCTGCGCGGCGCGGCGGCCGTACAGCTCCGAGTAGCAGTCCGACGCGAAGAAGGTCAGCGCGTACGCCAGCGCCGCGCCCGGCATCACCAGCGACGACCCCGTGACCGGCAGCGAGAACGGAATCTGGAACAACAGCAGTTTCGACGCGGTGAGCTGGGCGGTCACCAGCGCGGTGACGAACAGGCCGACGAGCGCGACCTGCCCGGCGACGAGGCGGTCCTCACTCCGCATCGTCGTCGAGCCTCCCGTGGCGTTCGTCGATTTCGTCGAGGATGTCGAGGTTCTTCCGGACGGACGCGCGGACGGCGTCGCTGCGGTTCACGTACTTGCCGTCGTCGCCGACGTGGTCGTCGAGGTCCGAGAGCAGCTCCTCGGGAATCTCGACGCTTATCTTGGGCATACCGCGAGAATACCGCGGGAATATCTTAAGCCGTTCGTGTCGAGGCGCTCCCGCCGCGGCGCCCGCCCAGCGTCACGACGGCGAGGATGGCGAGCCCGACGAGGTACATGACGGCGATGGGCAACGCGACGAGCAGCATCGTGTAGAGGCTGTCGGGCGTGACGAGCGCGCTGAACGCGAACGCGCTGATGACCGGGACGCGCCAGCGCCGCCGCATCGTCTCGTAGGAGACGATGCCGCCGGCGTGGAACAGCACCATCGTCACCGGGATGTCCACGAGGATGCCGATGCCCACGGTCAGCAGGAACACCATCCAAGCGAACGTGCTGACGGTGAAGCTGATTATCATCTCGGCTTCGAGCGCGTCGTAGACGAGGAACGAGATGACCTCGGGCGCGACGAACGAGTACCCGAGGTAGCTCCCGACCGCGAGCCCGCCGACGATTCCGCCGGCCCAGACGGCGATGACGCGGCGGTCGCCGGTCACCCAGCCGCGGTCCGAGAGCGCGGGCCACACGTAGTAGACGATGACGGGGAGCGTGCCGATGGCGGCCAGCACGACGGAAATCTTCACCTGGAAGACGAGCGCCTCGACGGGGTGGAGCGTGATGGGCCACTCGCCGCCGGTCGCCAGCGGCCGGACGTCCGCCGGGATGCGCGCGATGAAGTTGTCCCGGAGCTCCCGGAACCCGCCGTAGTAGAGCCACCCGAAGATGCCGACCATCAGCGCCATGAACGTCCCGACGATGCGGAACGCCCGCGAGCGCAGGGTGTCGAAGACGAACCGGATGTCGTAGTAGTAGCCGCCGATGTCGTCCTCCGTGGTCTCCTCCTCGGTGAACGCGTCCATCATCCCCGCGGCCGTGCTCTGGACGGTGTTCGATTCCTCCTCCTCGGCGGCCTGCTCCTCGACGGCCTCCTCGTCGAGGTCGGCGTGGACCTCGTCGAAGCGGTCGAGGACCGCCTGGGCCTTCTCGTCGTCGCCGGCTTCGAGCGCGCGGTTGGCCGTCGAGAGCGCCTCGTCCTCGGTCAGCGACGCGAACGCTTCCGGCGGCGCCGCCAGCACGCCCTCTGCGTCGAGTTCGTCGAGGTCGATGTCGCCGGGGTTCTCGGGCTGGCCGAGCCGGGACCGGGCGACCTGCTGGGCGGCGCGGTCGATGGCGACGTACGTGTAGTACAGCCCCGCCGCGACGAGCGCGAGGACCGCGAACGCCGCGCCCAACAGCAGGTAGCCGGTCGCGGGGTCGACGCCGAGCGCGTCGCTGACGGTCGGCACGCGCACCCGCGACCCGATGAACTCCAGGAAGCCGTTGAAGGCCGCGACGCCGCCGTACTGGCCAGCCGCGTAGCCCGCGGCGAACCCGAGGACGCCGACGCCGAGCACGCGGTTCCAGCGCTCGCGGAACACGCCCCGGACGTCGACGTGCTCGCGGCCGCGCTTCATCGTCACGACGATCTTCGCGCAGTACAGCGACAGCCCGTACAGCATGATGAGCGGGGACGCCCACAGGACCTGGGTGAACGGGTCCGGCGGCGAGAAGAACGCGCCGAACGCGAAGATGCCGACGACCGCGTACTTCCACTTGTCGCGGAACGTCTCGTAGGGGATGATACCGGAGTACGAGAACGCCGACACCGCCAGCGGGAGCTGGGCCGCCAGCGCGAACGAGAGCGCGAGGAAGAGGATGAACTCCGTCCACTTCACGATGGAGTACTTCGGCGCCAGCCCCGCGCCGACGGCGTTGCCCGCGAGGAAGTCGAACATCAGCGGGAAGAACAGGAAGTAGGCGTACGCGACGCCCGCGGACGCCAGCCCGATGCAGATGAGGACGACGGCCGCGACGTTGACCCGGGAGACGGAGACGTCGGGGATGATTTCGCGCTCCACGAGCGGGTCGCGGGCGTGGTAGAGGAGGACGGGAATCGCGCACGCCGCCCCGGCGAACAGCCCGATTTTCACCTGCATCAGGATGACGTCGAACGGCGTCTGCGCGATGACGTTCGCGGTGTCCACGAGGAGGTCGTTCTCGAACTTCGGCCAGACGTACAGCCGCATCGCCATGATGCCGCCGACGAGCCCGACGACGAACGCGATGAAGACGTGCTGGAGCTTCGACTGGGCCGTGCGAAGCATCACGCCGAGGGTCTGCCGGCCGGACTCGATGGTGCGGGCCGTACTGGGGTCTATCGGGCCCGAGCCGGAGCTACTCATTGGGTCGGGCTAACCCACTCGTAATTATCAATCTTCCCGTCCGCGCCCAAAAGAAAGCCTATAACGCCCCCGTCGCCAAAGCACGGACACGAATGGCCGAGGAACCGGACGGCGGGCGCGACCGCAACCACGACTGGGAGGGGCTCGCGCCAGCCGTCCGTCCCGCCGACGGCGCGGACCGCGGGCGCGAGTGGGACGACCTCACGCCCGCAGTCCGCCGGGTCGACGACGCCGCCGGCACCGCGGGCCCGCGGGTCACCCGGGACGACGAGTGGCGCGATCTCACGCCCGCCGTCGAGCGCGTCGAGCCCGACGACGGCGACGAGTGGGACTGGGACGAGGACGCCATCGCCGCCGCCGGCGGGAGCGCCGACCCCGCCTCCGGCGGCGAACCCGAACTGCTCGCCGACGAGGAGCACCAGGCCGACGACCCCGACGAGGACGCCGCCCTCGACCCCCGCGAGAACTCCGTCGTCGACGCCGAAGAGAACCCGGCGCCGCCGGACGACGGCATCGGCCTCGACGCGCCCGAGTCCGACGTCGAGGAGCCGCTGGCCGTCCACGTCGAGGAGATGGTCAAGCGCCTCGCCATCGTCATCGCCATCGCCGCGCTCGTCAGCGTCGCCGTCTTCCCGCTCACCGAGGGCCTCATCACGACCATCTGGAACTACGTCCTCCCCGGCGGCGAGGCCGTAGACCCCCGCGTCTACCAGCCCCTCGAACTCGTCATCACGCAAGTGAAAGTCGCCAGCCTCGCGGGCCTGGTCATCGCGCTCCCCGTGTTCGTCTACGAGTCGTACGCGTTCATGCGCCCCGGCCTCTACAAGCACGAGCGCCGCTACTACCTCGCCGCCGTCCCCACCAGCCTCGTCCTCGCCGTGCTCGGCGTCCTGTTCGCGTACCTGCTCGTGCTCCCGTACACGATGGACTACTTCCAGGGCTACACCGAGGGGACGGCGGACGTCGCGTTCGCGCTCGGCTCCACGTTCAACCTCATCCTCATGGTGATGGGCTACCTCGCGGTGGTGTTCCAGATTCCACTCTTTATGATGCTCGCCATCATGCTCGGCGTCACCACCCGCCAGTGGCTCGAAGACCGCCGCCTCCTCTTCTGGGCGGCGTTCGCCGGCATCTCGTTCACGTTCGGCGCCATCGACCCCACTGGTGTCGTCCCCATCATCGTCGCGCTCACCATGATTGCGCTCTTCGAAGGGACGCTCGCGCTGCTGCGGTGGACGGGCAACTAAACGCACTTTTTGCGCTGCGTGGGGCGCGCAAAGCGCGCCCCACTCGGCAAAAACTTGCGGAAAAAGCACTCCTCCTTCGGTCCGCTTCGCGTCCCTCAGTCGTCGGCCTCCACTCGTTCGCTTCGCTCACTCGTGGAGTGAACCGCTCGCGCCTCGCGGCGCTCGCGGATGCTCGTCGGCGGTGGTTCCGTTAGGAACATCCGCGATTCGCGTAAGACCTTATTACGTGTGAGCCACGTACCCCACGGCGATGGAGTTAGAGGCGATTCCGGGCGTGGGCGCGAAGACCGCGGAGTCGCTGCGGTCGCTCGACGACCCCGAGGACGCACTACGGCGCGGGGACGTGGCGGCGGTCGCGCGGGCACCGGGGGTCACTGACGGGCGGGCCGCGCGCATCGTCCGCGGCGCGATTCGCGCGCGCCACGACGACCCCGGCGGGTTCCTGGCGACGGACCGCGCCGGCGAGGTGTACGAGCGCGTGCTCGCGCTGCTGCAGGAGCGCGCGGTGACCGACTACGCGAGCCAGCGCCTGCGGACGTTCTACCCGAGCGCCGCCGAGTCCCGCATCGCGGAGGTCAACGAGTTCGCGGAGGCGGCGATGGAACGCGACCCCGACCCCGCGGTGCTGGACGCGCTGGACGGCGTCGCGCCGCTGTCGCGCGCTGAGGGGCTGGCGGTCCGGGACCGGTGTCTCGCAACGACCGACGCGGAGACGTACAGCGCCGCGCAGGACGCGTTCCCCGAGCTGTCCGTGGAGGTCGTCGAGGACGCCCGCGGGCTCGCGGACCTCGCGCGCGGCTACTCGACGGTCGTGGCGCTCGACGAGGCGTTCACGGGCGTCGAAGTGGACGGCGACGTGCGCGTGGAACCCGACGCGCTGGAGCGCCCGGAGGAGGTCGTCCCCGAGCGCGTGCTCTCCTTCTTCGCGACGAACCGCGACCGCATCCGCGCCGCGGTCGCCGTCCACGAGGCCGCCGGCCTCGAAACGGACGTGGACCTCGACGAACTGGACGCGGCGCTCACGCAACTCGACTCGGAGGGGTCGGTCACGGGCGACGACGAACTCGACCGGCTCTCGACGGCGGTGGACGACCTCGACGCGGCCGTCTCCACCGCCGAGTCGGTGGCGAACGACCACCTCCGGGAGGTCATCCAGGAGCAGGACGTCACTATCGAGGGGTCGGACCTCCTGAGCCTCGTGGAGCGCGGCGCGGGCGTGGACAGCCTGCTCTCGCGGGAGCTCGCCGACGAGTACGCCGAGGCGGTGGACGCCGCGCGCGACCACCTCGTGGACGCGCTGGCGTTGCGCGACGGGGAGGCCAGCATCGCCGAGCAGGCGTTCGGCGACTCGCCGACGTTCCCCGTCGACCACGACCCGGAGGCCGTCTCGCGACTGCGCGAGGAGCTCACCGCGGCCCGCGACCGCCGGAGCGCCGAGCGCAAGCGCGAGCTGGCGGCGACGCTGGCGGACCTCCGGGAGCCGACGCGCGAACTCGTGGAGCGCGCGCTCGAACTGGACGTGGAGCTGGCGGTCGCGCGGTTCGCCGACGACTTCGACTGCGTGCTCGCCGAGCGCGGCGGCCGCGGGTTCGCCATCGAGGGCGGGCGCTCGCCGATTCTGGACGTCGCCTTCGAGGCGGTCGAGCCCGTGGATTACGGCGTGGACGGCGTGGCGCTCCTGTCGGGCGTGAACTCCGGCGGGAAGACGAGCACGCTCGACCTCGTGGCGGTCGTGGTCGTGCTCGCGCACATGGGCCTCCCGGTGCCCGCCGAGTCCGCCCGCGTCCCCGAAGTCGAGGAACTGCACTACTACGCGAAGTCACAGGGGACGCTTGACGCGGGCGCGTTCGAGGCGACGCTCCGGGACTTCGCAGGGCTCACCGAGGGCGCGGCGCGCAAGCTCGTGCTCGTGGACGAACTGGAGTCCATCACGGAGCCGGGCGCGTCGGCGAAAATCGTCGCGGGCATCCTCGAAGAACTCCACGAAGCCGGCGCCTCCGGCGTGTTCGTCTCCCACCTCGCGGGTGAGATTCGCGACCAGTGCGGGTTCGACGTGACCGTGGACGGCATCCGCGCGCGGGGGCTGGAGGACGGCGAACTGGTCGTCGAGCGCTCCCCCGTGAAAGACCACCTCGCGCGCTCGACCCCGGAACTCATCGTGGAGAAGTTAGCGACCGAGGGCGACGGGACGGGCGGAGACGGCGCGTCCGCGGGGTCGTTCTACGACCGACTGCTCGGGAAGTTCTGAGCGGAATCCGCTGGTTCGCGGGTTCTCGGCGGCGAACGCCGGTTCTGTGGCGAAGGGTTAAGTGGTTGCCCGAGCGTGGTGAAAGTGATGGACGACGACCCCGAGGAGGGGATGCTGGGGTGGGACGAATCCGTGTTCCGGGACGAACACGTCCTCGAAATCGACTACGTCCCGGAGGTCTTCCAGCACCGCGAGTCCCAGCTCCAGACGCTGCAGTACGCGCTCCGCCCCGCGGTCCGGGGCAACCGCCCGCTGAACGTGATGGTGCGGGGGCCGCCGGGCACCGGGAAGACGACCGCGGTCCAGAAGCTGTTCGGGGAGCTGGGCGGCCAGCACGGCGTCCGCACGGTGCGCGTGAACTGTCAGGTGGACTCCACGCGGTACGCGGTGTTCTCCCGCATCTTCGAGGAGATTTTCGACTACGAGCCCCCCTCCTCCGGGATTTCGTTCAAGAAGCTGTTCGGGCAGGTCGCCGAGCGCATCGCCGACGACGACGAGGTGCTGGTGGTGGCCCTCGACGACGTGAACTACCTCTTCTACGAGGACGAGGCCTCCGACACGCTGTACTCGCTGCTGCGCGCCCACGAGACCCACTCGGGCGCGAAGGTCGGCGTCATCGTGGTGTCCTCGGACCTCGACTTGGACGTCATCGAGAACCTCGACGGCCGCGTGCAGTCGGTGTTCCGGCCGGAGGAGGCGTACTTCGCGTCCTACGACCGGGGCGAAATCACGGACATCCTCCGGGACCGCGTCGAGGTCGGCTTCCGGGAAGACGCGGTGCCGACGACGGTGCTGGACCGCGTCGCCGAACTCACGGACGAGGCCGGCGACCTGCGCGTGGGCATCGACTTGCTGCGGCGCGCGGGCCTGCACGCCGAGTCGCGCGCCAGCACCACCGTCGAACTGGAGGACGTGGAGGCCGTCTCCGAGAAGGCCAAGAACATCCACCTCTCGCGGAGCCTGCGCGCGCTCTCGGAGACGGAGCGGACGCTCGTGGAGACGGTCGCGGACTGCGACGGCGAGCAGGCCGGCGACGTCTACGACGCGTTCAACGACCGCACCGACCTCGGGTACACGCGGTACACGGAGATCGTGAACAAGCTCGACAAGCTCGGGCTCATCGACGCCGAGTACGAGCAGCTCGACGGGCGCGGGCGCTCGCGGACCCTGCGGCTCACCCACGACCCCGAGGCCGTCAAGGAGCGGCTGTAGCTCAGTTCTCGACCGACCGCACGCCGTCGAACAGCCCGGCGAGCCGGTCCAGTTCGCGCTCGTCGTGCGCCGCGGGGTCGGCGTGCACGTGGACGGTGCCGCCGGCGGCGCGCACGCGACCGCACAGCACCTGCAGGAAGCGGTAGGCGCGCTCCGTGTCGGCGTACTGGAGCAGCGTCGTCAGCGAGTCCACGCAGACGGCGGGCTCGGCGTCCTCCGGGAGGTCGCCGAGGCGCTCGGAGACCGCGATACCGAGGCCGGTGAGGTCACCGGGGTCGGCGACGGCGTTCGCGGCGTCGCCGTTGGGTTCGGCGGTGACGAAGCACGTCGGCGGGAGGGCGCCGTCGCGGGCGGCCCGCCAGTCCTCGGGCGGCCGGCGAAGCGAGACGACGAGCGCGGCGTCCGCGGCGGCGACCCGCTGGGTGCAGACGCGCGCGTCGTCCCCGGAGAGGCCTGGTGCGAGCACGAGCATCGCAGGCGCGTCCCGTGAGTCGGTGAGGGTGGCGTCGCTCATGTGCGGTCGTCTCCCCTCGACTCCCGTAGTTATCCGCCGCTTACCGGAGTTCAGGCACCGGTTACGGTCGGTGCGTGGGTTTTTCCTCGGGGGTGGTCCACGGTATGGGTATGAAGAACTCGGGCGGCGGCGACGCGGCGAAGCGGCGCGCGGGCGAGGCGGCGGCCGACGAGGTCGAGGACGGGATGGTCGTCGGGCTCGGCACCGGGAGCACGGCGGCGCACGCGATTCGCGCCATCGGCGAGCGCGGCCTCGACGTGGCGGGCGTGGCGACGTCCTATCAGTCGCGACAGCTCGCCATCGACGCGGGGATTCCGCTGACGACGCTGGAGGAGGCGTCGGTGGACCTCGCCATCGACGGCGCCGACCAGGTGGCAGACGGGAATCTCGTGAAGGGCGGCGGCGCGGCGCACGCCCGCGAGAAGTACGTGGACGCCAGCGCGGACCGCTTCGTCGTCGTCGCGGACCCCTCGAAGGAGGTGGACGCGCTGGACTACCCGGTTCCGGTCGAAGTGCTGCCGGACGCGCGGCCGGTCGTCGCCAAGCGCGTGCGCGCCCTCGGCGGGGGGCCGGAACTGCGGGCCGCCGAACGCAAGGACGGCCCCGTGGTGACGGACAACGGCAACCTCGTGCTGGACTGCGCGTTCGGGGAAATCGACGACCCCGAGGAAGTGGCGGCGTCGCTGTCGGAACTCCCGGGCGTCGTCGAACACGGGCTGTTCGTCGGGCTGGCGGACGCTGTCTACGTGGGGACCGAGGATGGCGTGCGAGTGACGGACGCGTAGCTACGGGGCGTGGCGTCGCAAAAAACGGAAAGGGTCGAACCTCGTTACAGGTCGCGCGGCTGGACGGTCTTGCGACCGTTGGACTCGGCGCGAGCCGCGGCGTCTTCGAGGAGCTCGGAGACTTCTTCGTCGAGCGCCTCGTAGAAGTCGGAGGCAACGTTCTTGTCGTCGAGTTCTTCCTTCACAGCGGCCTTGACGATGAGGTCTGCCATACGACCTGGTTTTTTCTTCGCCTCCTTATAAGGCTTCCCATAATATGCGGTCAGAACGGCCACTCACGCCTTCCTACAGGGGGCGAGCCCACTGAACGCTGGCCGAACGAGCCTGCGGCGGGGCACCCAGCACGAAGCGCGAACTCTCCTTCGAGTTTGGCGAAATTTTGTTCGAAATTGGGAAAACCCACTTATCGGTGTGCGGCGTACTGACACACACTGGCCGTCGCGCCAGAGACCACGACAATGCCCCGCTGTGACCACTGCGACGCCCACGTCTCCGAGAACTTCGCGCGCGTGTTCGCCGACGAGGACGGTCGCCTCCACGCGTGCCCGAACTGTGCGGCGAACGTCGGCATCGCCGAAGTGTCGAAAGACCGCGCCCGCCGGGCCTGACCGAAACGCAGTCCTCGCCGCGGCACGTCGTCGCGAGCGTGCACTACGTCTACGTGGTGGAGTGCAGCGATGGCACCTACTACACGGGCTACACGACCGACGTCGAGCGCCGCGTCGCCGAGCACGACGCCGGCGACGGCGCGAAGTACACGCGCGGTCGCACCCCCGTCACGCTCCAGTACGTCGAGTCCTTCGAGACGAAGTCCGCGGCGATGAGCCGCGAGTACGAGCTAAAACAGCGCTCGCGCTCGCAGAAGGAGCGGCTCGTCGCCGGGCAGGACGACCCGTGGCCGTAGTCAGTTCCGCGGCTCCCGGTCGGCGAGCTCCCAGCGGTACGCGGCGTCCACGACGGCGCTCGCGAGGTCGTCGAGTCGCTGTGCGAGGTCGTCGTCGGTGAGGGCGCCGCCCTCGAAGTACCGCGAGGCGTTCCGTACGCCGACCTGCTCGGCGACCACGTCGGCGTGGACGCCCCGCATCGTGACGCGCAGGTGGTCCAGCGGCGACGCGATGGTTCCGCCGCCCGCGACGACGACGAGGCCGACGGGCGTGTCCGTGTACTCGTCGAACCCGCAGTAGTCGTGGAAGTTCCGGAACGTCGAGGAGTAGCTGCTGTGGTAGTTCGGCGACCCGACGACGACGGCGTCCGCGGCGCACACGCGTTCGAGCAGCGCTTCGGCGTCCCCCGCGTCGGCGAGGTCGCGGTCGGGGTCGTACAGCGGCAGGTCGGCGGTCCCGAGGTCGATGTGGTCGGTGTCGGCGCCCGCGCGCTCGGCGGCGTCGAGGGCGTGCTCGATTGCCTGCCGCGTGTAGCTGGTGGCGCGTTGGCTGCCGGTGACGCCGACGACCAGCGGTGTGAACTCCATGCGTCCGGGTTCGGCGACGGCCGGTAAAACTCGACGTGGTCGCGCTCGCCGCGCCGACCGCGGGGACCGCAGGGGTTTTGACGCGACGCGGCGACGCTCCGCGCATGGACGCCATCTCCTTCGGGACGGACGGCTGGCGGGCGACGCTGGACGTGTTCACGAGCGGGCGCGTCCGCTCGGTCGCACAGGCTACCGCGGACTACCTCGCCAGCGAGGGCCACACGGGCGAGACGGTCGCGGTCGGCTACGACGCGCGCGAGACGTCGGCGGGGTTCGCGGAGGACGCCGCGGACGTACTCGCGGCGAACGGCTTCGACGTGTTGCTCCCCGAGCGCGACTGCCCGACGCCGCTGGTCGCGCACGCCATCGTAGAGCGCGACCTCGCGGGCGCGCTGGTCATCACGGCCTCCCACAACCCACCGGAGTACAACGGCGTGAAGTTCATCCCCGAGGACGGCGCGCCCGCGCTCCCAGCGGTCACGGAGGCCATCGAGGCGAACCTCCGCGAGCCCGTCGAGGGCGCGCGGCAGGGCGAGGTCCGCGAGGCCGACCTCGTGACGCCGCACGCCGAGCACTGCCGCGACCTGATAGACGCGGACCTCTCCGGACTGACTGTGGTGTACGACGCGATGCACGGGAGCGGCCGCGGCGTCACCGACGCCCTGCTGGAGGCCGCCGGCGCGGAGGTGATTCGGGAGCGCTGCGAGCGCGACCCCGAGTTCGGCGGCACGCCCCCGGAACCGGACGAGGCGAACCTGCAGGGACTCGCGCTCGCCGTCGACGAGCACGACGCTGACTTCGGCGTCGCCAACGACGGGGACGCCGACCGCGTCGCCGTCGTCACGCCCGAGCGCGGCGTCCTCGACGGGAACCGGTTCTACGCGCTCGCGTACGACTACCTCCTCGAAGCCGACACCGGGCCGGCGGTCCGCACGGTCTCGACGACGTTCCTCGTGGACCGCCTCGCCGACGCCCACGACTGCGGGGTCGTGGAGACGCCGGTCGGCTTCAAGTGGGTCGCCGACGCGATGGGCGAGCACGACGCGCTGTTCGGCGGCGAGGAGTCCGGCGGGTACACGATGCGCGGGCACGTCCGCGAGAAGGACGGCGTGCTGATGGCGCTGCTGGCGGCCGCCGCGGCCAGCGAGCGCGACCTCGACGACCGCCTCGATGCCATCGCCGACGAGTTCGGCGACATCCACCAAGACAAGGTGAGCGTGGACTGTCCGGACGACCGCAAGAGTGCGGTCCTCGACGAACTCGAAGACCGCCTACCCGACGAGGTGGCGGGCGTCCCCGTCGAGCGCGTCAACGACACGGACGGCTTCAAAATCCTCCTCGAAGACGGCTCGTGGCTGCTCGTCCGGCCCTCCGGCACGGAGCCGAAGATGAGGGTGTACGCGGAGGGCGACAGCCCCGAGCGCGTCGAAGCACTGCTGTCGGCGGGCCGCGACCTCGTCGAACCGCTAGTCTAGAACTCCTCGGTAGCGCTCGCCTCGCTTCTCGCAGTCGAAGCCAAGCGACTCGTAGAACGGCTTCACGTCCGGGTCGAAGTCCGCCGTCAGCGGCGTCCACTCGTCGGCGGCGTGCTCGACGAGCGCGGTACCGATGCCGTCCGCGCGCCGCCGCCGGCGCACGGCGATTGCTTCGACGTGGGCGCCTGTTTTGCGCTGGTTAGCTACGAGCGCGCCGACGATGCGGTTGTCGTCGTCCGCCACGACGACCGTGCCGGCGTCGATGCGGCGCTGCGCGGTGTCACCGGAGAGTTCGAGGTTCGCGCCGTCGAGCACGCGCATCACGCCGAGGTGGTCGCGGGCCGACGCCCGCCGCACCACCACGCCGCGCGGTCCCGTCGTCGGCACGCTACCCACCCCGGATGAGCCGCAGCACGCGTACGTGCTCGGCGTCGACGGGCTGATCCTCGGGGACCGGCGTCCCGTCGACCATCACCGAGACCTCGTGCGGGCTCAGCTCGACTGCTTCGAGGAGGTCGGCGTACGTCTCGTCGGTCACGTCGAACTCGTGGGTGTCCTCGCCGACCACCTCGACGGTCACGCGCATGAGCGATAGTAGCCGACGGGCGGCCTTAGGAGCCGCGGTCGCGACGGTCAGGCGGCCGAGTCGTCGTCCCGGCGCCGACGGCGGACGTGCCGGTAGCCGGCGACGGTGAGGCCGCCGAGCCCAAACAGGAGGACGACGAACTCGATGAGGGCGCCGAGGAACGGCGCGTAGCTGACAACGTGGACCGCGAGCACACCGGCGACGAGCGCGAGCCAGCGGCTCTCGCGGTCGGCGAGCCCGAGTAGCCGCGACCCGACGGCGTACGCGCCCCAGACGTACGAGAGCACGAGTACGAGCGCGTAGAGGAGCATTCCGACGACGGCGACCGGGATGCCGACAATGGTGAACAACAGCAGGACGAACGCCAGCGGCGCGCCGACGAGCGTGAGGAAGCCCGCGCCGAGCGTGCGCAGCGGCGCGGTCGCGGTGGCGTCGGCGACGGTCGCGGAGACGCCGGGGAGCGCGACCAGCAGGAGCGCGCCGACGAACAGCGTGACCGCGAGGAAGTACAGCGTCACGAGCCAGCCCGCGACATCAGGGAGGACGGAGACCTGCATCGAGCCGAGGTCGGGGTCGTGGCGGACCTCGCCGCCGACGGTGGCGCCGTCGGCCCGCGTGAACTCGCCGTCGTAGACGAAGTCGCCGCCGACCGACGCGGTCGAGGCCAGCGTGACGGTGCCGGCGCCGACCCGCACCGACCCGTTGACCGTGCCGGCGTGCGTGAACGAGCCCGCGCCCGCGGTCACGTTCCCGCCGACCACGCCGGTCTCGGTGACGTGGATGCTCCCGGCGGCGGCGTCGACGCCGCCCTCAACGGTGCCGGCGACGCGAATCGACCCGGCGGCGCCGCCGAGGTCACCGGTGACGGTGCCGGTCTCGGTGACGTCGACGCTGCCGGCGAACGCTTCGAGGTCCCCCTGCACGGTGCCGCGGACGACGACCGTGCCGCCGGTCGCTTGCAGGCCGTCGGTGACGGTCTGGCCTTCCTCGACGACGATGGTGCCGCCGGCCCGGTCGTCGGCGGCGGCAACCCCGGCGAACGTCGAGACGGCGAGGGCCACGACGAGGGCGAACGCGAGCGCGCGGCGGGGGGTGCGGGGCATACGCTACCTGTCACCCGACGCGAACTTAACTCTACTGCGGGTGAGCCGCCGATTCCGGGGGCGTAGCGCGGCTCCGGCGGGGCGCGACGCCCCGGCCGGTCGCCGTCTCGCGGCCTTTAAGGCCGGGTGGGACCTGAGTGTGGGTATGGCAGACGCCGCCGGCGGTCGGCAGGAAATCTGGGTGGAGAAGTACCGACCACAGCGCCTCGAAGACGTCGTCGGGCACCCCTCTATCACCGAGCGCCTCCAGAGCTACGTCGACCGCGACGACCTCCCGCACCTCCTGTTCGCGGGGCCCGCGGGCACCGGGAAGACCACCGCCAGCATCGCCATCGCCAAGGAGATCTACGGCGACGACTGGCAGGACAACTTCCTCGAACTGAACGCCAGCGACGAGCGCGGCATCGACGTGGTCCGGGACCGCATCAAGGACTTCGCGCGCACGTCGTTCGGGGGCTACGACCACCGCATCATCTTCCTCGACGAGGCGGACGCGCTCACCGACGACGCCCAGTCGGCGCTGCGCCGCACGATGGAGCAGTTCTCAGAGAACACCCGCTTCATCCTCTCCTGTAACTACTCCTCGAAAATCATCGACCCGATTCAGTCGCGGTGTGCGGTGTTCCGGTTCTCGCCCATCGACGACGACGCAGTCGCCGCGCACCTCCGCGACCTCGCGGCCCGCGAGGACCTCGAATACACGGAGGACGGCATCGACGCGCTCGTGTACGCCGCGGACGGCGACATGCGCCGCGCCATCAACGCCCTGCAGGCGGCGTCCGCGACGGGCGACGTGGTGGACGAGGAGACGGTGTTCGCCATCACGGCGACCGCGCGCCCCGAGGAAATCGAGGACATGGTGACGGAGGCCATCGACGGCGACTTCACGGCCGCGCGCTCGACGCTCGACGACCTCATCTCGAACCGGGGGCTCGCCGGCGGCGACATCATCGATCAAGTGCATCGCTCCGTCTGGGAGTTCGATGTTAAGGAGGCGGCCGCGGTCCGGCTGCTGGACCGCCTCGGCGAGGCCGACTACCGCATCGCGGAGGGCGCCAACGAGCGCGTCCAGCTCGAAGCGCTGCTGGCGTCGGTCGCGCTGAACGCCGACGAGTAAGACCGCGGGCGCGAACGACAGGACTCTGCTCGTCGCGTCCGCACGGCGAGTATGGAAGACTCACCGAGTACCAAGAGGAGGTCATCGAGACGGTTTCGACGCTGGACGACGTGCCGATGGCGTTTCTGTACTACGCGCTGAACGGCCCGGAGATGTTCCTCCAGAACGACCACAGGGACCACGACGATGTCTCCCACACGTCGGCCTACTGGCGGCGGTACGCGATTCAGGTGGGCCAAGACAGCGGCCACGACACCAGCGAGATTCTGCGCGCGGCCGACGACAGAGATTCACGAGTGAGCCGAGAAGGGCGTCGCCATCACCGCCGAGGAGCGCGGCGGCCCCGACTTCGACGCCGAGGAGTAGCTACTCCTGCAGGTCAGCGGGCGGGCCGCCCGGGAGTTCGTCGCGGTCGTAGGGCGCGAAGAAGTCCGGATTCGGGCCGGTGGGAACGAGCCGTTTTGGATTGAGGTGGCCGTGACTGCGGTAGTAGTGCTGCTTGACGTGGTCCATGTGCAGGGTGTCCGCGACGCCGGGAAGCTGGCAGAGCTCGCGGAGGTACGGCCAGAGGTTGTCGTAGTCGACGATGCGCTTGCGGTTGCACTTGAAATGCGTGTGGTAGACCTCGTCGAAGCGGTACAGCGTCGTGAACATCGCGACGTCGGCCTCCGTGAGCACGTCGCCCGCGAGGTAGCGCTGGTCGGCGAGGAGGTCGTCGTAGTGCGCGAGCGCCTCGAAGAGGTCGTCGACGGCGTTGTCGTACGCGCGCTGGCTGTCCGCGAACCCCGCGCGGTAGACGCCGTTGTTGATGGGGTCGTATATGTCCTCGATGAGCCGGTCGACCTCGTCCTGATAGCCCTCGGGGTAGAGGTCCACGTCCCGGGTGGCGTACTCGTTGAAGGCGACGTCGAGCATCCGCATTATCTCCTCGCTCTCGTTGTTCACGATGGTGTCTTCCTCGGTGTCGTAGAGGACGGGCACCGTGACGCGGCCCGTGTACTCGGCGTCGGCGTGCGCGTACACCTCCCGGAGATAATCCGAGCCGAAGAGGTGGTCGGGAGAGGTTCCGGGCTTGTCGGGGTCGAACTCCCAGCCCTGGTCGAACCGGACGGGGTCGACGACGCTCACCGAGACCGCGTCTTCGAGGCCCTTGATCGCTCGCGTGACCAGCGTGCGGTGCGCCCACGGGCACGCGTAGGAGACGTAGAGGTGGTAGCGCCCGGACTCGGCGGGGACGTCCTCGCCCACCCAGTCGCGGAACGTCGTCTCCTCGCGCTCGAACTCGCCGCTCTCGCCGTGTGCTATCATCTCCTCCTCGGTGCGCCACTCGCCGTCCACCATGCGCCCCATGTCCGGGTAGTGGGGCGCCCACGGTTTAGCCGTTGAGGGAGTCGGCCCGCCTCGCCGGCTACACGAACGCGCGCACGGAGTTGTCGTACATCGCGCCGGCCTCGTCCTTGATGCAGATGCCGGCGTACAGCACGTCGTCGACAACGATTGGCGCGCCGTACGTGAGGTGGAAGACATCCTCGGTGAGTTCAAACTGGACGGCCCCCGTTTCGGCGTCGAGCGCGAACACCGGTTCGCCGCCGACGTACAGCGTCCCGCCACCGAACGCCATCCCAGTCAACTGAGTGCGGTCGCTGGCCGCGCGCCAGTCCTCGTCGCCGGCGTCGTCGTAGGCCACGATGTCGTCGGCAGTGAGGACGAACAGCCGGCCGCCCGCGACCGCGGGCTCGCGGAGCGCGTAGATGCCATCCACGAACCCCTCCCAGACTTTCGTCGGGTCGCCGCCGACGCCGCCGGCGGCCGGGTTGTGACCGGTGTGCGTCGGCGTGTAACCGTACGTCGACCAGCTGGCGTCGCCGGTCAGCGAGATTCGGGGCCTGGGACTCCGTGGTTGGCTGGGAGGGCCGGGGGCGTCGGCGGGCGCGGTGCAGCCGCGCCGAGCGCGCCGAGGAAGGCGCGCCGCGGGAACCGGCCTTGTGACATGGTAACATTATTGTCAGCCGGTTGCCGTAAGGCTATCGCTCGCCCCGAAATCACCGAGTTCGGGGCTCACGAGTCAGCCCCGGAACTGTTTTACTCGTCGGTCGGCCACAATACTGGTAATGAGCGACCTCGAGTCGGAGTACCGCCTCGACTACTTCGAGGAGGAGGACTTCCAGCGACGGGAGTGCACGGAGTGTGGGGCGCACTTCTGGACGCGCGACCCGGACCGCGAAACGTGCGGCGAACCCCCCTGCGAGGACTACCAGTTCATCGACGACCCCGGGTTCGACGACGAGTACACCTTAGAGGAGATGCGCGAGCGGTTCCTCTCGTTCTTCGAGGCCCACGACCACGAGCGCATCGACCCGTACCCGGTCGCGGCGAACCGGTGGCGTGATGACGTGCTGTTGACGCAGGCCTCCATCTACGACTTCCAGCCGCTGGTGACCTCCGGCCAGACGCCGCCGCCCGCCAACCCTCTCACGGTGAGCCAGCCCTGCATCCGGATGCAGGACATCGACAACGTCGGGAAGACGGGCCGGCACACGATGGCGTTCGAGATGATGGCCCACCACGCGTTCAACACGCGCGAGGACGCCGACGAGGAGTACGCCTACGAGGGCGAAGTGTACTGGAAGAACGAGACGGTCCAGTACTGCGACGAGTTCTTCGTGGACATGGGCGTGGACCCACAGGACGTCACGTACATCGAGGACCCGTGGGTCGGCGGCGGCAACGCCGGGCCCGCCTTCGAGGTCATCTACAAGGGCGCGGAGCTGGCGACGCTGGTCTTCATGTCGATGGAGCAGGACCCCGACGGGGACTACGAGATGAAGGACGGCAACCGTTACAGTCCGATGGACACGTACGTCGTGGACACCGGCTACGGGCTGGAGCGCTGGACGTGGGTGAGCCAGGGAACCCCGACCGTCTACGAGGCCATCTACCCGGAGACCATCGAGTTCCTGAAAGCGCAGGCGGGCATCGAGCACACCGAGGAGGAGGAGCAGCTCGTCCACCGCGCGGCGAAGCTCGCGGGCCACCTCGACATCGACGAGGCCGAGGATATCGAGGCGGCGCGGGACAACATCGCCGACCAGCTCGGCGTCGAGACCCAGCGCCTGCTGGACCTCCTGCGCCCGCTGGAGGACATCTACGCCATCGCGGACCACTCCCGGACGCTGGCGTACATGTTCGGTGACGGCATCGTGCCGTCGAACGTCGGCACCGGCTACCTCGCGCGCATGGTCCTCCGGCGCACGAAGCGCCTCGTGGACAACGTCGGCGCGGACGTGCCGCTGGACGAGCTCGTGGACATGCAGGCCGAGCGCCTCGACTACGAGAACCGCGACACCATCCGCTCCATCGTCCGCTCGGAGGTCGAGAAGTACGCCGAGACGCTGGAGCGCGGCGGCCGGAAGGTCCGCCAGCTCGCCGAGGAGTACGCCGAGCGCGGCGAACCTATCCCGACCAGCGAGCTCATCGAGCTGTACGACTCCCACGGCATCCAGCCGGACATGGTCGAGGACATCGCCGGCGAGGTCGGCGCGACCGTGGACGCGCCCGACGACTTCTACTCGCTGGTCGCCGAGCGCCACGACTCCGCGGAGGCGCTGGAAACCGACGACAGCGAGGACGAGCGCCTCGACGACCTCCCGGAGACGGAGCCGCTGTACTACGACGACCCCTACCGCTCGGAGTTCGAGGCGGTCGTGCTCGACGTCTTCGAGCGCGAGGAAGACGGCGAGGAGGTGTACGACGTGGTGCTCGACCAGACAATGTTCTACCCGGAGGGCGGCGGCCAGCCCGCCGACCACGGGACGCTCTCGACGGACGACCAGTCCGTCGAAGTGGTGGACGTCCAGAAGCGCGGCGACGTGGTGCTGCACCGCACCACCGACGACCCCGGGAAGGGCGAGTTCGTGCGCGGGCAGATAGACATGGAGCGCCGCGAGCGCCTGATGGCCCACCACACGGCGACCCACGTGGTCGTCCACGCCGCCCGCCGGGTGCTCGGCGATCACGTCCGGCAGGCCGGCGCGCAGAAGGGTACCGACAGCTCCCGTATCGACATCCGGCACTACGAGCGCATCGACCGCGAGACGGCGAAACGCATCGAGCGCGTCGCCAACGAAGTCGTCCGCGAGAACACGAGCGTCCAGCGCGAGTGGCCCCACCGCCACGAGGCCGAGGAGAAGTACGGGTTCGACCTCTACCAGGGCGGGATTCCCGCCGGGGAGAACATCCGCCTGATTCACGTCGGCGAGGACGTGCAGGCCTGCGGCGGGACGCACGTCAACCGCACGGGCGAAATCGGCGCCATCAAGCTGCTGAACACCGAGCGCGTGCAGGACGGCGTCGAGCGGCTGACGTTCGCCGCGGGCGAGGCCGCCGTCGAGCACGTCCAGGATCTCGAAGACGACCTGCTGGCGACCGCGGAGACGTTCGACGTGGCGCCCTCGGAGGTGCCGGAGACCGCCGAGCGGTTCTTCACGGAGTGGAAGGAGCGCGGGAAGACCATCGAGGACCTCAAAGAGCAGGTCGCCGAGGCCCGCGCCTCCGGCGGCGGCGACGGCGAAGAAGTGGAAGTCGGTGACGTCACGGCGGTCGTGCAGCGCCTCGACGGCGACATGGACGAGCTACAGGCGACCGCGAACGCGCTCGTGGACGAGGGCAAGATAGCGGTCGTCGGCTCCGGGGCCGACGGCGCGCAGTTCGTCGTCGCGGTGCCGGACGGCGCGCCGGTGAACGCCGGCGAAGTCGTCGGCGAGCTCGCGAGCATGGTCGGCGGCGGCGGCGGCGGTCCGCCGGACTTCGCGCAGGGCGGCGGCCCCGACGCCGAGAAGCTCGACGAGGCGCTGGAGGCCGCGCCCGAGGTTCTGCGGGAAGTCGCGAGCGCGTAGCGAACGTCTTCGGCGGACGGCTCTTTCTGGCGGCGGTGGTAGGCCCAGAGGATGCAGGCACAGACGACACTCGAAGACGGCGACGTGGCATCGTCGGTCGGCGAACTAATCGGCGAGACGCCGCTGCTGCAACTGGACGCGTTCGCACAGAACCTCCTCGGGAAGGTCGAGTCCGCGAACCCGTACTCGGTGAAAGACCGCATCGCCCGCGAGATGCTCGACGACGCCGAGGCCGCCGGCGACCTCGAACCCGGCGGGACCGTGGTGGCCTCGACCAGCGGGAACACGGGCATCGGGCTGGCGTCGGTCGCGGCCGCGCGGGACTACGACTGCGTGTTGACGATGCCGGCGTCGATGTCCGAGGAGCGGCGCGCGCTCCTGTCCGCGCTCGGCGCGGACCTCGAACTCACGCCCGCCGACGAGGGGATGGGCGGCGCGAACGAGCGCGCCGCGGAACTCGCTGACGAGCACGAGAACGCGATACTCGCGCGGCAGTTCGAGAACCCCGCGAACGCCCGCGCGCACCGCCGGACGACCGGCGCGGAAATCTACGAGAAGACCGACGGCGCGGTCGATGCAGTGGTCGCGGGCGTCGGCACCGGCGGCACCATCACGGGCGTCGGCCGCTACCTCACCGAGGACGCGGACGCGGACGTGACGATGGTCGGCGTCGAACCGGCGGCGTCGCCGACGCTCTCCGAGCGCAGCAGCGCCAGCCACGACATTCAGGGCATCGGGCCGGGCTTCCTCCCGGACGTGCTGGACACGGACGTCGTGGACGAAGTACGGGGCGTCGGGAACGAGGAAGCGAAGGAAGCGGCCAGGCGCGTCGCCCGCGAGGAAGGCCTGCTCGTGGGCATCTCCGCGGGCGCGGCGGTCGCGGCGGCCGCCGAGTACGCCCGCGAGCACCCCGAGGAGGTGACCGTCGCCGTGCTCCCGGACGGCGGCGAGCGCTACCTCTCGACGGACCTCTACGAGGCCTGACTACTGTTCGGTGGTGTCGCCGACGTCGTCGAGGCCGAGCACGCGCTCGGCGGCCGCGGCGACCTCGGGGACGTGTTCGTCGGGCGCGTAGACGCCGAAGCGCCACTGGACGCGCTGGGACTCCTGCAGGCCCTGCACGAGCGGGGACTGCTGGTCGAGCGGGCGGAGTTCGTCGCCGACGACGACGCGCGCGGAGGACTCGGGCATCGACGGGTGGCCGGGGTTGTCCACGAAGACCTCGCCGTCGGGGACGCCGGCGGTGTCGGCAATCTCGCGCTCGAACGCGCGGACGGTCTCGTAGTCGGCGTCCACGACGTCGCCGGGGACGGCACCGCGTTCGGCCCAGACGGCGCGCTTGTAGAGATCGCGTTCGGTGATGCGGCGAGCGGCGTCGGCGGTGGCGTCGTGCTCGCGGAGCGCGCCCAGGAGTTCGGCGTCGGTCATGCGCGCGAACGCCTCGGCGTCGATGGCGGCCGCGTCGAGGAGGCGCTCGCCCGCGCGGTCCAGCATCGTCCCGGCGATGCGGGAGACGTGGTGGCGGTAGACGGTCGCGTTCATCAGCGCGCGCCCGACAAGCAGCGATTCCGCGGTGGCGACGTTGCCCTCGGCGAGCACGAGGTCGTCGCCGCGGAACGTGAGCGCGCGCAGCAGCCGGCCGTAGTCGATGGTGCCGTAGGGGACGCCGGTGTGGTGGGCGTCCCGCACGAGGTAGTCCATCCGGTCCACGTCTAGCTCCCCGGCGACCAACTGGCCGAGTTTGCCGTCGCCGCGGACGGTGGCGGCGACTCGCTCGGGGTCGAGGCCGTGGTCGCGGAGTACAGCCCCAATATCGCCGTCCACGAGGAGGTGGGCGACGTCGTCGTGGTGACGGCCGAGGTGGCGCTGGATGATGCCCTCGGTCTGGTGGCCGTAGGGGCCGTGGCCGACGTCGTGGAGGAGCGCGGCGGCGCGCACGGTGTCGGCGCGCGCGCCGGTGACGTCGAGGTGGGCGAGCGCGCGGTCCGCGAGGTGGTAGACGCCAAGCGAGTGCTCGAAGCGCGTGTGGTTCGCGGAGGGGTAGACGAGCCGAATCGTCGAGAGCTGCTTGATGTGGCGCAGGCGCTGGACGGCGGGCGTGTCCAGCAGGGCTTCGGCGACGCCGTCGACCTCCACCCAGTCGTGAACGCTGTCCTTGATGGCGCGCATCCTACCTTCGAGGAGGGGGCGAGCCCACCAAAGGTGGTTCGGAGACGCCCCGAACGTTTGCGCCGTTCCGTAGAGTTATGTTCTAGCGCGTTAGTTGTTACCACGCAGCGAATAGCACAGTCCAAGCGTCGACGGGAGAGGCGGAGACGGCCTGTCATCCCCGTCTCCGACGTCGCGACAGGACGTGTGAGCGCCGAAACGCCTTTTGACCGCGGACGACTTCCAACGACCATGAGTCGGCCACGCGTCGCGTTACTGAACGCGGCCCACGACCCCACGAACACGACGCGGAACTTCCGCCGCGAGCTCGACGCGGAGCTCGTGGAGTTCCACGCCGCCGACGGCGACCTCCCCGACAGCCACGACTACGACGGTGTGGTGGTCACGGGGTCGCGGTCGTCGGTGTACTGGGACGAGGACTGGATTGACCCGCTCGTGGCGCACGTCGCGGACTGCCACGACGCGGGCGTCCCCGTCCTCGGGGTCTGTTTCGGCCACCAGGTCGTCGCGGCGGCGCTGGGCGGGCGCGTCGACGACATGGGCGAGTACGAAATCGGCTACCGGAGCGTCGAGCGCGTCGCCGACGACCCGCTGTTCGACGGCATCGACGAGACGTTCACCGCGTTCACCACGCACTCGGACGCGGTCGTGGAACTGCCGCCGGGCGCGCAGCTGCTCGCGGAGAACGACTACGGCGTCCACGCGTTCCGGCTCGGCGAGTCGGTGGGCGTGCAGTTCCACCCCGAGTACGACACCGAGACCGCCGCGGACGTCACCGCGCGGAAGGACGACCTCGCCGACGAGCGCAAACAGGACGTGTTAGACGGCATCACGCCGGAGAACTACGCCGCGGCCTGCGAGGCGAAGCGGCTGTTCGAGAACTTCACGCAGTCGCTGGTCCAGCCGAAGGCCGCGGACTGACTACTGGCGGGCGGGCGGCTCGTCGCGGACGATTTTCCCGAGGAGGTCGCGGTTGTCCGCGCCCCAGCGGTAGAGGTGCTCGCGGAGTTCCACGTAGCCCGGCACCTCGCGGAGCGCGCCGAAGACCGGCGCGAGCACCGGGAAGTCGTGGGCGAGCGTGTGCTCGATGGCAGCGCCCGCAGAGTAGACGGCGTCGTCGGTGAGCAGGTGCGCGGAGCGCTCGTAGTCGGCGGGGAGGCGCGCGAGCTGGTCGGGGGAGAGCTCGGAGAACCCCACGATTTCGACGTCGCCGTGACGCTCGGCGAAGTGCGCACACCACGTGCAGAACCCGCAGTCGTCGTCGAAGACGAGCCGGGGCGGATGCTCGGTCATGCCCGCGACTACGAACCGGGGGACAAGAAAGCCGTCGGCCGCGTCAGTCGAAGCGCCCGGTGACCGCGCCGCAGGCCTCGCAGACGGCGTGAATCTCGCTGTGGTCGTCCGCGAGCTCGATTTCCTGGGTGGTCGTCTCGCCGCAGTCCTCGCACTCGCGGAGAATCTCGGTGTCGCCGGCGTCCTGGGGCGCGCCGACTGCGAGCGCGCGCACGCGCTCGTCGCCGCGGTTGACGCCGCGCTGGAACTCGCCCGGCCCGAAGCGCACGAGCTCGCCCGCGCTCACTTCGACTTCCTCGGTGCTGGCGGGCTCCTCGTCGGGGTCGGCGGCCTGCTGGACGTCCAGCGTCTCGAAGGTGACCGTCCCGTCGAGCACGTGGAATATCTCCTCCTGGTTCTGGTGGCTGTGGAGGCCGTAGGAGAAGCTGTCGCCGGCGTCCAGTTCGTAGTAGTTGAGCGCGGCGTCGGCGACGCCGAGCGCGTCCGTCAGCGGGACGTTGTGGTCGGCGGGCCCCATCCGGGAGTCGAGGTCGTCGAGGCGGACTTTCCGCATGGACGGTGGGACGCCGCGAGTTCGGATAAGCCTGACTCGACGCCGCGAACGTGATACCCGCGGGGTTGATACTGCCGGGCGCCCGACTCGTGGGTATGGCAATCGACCCGCAGTTCACGGAGAACCGCGAGCAGGTGGACACGCACAAGGGCCACGACGTCTGGGGCCCCGTCGAGGAACCCGAGAAGCTCGGGATTCACGGCACGCACGTCGCCGTCGACTTCGACATCTGTCTGGCGGACGGCGCGTGCCTCGAAGACTGCCCCGTGGACGTCTTCGAGTGGGTGGAGACGCCCGGCCACCCGGAGTCCGAGAAGAAGGCCGACCCCGCCAACGAGACCCAGTGCATCGACTGCATGCTCTGCGTGGACGTCTGTCCGGTGGACGCGATAGACGTGGACGCGAGCCGATAAGGAGGACTCGTTGGGCGGGCGGGACCGCTGCGGGGACGCTACGACCGTTCGATTTCGAGCTGCTCTCGGAGCTGCTGGAGGGCCTCGTTGTCGGAAAGCTCGTCGAGCCGCTCCTGGAAGTGCTCCTCGCAGACGCCGACCTTCAGGCCGCCCTTCTCGACGGTGAGGTCCGCGTCCCGGTCGCAGTAGTGACACTGCATACGCCTCGCTTGGGCCCACAGCTACCTGAACCTCACGGCACCGGCACGCGCCCGTCAGCGCTCAGAGTCGCGCGCGGACGTCGGCGTAGGCGGCCTCGTCGAGGCCCTCGACGCCGAGTTCGCGGCCGTGGGCGTCGGTCCCGCCGGTCGCGAGGAGGTCGTGCTCGTCGATGGCGGCCTCGACGAGCGCGCGGCCGTCGTCGGCGGGGTCGTCGCCGACTGGTCGGTCGTAGGGGTAGTGGAGTTCGACGGCGTCGAGCGCGTCACAGCGCGCGAGCGCGGCCTCCGGGTCGGGGTAGCGAAGGGGGTGTGCGAGGCCGACGACGCCGCAGGCGTCGGTGAGTAGTTCGACGCCCGTCTCGAAGTCGGGGACGTCGCGGGCGACGAAGCAGGGGCCGTCGTTGCCGATGAGGTCCGCGAACACCGCGTCGGGCACCTCGTAGTCGGTGTCGGGGTGGGCGACGACGCTGCGGGCGACGTGCGGGCGGCCCAGTCCCTCGCGGGGTTCGACGTCGAGCGTGACGCCGAGTTCGCTTTCGACGTTCTCGATGATGGCGCGGCCGCGGGCGACGCGGTCGCGCTGGATGCGCTCGGTCTTGGCGACGAGGTCGTCGGTGGGGGTGACGCCGTAGCCGAGGAGGTCGAGGCGCTGGTCGCCGGCCTCGACGCGGAGTTCGATGCCGGCGACGACCTCGACGCCGCCGCGCTCCTCGACGGGCGCGCGGAAGCCGGGGTGGATGCGGTCGTGGTCGGTGACCGCGACGGCGCTGACGCCGGCTTCGCGGGCGGCCGCGGGCACCTCGTCGAGCGTGAGCGTGCCGTCGGAGTGCTGGGTGTGGACGTGGAGGTCCGCGTAGACCATACGTAGAGGGTGGGACGCCGCCACCTAAACGAACTGGTGTGACTCGTCGTGGGATACAATGGCCCTTAGACAAATTAAATTCTTCACTATCGTTCATGGGTAACGTACTTGTGTATCGTGAAAGTTCGTGATGTTGATGACGCTCCGAGAGACCGCCGACGTCCTCGCGTCGCAGAGCTACCCGCTGACCGCCGACGAGCTGGCCGACCGAATCGGGGACCACGAGCTCTCCCACCCCGACGGCTCCGAGAGCCTCGAATCCGTCATCGAGCGCACCGGCGAGTCGCGCTTCGAGGACGCACAGGACGCGACGTTCGCGGTGTACAGCGCGCTCGACGCCGGGGCGGTCGGCCGCGTCGGGTACAGCGACCGCGACCCCACGCCGATGGGGACGGACGGCCCCGGGCAAGTGTCGTTCTGACCGCGCGATACCTGAACGTCCGTTACATTCTTAATCACAAACTTCCAAGGGTGGGTGTAGTTACCATGTCAATGGGTGCCTATGACGAGGCCGAGCACGAGCGCCGCGAAGCGAAGACCAACAACGTCGAGGTCGCCGACGACGACACCCGCACGACCTACGAGGGCTCCGTGGAGTTCGAGGACGGGGACTCCGCGGAGGACCTCATCGACCAGTTCCAGCAGCTGCAGTCGAACTAGCCGTCCTGTTTTATCGCGAGCAGCGACCCCGTAGCGACGAGCACGACCGCGGCGACGTGGCCGGCGACGGCGACCGCCAGCGGCGGGTGCGTCCACACGAACGGCAACAGCACCGACTGGAGCGCGCCGAACGCCAGTGTCCGCCGGTCGACCGCGCGCACGACGGCGGCGGTGTCGGCGTCGAACTCGTAGGAGAGCGAGCGCCACAGCGCGACGACCGCCGCCCACCAGCCCGTGCCGATGCGGTAGCAGACGTCCCACAGCACGAGCAGCGCGAACGCCGCCGGCAGCACGGGCGGCCGCTCGCCGAGCAGCGCCGCGAACAGCGTCGCACCGTCCCGCGGGTCGTAGACGAACAGGTACGTGAGCAGGGCGACGTACGCGACGACGCCCAGCACCACCTCGATGCTGGACGCGAACAGCAGCCGCCGGTAGCGCACCGGCACGCCCGCGTTGCGGGCTTGGCGGCCGATGGAGAGCATGAACGCGCTCCCCGCGGCAGCGACGGCGACGGCCGCAGTGCCCGGAACGACGGTGCCGGGGAGGTCGTACGCGAACGCGAGCGCGAGCAACACCGCCTCGAAGCCCGCGAACTGGACGAGGACAGCAGTGCGGTCGGAGACCTCGACGCCGGGAATCGCGCCGACGATGCTCTCGTACACCCACGCCTCGCCGTAGACCGCCTGCGTCCGGTCGCCGTCACCCATCGACGGCCTCCCCGTACTCGCGGAGCGCGCGCTTGGCGGCGTCCTCGAACGGCGTCAGTTCGACGGGGAGCACGTCCCTGATGCCGTGGTCGGTGACGACGACGGGGTTTTTCAGGCCGTGAATCAGGGGGTGGGCGACGGACTTCGGCACGTCGGTCACGAGGTCCACCCAGTACGTCGAGAGCCGCGGCGAGAGCACGGGAATCGGGAGGACGAGCAGGCGCTTGCCCGCGAGTTCGGCGGTGCGTTCGAGCATCGTCTCGTAGGACAGCACCTGCGGCCCGCCGACCTCGTAGGTCTCGCCGGCGGTCTCGGGGTGGTCGAGGACGCCGACAAGGTAGGCGACGACGTCCCGGACGGCGATGGGCTGGCAGGGCGTGCGCACCCACTGCGGAGTCACCATCACGGGGAGCTTGTCGACGAGCTGATAGACCATCTCGAAGCCCGCGCTGCCGGCGCCGACGATGACGGCGGCGCGCAGGGTCGTAAGGTCGAAGGCGGCGTCCGCGAGCACGGCCTCGACCTCGCGGCGGGAGGCGAGGTGCGGGGAGAGGTCGTCGCCGGTCTCCCCGAGGCCGCCGAGGTAGACCACCCGGGAGACGCCGGCAGCGTCCGCGCCCGCCGCGAAGTTCCGGGCGGCGCGGCGGTCGCGCTCGGCGAAGTCACCGCCCGACCCCATCGAGTGCACGAGGTAGTAGGCGGCGTCGACGCCGTCGAAGACGCCGGCCAGCGAGGCTTCGTCGAGCAGGTCGCCAGTGACCACCTCGACGCCCTCGGGCGCGTCGTAGCGCTGAGGGTCGCGGACGAGCGCCCGGACGTCGTGGCCGGCGGCGACGAGTTCGGGAACGAGGTGCCCGCCGACGAAGCCGGTAGCACCCGTGACGAGCACGCGCATACCGGACCGTGGGCCCGCGGCCGCTTAACTGTCGAGGGCGTCCCAGCCGGGGGTCGAAGGTGCGCCCCGCGCTTCCTCGACGGGGTCGCCGAGTTCCGGGTCGGGGTCGTCGCGGGCCGCGCGCTCGCGCCACTCGCGGGCGGCGGCACCCACCCACGACTCGGCGTTCACGGCGGTCTCGTAGGCCCGCTCGCGCTTGTTCGGCTCGACGGCGGTGGTGCCGGGCGCACTCGCGGCGGCGACGGCGACGAAGCGCGCGCGGTCCGCCGGAGTGAGGTCGCCGGCGACCAACCTATCGAAAAAGCCGGCTTCGAGGTCCGCGGGGTCGGGGTACGCGAACACCTTCTCGCCGACCGCCTGCGGGCCGAACAGTAGCGAGGACTGCTCCTCGGGGGGTTCGTCGTCGAGCAGGCGGTCGCCGCCGACGTGGCGCTCGACGCGCTCGCACTCCGCGTCCACGTCGAGCGCGAGGTTGTGGCCGGGGTACTCCGCGCACTCCTCGGGGTAGGCGTCGGTGTCGTGGATGCGACACTGCAGGGTCTCGGGGTCGAGGAACGCGCACGCGGGGAGCCACGACGCGTCGGCGTCGAAGGGCGCGACCGGCTTCGGGAGCTTCCGGACGCCGACGAAGAACGCGGGCTTCCCGGCGATGGCGGCGACCTCGCGGCCGTCGATTTCGACGCTCGGGCCGTCCCGGGCTGCCCAGAGCCGGGGCGTGAGCGCGTCCGCGAGGCCCGCGTCGAGGAACGCGCGTACGTCCTCGCGGGTGAGCGGCACGAGGTTGTATGTGTCGTCCAGCGGGCGCTGGGGGCCGCGGCGCTCGTGGTCGGGGACGTCCGCGAGCGGGCGCCAGTCCACGCAGCAGCCGGCGCAGTTCTCGCAGTCGACCTCCATACTGGAAGGTCGAGCGCGCGAGCCGAAAGGGTTTGCCCGCGGAGCGCGAACTGAAGGTATGAGCGAGCGCTGTGAGGGCTGCGGGGACAGCGTCCGGGTCGCCGGCGGCATCGGCGACATCTGGACGATGGACCCCACGGGGACCGGCGGGATGACGCTGGAGTTCACCGACGTTCAGGAGTCGCAGAGCGACTCCTGCAGCCCATCAGAAGCGCGAAGCGATTCTGAGGACGACCCCGAGTTCTTCCTCTGTTTCGACTGCATCGACGCGCTCCCGGACGAGCCGAGCGCGGGCGACGTGGCGGCGCTGGATTAGTCGAGGTCGGAGACGGTCGCGTCGAGGTCGATTTCGGGGTCGAACAGCGCCTCGACCGAGACCTCGAAGAACGCCGCGAGCTTGAACACGAGTTCGACGGAGGGGTCGTAGCGGTCGCCCTCGACGGCGTTGATGGTCTGACGGGTCACTCCGACGCGCTCGGCGAGCTCGCGCTGGCTGATGTCGTGGCGCTCGCGGTGCTCGCGTAGCGAGTTCTCCACTGCGGTCACCTCCGCCGCCGGACGGCGAACAGCAGCCCCGCGTACGTGAGGTACAGCGCCGCGACGCCGAACGCGATAGCGCGGGCGCCCGGCCCCCACTCGAAGTGGCCGAGCCCCCACGCGAGGGTGAGCGCGGGGAACACGACGGCGGACGCCCAGCCGAAGACGGTCAGCGTGAGCTGGGCGGCTTCCTCGGCGATGGCTTCGTCGCGCTCGTCGAAGACGGTCGTGTCCGCGCGGAACTGGACGGCGACGACGCCGACCATGGCGACGGCGTAGACGCCGACGCCGACGAGCGGCTGATTCAGCACGGTGAACGCGGCGAGCGCGAGGCCGGCGACGGCGGCCAGGACGCCGACGGTCCGGCGGACGTTCCGCGGGTCGGCAAAGGCGTTCACGGGCGACTCACCCCGGGGAGCGCGGCGGTTCCTGCGGGCGGTGCGGGCGTGGCGTGGGTTCCGAACATCTGGGTCACCTCGAACGCCCCGTAAAGAGTGTTTTACGGTAAAACGTCTTTGACACTGTAAAATAAGTTTTACGGCGGTGCGGGTGTGGGGCGCTCGCGGGTCGGCGTCGAGCGGTGGCGTTAACCCCCCGGCGCGCCTGCCATCGAGCAGTGAATCCCGAGCGCATCGTCGGGGAGTTCCCCGCCCCCGAGTTCCGCGGCGCCCAACAGCAGGCGCTGCAGGACGTTCGCGAGGCGTTCGAGGCGGGCAACGACGTGGTGCTGGTGCGCGCGCCCACCGGCAGCGGGAAGAGCCTCATCGCGCGCGCCATCATGGGCTGCGCGCGCCACGTCGAGGACGCCGACCCCGTGGACGCGACGGGCGCGTACTACACGACGCCGCAGGTCTCCCAACTGGACGACGTCGCCGAGGACGACCTGCTCGACGACCTGAAACTCATCCGCGGGAAGTCCAACTACACCTGCATCCTCCCCGGGGAGGAGGACACGCCCGTGGACCGCGCGCCCTGCGCCCGCGAGCGCGGCTACGACTGCGCGGTCAAGCACCGCTGCCCGTACTTCTCGGACCGCGCCATCGCCTCCTCCCGGGAGTTCGCCGCGATGACGCTGGCGTACTTCATGCGGACCGCCGGCTCGGAGGTGTTCCGCAAGCGCGACGTCTGCGTCGTCGACGAGGCCCACGGCCTCGCGGAGTGGGCGGAGATGTACGCCACCATCGACCTGAACGAGCACACCGTCCCCGTCTGGGAGGACGTCCGCGTGCCGGACGTGGACGGCGACCCGGACGGCGCCGTGAACTTCGCGGAGCACCTCGTGCGGACCTGCGAGAGCGCGAAAGACGAACTGCTCGGGCAGGACGAACTCACGCCCGAGGAAGCCGGGAAGCGCGACCGCTTGCAGGAACTCATCTCGGAGCTGAACTGGTTCGTGGAGGACTACAACGACCCCGAGTCGGCGACCACGTGGGTGGTAGATGCGGACGACCAGTCGGTGACGGTGAAGCCGATGGACCCCGAGCGCTACCTCAAGCACACCGTCTGGGACCGCGCGAACAAGCACGCGCTCCTGTCGGCGACCATCCTCAACAAGGAGGCGTTCTGCCGGAGCGTCGGCCTCGACCCCTCGAACGTCGCGCTCGTGGACGTCGAACACACGTTCCCCCTCGAAAACCGCCCGCTGTACGACGTGACGCAGGGGAAGATGACCTACGAGGAGCGCGAGACGACGCTCCCGAAGGTGGCGGAGACTATCGTGCGCGTGATGGCCCACCACCCCGACGAGAAGGGCATCGTCCACGCCCACAGCTACGACATCGCGGAGAAGCTCGCGGGCCAACTGGAGGATTTCGGGGTCGGCGACCGCGTGCGAACCCACGACTCGGACACCCGGGACGCCGAACTGGAGCGCTGGAAGGACAGCGACGATCCCGAGGTGTTCGTCGCGGTGAAGATGGAGGAAGCCCTCGACCTGAAGTACGACCTCGGGCGCTGGCAGGTGCTGTGCAAGGCGCCGTTCCTGAACACGAACGACTCGCGGGTGGCCGCGCGCCTCGCGGACGGCCAGTGGGCGTGGTACTACCGGACCGCGCTCCGCACCGTGATTCAGGGCTGCGGGCGCGTCGTCCGCGCGCCCGACGACCACGGCGCCACCTACGTCGCGGACGCCAGCATTCTGGACCTCTTCGACCGCGCGCGCACCGACATGCCGCCGTGGTTCCGCGACCAGGTGGACGCGATGACGACTCCCGACCTCCCCGAGCCTGACCCCGCGGCCGCGCTCGCCGGAATCACGGGCGAAATCGACCAAGTGGAGCCGACGTACGCCAGCGAGTCGAGTAGTGCGTCGAGTGCGTCGTCGAGCGCGAGGACGAGCGGGCGGAGCAATACGAGCGACGACCGGGACGGCGGCCGCAGTTCCGGCTCCGGGAGCCCGCTCGCTGACGTCTGGGACGCCGAGTAGCTAGAAGAAGGAGAGCCCGTAGACGAGCGACGACCCGAGCATCAGAGCCACGAGAAAGACGGCGAGTATTTGGTCCCGCGTCATACCCGAGCCGTGGGGTTCGCCGGCCAAAGCCGTACTGGTTAGTCGACGCGCGCGTCCAACACGACGTGTTCGACGCCCGCGCTGTGGGACTTCACGCGGCGCCGCGCCCCGATTTCGACCGTTCGCCCGGCACGCTCGCAGCCCGCGCGCAGCCGCGACTCGGGGCGCTCCCAGAGTTCGGCCTCGGGGACGGCGCTGTGGACGTGCAGGACGCCGCCGGAGACGAGGTTGTCGAGCGCGGCGTCCAGATAGCCCGGGCCGCCCTCGCTCGTCCCCGCCTCCGCTACGGGGCCGCCGCCGAGCGCGTCGTAGTAGCCCATCACGACGCGGTCGGCCTCGCTGTCGACCTCGCGACAGTCGCCGAGCACGCAGTCCAGATTCCCGCTGACGCCGTTGAGCTGGGCGTTCTCCGCGAGGTAGCGGAACGACTCGGGGTTCTTCTCGACGGCGGTGACGCGGGCACCGGCGCGCGCCATCGGGAGCGCGAAGTAGCCGACCCCCGCGAACATGTCGAGGACGCGCTCGTCCTCGGCGACAACCTCGCCCATGCGGGCGCGCTCGGCCTTGTTCCCAGGCGCGAACATCACCCGGGAGAGGTCCAGCGCGTACTGCGTGCCGTGCTCGGTGTGGACGGTCTCGGTGTCGCCTTCGCCGGCGACCACGGAGACGTCGGGTTCGCGGTGCTCGCCGTCGATGCCGCCGCGCGCGAGCACGGTGTCGGCCTCGCTGTGGAGGTCCAATAGGGCGTCCCCCACTTCCGCGCGACGCGGGCAGTCGGTGAAGTCCGCGAGAATCACGGTGCCGACGACCGCCCACGACGACGGCGCGCGGTCGCGCTCCGCGTCGCTCCAGCCGCGCTCGCGGAGCAGGTCGTCGAGGCCGGGCGCGCGCAGTTCGGGGTCGTCCTGCTCGACGAGCCGGTCGAAGTCGGTCTCGCGGGGACGGTCAGAGACCGGGAGTTCGACGCGGTCGGCGTCGTGCTCCCGAATCTTGCGGGCGTCGTCGTAGACGCCCTCGGCCTCCAGGTCGGCGATGCGGGCTTCCGAGTCGGGTTTCGGGACGACGACGGCGAGGTCCATCAGGCCTCGGGGAGGACGTGGAGGCCCGCGCGGGACTTCAACGCGGGGACGGTGCTGGCGTCGGCGTCCACGTAGTCCGGGCGCGGGACGGTCTTGGACTCGTAGGTCTCGGGGTCGAGAATCTGGACGGCGTTGTCGTCCTCGACGGTGACGACGGTGGCGTCCGTGGCGTCCTCGACCGTCCCGAGTTTGCGCGCGTCGGGCGCGTCGCCCTCCTCGTAGCTGGCTTCGTAGGGTTCGCCCGTGGTGACGCGGACGCCCTTGAGATTCCCGTGGACCGAGCGCACGAGCACCGGGCCGCCGTCGTCGTCGGCGAGGTCGATGACGTCCCCGGGCTTGAACTCGGGGAGGCGGACGGCGTAGGTCACGCGGTACACCTCGTTGCCGTCCTCGTCCTCGGTGACGAGCTTCTCGTGGTCCTCGAAGCTCCCGCCGAACTCCTCGATGAGCTTGCGCGCGAGCTTCAGCCCGATCTTGTTCGTCGAGAGTTTGAGGTCGATGCCGGACTCGGCCTCCGAGACGTCCGTGACGAAGGCGTTGCGGTCGCCCGTCTCCTCCATGTCGGCGACGATTTGGTGGGCGAGTTCGGTGGCGCGCTCGGTCTCCTCGCTGGTGGGGTCCCGGCCCACCGCCCGCACCTGCACGATGGACGCGAAGGAGTCGCCCGCGATGCGGCCGCAGCGCTTGCACGTCTGCCGGCTGACCTTCACGGGGACGACGACCTCCTCCGTCTGGACCTCGCCGCGCACGACGCCCGAGAACAGGCAGTGCATCCGGATGGTGTTCTGATCGACCTGCTCGGGGCGGACCTCCCAGTCGACGTCCTCGGCCTCGACGTGGACCGCCAGCGCCTCGCTGACCTCCTCGATGGCGACGTCGGTGTAGTCGTCGGCGTCGACGTCCACCCAGCGGTTCCCGCGGTGGACGGCGCCGCAGCGCGCACACACCATCACTTCGATGCGCTCGGGCGCGTCCACGAACTCGAAGTCCTCGAAGTAGCAGGCGTCACACAGCGACCGCTCGCGGCGAGTGACACCCTCCCCGTCGTCGGCGTCGATGGCGTCGCCGCAGCGGGGGCAGAAGGTGCCTGCGTCAGTCATGCGCCGGGGTAGGCCGCGCTGCCTGTTAAGTTGCCCGTCGCGCACTCACCGGACGACCGGCGGTCGAGCCCGGGCGCCAGTTTCACTTTCAATCCGGTGTATACGAGGCTTTATGATGCGGTGGGGCCAACCTCCGTGTACATGCCCGAAGCAGACCTCGAGGAACTCCCCGGTGTCGGCCCCGCGACCGCGGAGAAACTCCGAGAGAACGGATTCGAGTCGTTCCAGAGCATCGCCGTCGCGTCCGCCGGCGAGCTCTCCAACACCGCGGACATCGGCGACAGCACCGCCGCAGACGTCATCCAGGGCGCCCGCGAGGCGGCCGACGTCGGCGGCTTCGAGACCGGCGCGACCGTCCTCGAACGCCGCGAGCAGATTGGCAAGCTCACGTGGAACGTCCCCGAGATCGACGAGATGCTCGGCGGCGGCATCGAGACCCAGTCCATCTCGGAAGTGTACGGCGAGTTCGGCGCCGGCAAGTCCCAGGTCACCCACCAGCTCTCGGTGAACGTCCAGCTCCCCCAGGAGCAGGGCGGCCTGCGCGGCCGCGCCATCTTCATCGACTCCGAGGACACGTTCCGCCCCGAGCGCATCGACGACATGGTGCGCGGGCTCAGCGACGAGCAGCTCCAGGCCGCGATGGACGACCGCGACATCGACGGCACCCCCGACGACGAGGACGCCATGGAGGAGCTCGTCGAGGAATTCCTCGACAAGATTCACGTCGCGAAGGGGTTCAACTCCAACCACCAGATGCTGCTCGCGGAGAAGGCCCAGGACATCGCCTCCGAGTACGAGGACGACGAGTACCCCGTCCGCCTGCTCTGTGTCGACTCCCTGACCGCGCACTTCCGCGCGGAGTACGTCGGCCGCGGCGAGCTCGCCGACCGCCAGCAGAAGCTCAACAAGCACCTCCACGACCTCGACAAGGTCGGCAACCTCTACAACGCCGCCGTCGTCGTCACCAACCAAGTGCAGTCCAATCCGGACTCGTTCTTCGGCGACCCCACCAAGCCCATCGGTGGCAACATCCTCGGTCACAAGTCCACGTTCCGGATGTACCTCCGCAAGTCCAAGAACGACAAACGCATCGTCAAGCTCGTCGACGCACCGAACCTCGCCGACGGCGAGGCCGTGATGCGCGTGCAGGACGGCGGCATCAAGCCGGAGTAAGACGTACTTCTCGCTGTGGGAGCGGCCTCCGGCCGCTCACGCGACGACTTCTGCACTTCAGAACTCGCTACGATGCGCTCAACAGCGGGTCACGGCGTCAGCGTCAGGTAGGTCGCGACGAGCGCGACGCCGAGCGCCGCGAGGAACAGCAGGTAGCCGACGAGCGTCGTGAAGCCCGCTCCGCCGCCCATGGACGACTTGCTCATGGACATACGCGATAGTTGTCACGCGCCCGTCAAAATACTGGTGGCGTCGGCTCCGACTTCCTACTCGCGGTTCGGCGACCGGCGCGCCACGACCGTCTCGCCCGCGCTAACTTTCTCGCCGTTCTCGACGAGGAGGTCGTCGCGGTCGTACTCCCGGGGGAGAACCACGTCCGCGCGGCTGCCGAAGGAGATGTGGCTGATGCGGTCGCCGCGCGCGAGGTCGTCCCCGGGCTCGACGTAGGGGTGGATGCGGCGGGCGAACGCGCCCGCGATGAGGACCACTTCGTAGTCGTCGCACGTCACGCGGACGCGCTCGTTGCGCTCCGATTCCTTGTCGAAGGCGGGGCGGTGGCCGCCGTCGCGGTGCTCGACGGCCTCGACCGTGCCGGCGAGCGGCGCGCGGTTCACGTGCACGTCGTGGACGTTCATGAACACGCCCACGCGGAGGCGGCCGTCGTCGGTCTCCCGAGCCACCGACACCTTGCCGTCCGCTGGCGTGAGGACGCCCCGTCCCTCAGGCGTGCGTTCGGGGTCGCGGTGGAACCAGACGACGAACCCCGCGAGCGCGAGCGCCGCGACGCCCCACAGCGACGACACGAGCAACAGCGCCGCGCCGGCGACCGCCGCCGGCAGGGCGTACGTCCACTTCCAAGAGCCACGCGCGAGCATACTCGTCGTTGGCCGGCCGCCACCGATAGCCCTTCGGTCGCGCGCGACCGTCGCGAGCCGGGGTGTTTATCGGCATCCGCTCGCAAGCATGGAGTCGATGAACGCGCGCCACGCTCGCTACCCGTTCCTCGGCGAATCCCGGCAGGCGGTCCAGGAGGCCGGGGTGGACCTTGCGGCGGTCGTCGCCGAGGACGACGCGGTCGTCGAGCGCGCCCGCGAGCGCGTCGTCGGCGCGCTCACCAGCGGCGAGGTCGGCGAGCCCGCGCGCTCGAACCGCGTGGAACTGCTCTCCTACCCCGTGGCGCGCGTGCTCGTCTCCGTCGTGGACGAACACGTGCTCGTGCGGAAGTACGCCGACGCCGAGGCCAACGCCGCCTACGAGCGGTTCACCGCCGACGAGACCGACGACTCCGAATTGAAGAGCGTCGGCGACGACGCCAGCCTCTCGCGGAGCGACCTCCTCCGGGAGTTCGACCTGACGAGCCACGTCCACGCCACGCAGGACGGCTACGACGTGGACGTGCCGACGTACCTCCTGCTGTCGTCGTCCCTGCGTCCGGACAAGTGGCGCCTCGTCAATCGCGTGCTCGACGACGGTCGCGTGCCGGTCAGCGAGCCCGAACTCGACACGCTCCTCCGGGAAGCCGTCCGCGAGCGCGTCGCCGAGGGCCTCCCGCTGAGCGTCCCCGACGAGGTTGCCGACGCCCTCGAGGGCCCGGAGACCGCGGTCCGAGACGTGCTCTCGGAGATGGACCTCACGCGCGAAATCGACACCGTCGTCCCGGAGCTGTTCCCGCCGTGCATGCAACACCTCCTCGACCAGGTGCAGCGCGGCGAGCACCTCCCGCACCACAGCCGCTTCGCCATCACGACGTTCCTCGCGAACATCGGGCTGACGACCGACGAAATCGTGGACATCTACAAGGTGAACCCGGGGTTCGGCGAGGAGATGACGCGCTACCAGACCGACCACATCCGCGGGGAGTCCAGCCCCACGGAGTACACGGCGCCGTCGTGCGCGACGATGAAGGCCTACGGTGACTGCGTGAACCCCGACGACCTCTGCGACGCCATCAACCACCCGCTGTCGTACTACGAGGCGAAACTCGACGACGAAGAAGACGAGGACCTAGAGGACTGGCGCGAGCGCGAGAACGAGGACGGCGAGGACGCCGAAGCCTAACTACTCCTGCTTGCCGGAGAGCCAGTAGCCGACCCCGGCCATCACGAGGATGAAGACGACGACGGCGCCGATGACGCCGTAGGCGCCCGTCTCACCGAACCCCTCGCTCATCGTGCCGGCGACCACGAGGAGGGCGATGAAGACGAGAGTAGACAGGATGGCGATGCCCGCTTCGAGGCGGGCGTCGGGCCCTTCAGACATACTGCGGGCTTTCGTCGGCCCCGGCAAAAGCGCTTCGAAGCCGTCGCGCCCGCCGCGAGTCGCGGCCCCCGCAACGCCCCGGTCAGTCGAGCATCGACGCCGCTTCCTCGGGCGACAGCACGCCCTGCTCGACGGCGTGCAACACGTCCTCGACGTCGTTGCCCTCGGCGTCTCCGTCGCCGTGGTGCTGGAGGTCGTCGAACGTCTCGCCGTCCTCGATGGCGGTCTCCTTCTTCACGCGGTAGTTCCCGCCGTCGGTCTGGTAGACGTCCGCCGGGTGGAAGAAGTACCAGTCCTCGCGGTCGAAGCGCACCCCGATTTTGGGTTTCGCGCCGAAGTTCTGGCTGAAGTACACCAGCGCCTCGACCTCCTCGCCGGTGAGGTAGATGGGGTCGCTCGCGCTGGACTTCGCCTCGACGGCGTAGAAGACGGTGCCGTCGCCCGCGAGCACGTCGGGGAGCTCGCGGTCGGTCGCCGCGCCGCTGGCGGGCGCGCGCATCACCGCGAACCCGCGCTCGTCGAAGGCGTTCACGAGCTCTCGTTCTCGTCGATTCCCTTTCGCGTTCGAGTTAGACATGCTCCGCACCCGTGGCCGCTGTCATGCACGCGGCTACGCAGTCGGGGGATAGGAGGCTTGCGCCACGCGCCCGCCACCGACGTTAACGCCGAGCCGTTTCCCGCGTCCCGCCGCGCGAGCGACGACAGCGCGCCTAGAAGCCGAACATCCCCATGACCGACTTGGCCGCCCGGCGGACAACGAGCGCGAGGCCGAGCAACACGAGGACGAGGCCGGCGGCGACGACGGGCGCGTTCCACGCGACGACGCCGATGCCGGCGAGAATCAGCAGAGCGCCGAACAGTCCGGAGAGACCGAGCTTATCGAGCATGTGCGGGACGAGCGCCACCACGAGGGTAAGCGTACTGGTCCAGCGAGCGCGGCCCCACACCCCAATTGTGCAGGGTTTAAACCGCTCGCTGTCCTATTCGGCCCCATGAGCGACGACGAAGGTGGACGCACGAACCTTCGGATGCCCGAGGACGACGAGGTGTTCGCGGAAGTCACAGACATGCTCGGCGCGAACCGCGTCCGGGTTCGTTGCGCGGACGGGGAGGAGCGGACCGCCCGCATCCCCGGCCGGATGCAGAAGCGCATCTGGATTCGGGAGGGCGACGTCGTGCTCGTCGAGCCGTGGGACTGGCAGGACGAGAAGGCCGACGTCGTGTGGCGATACGAGAAATCGGAGGCCGACCAGCTCCGTGACGAAGGACACATCCAATGACGGGTCGGCGGTGACCGACGACTTCGGGCTCGCCGAGAACACGGAGGGCGCGGCCGGCGACGAGTTCGAGGAGATCGACGTCTCGGACACTGAAGCCGACCGCATCGCGCGCCGACAGGACCGCGAGTTCGCGGAGTTCCGCAAGCGCCTGAAGGACAACGAGCGGTTCAAGCTCGACGACGGCGCGTTCGACGACGCGACGTACGCCGCCATCTACAAGCTCGTCGAGGACGGCTACGTGGGCGCGTTCGGCGGCCCGATTTCGACCGGGAAAGAGGCCAACGTCTACGAGGCCCTGGACCACGACGGCGGCGACGTCGCGGTGAAGGTCTACCGCATCAACGCGTCGAACTTCAAGCAGATGCGGGGCTACCTCGAAGGGGACCCGCGCTTCGAGGGGATTCGCGGCGACAAGAAGGCGGTCGTGTTGTCGTGGACGCGCAAGGAGTTCTCGAACCTCCAGCGCGCCCGCGAGGCCGGCGTTCGCGTGCCCGAGCCCATCGCGGTCCAGCGGAACGTGCTCGTGATGGAGCTCATCGGCCAGGAGGGCGACGCCGCGCCGACGCTGAACGACGTGGACGTGGACAACCCCGAGACCGCCTACGAGGTCGTCCGCGAGTACATCCGCCGGCTGTACGACGCGGGGCTCGTACACGGGGACCTCTCGGAGTACAACCTCGTGGTGTACGACGGCGAACTCGTCGTCATCGACGTCGGGCAGGCGGTCACCATCCACCACAACAAGCACGACGAGTACCTGCGCCGGGACTGCCGGAACGTCGCGAACTTCTTCGCGCGGCAGGGCGCGGACGCCGACCCCGAGTCGCTGTACGACTACGTGGTGGAGAACGCGTCCCCGCGCTCGGACGAGGAGACCGAGCGCCCCGACGACGAGTAACCGACCGGAATCGTTTTCACCGGACTCCGACTACCGCCGAGTATGCAGTCCGCTCCCATCGGCTGGCGCTGGCGTGCTCCGGGAGCGGACAGTCTCGCCGCCGCGGCCTGACGGGCGTCACCCGGCCGGGCCGGGCGCGTGGCTCCCTCGCTTCTCTCGCGCACCGCTCGCCGAGCACCAGCCACATCCACACACACAATGCCAGCCGACGACACCCAGCAGGACAGCACAGACTCCGTCACGCCGTACAGCGTCGCGGGCGACCTCGATTACGAGAGACTGCTCGCGCAGTTCGGCGCGGACGAACTGACCGACGACCAGCGACGGCGCTTCCCCGACCACCCGCTCGTGCGCCGCGGCTCGTTCTACGCGGGCCGCGACGTGGACGCCTTCCTCGACAGTGAGGAGCAGTCCGTCGTCACGGGCATCGGGCCGTCCGGGCCGATGCACCTCGGGCACGCGATGGTGTTCTACTTCGCGAAGCGCCTCCAGGACGCGTTCGGCGCGCGCGTCTACGTCCCCGTCTCGGACGACGAGAAGTTCTGGTTCAAGGACCAGACCGCCGCGGAGACGAGCGAGTACCTCGAATCGAACCTCCGGGACCTGCTCGCGGTCGGCTTCGACCCGGAGCTGACCAGAATCGTCGTCGACACGGAGGACGCCGACGTAATCTATCCGCTGGCGACGGCGTTCGGGCGAGACATCACGAATTCGACGCTGGAAGCGGTCTACGGCACCCCGGAGAACCTCGGGCAGGGGTTCTACCCCGCGGTCCAGACCGCGCACCTGTTGCTCCCGCAGCTCGTCCACGGCGAGCACGAGACGCTGGTCCCCATCGCCGTCGACCAAGACCCGCACGTGCGGGTGAGCCGGGACGTGGCCGCGAAGGCCCGCTACCCCGCGACCAAGCCGGGCGCGCTGCTGATGCGGTTCCTGCCGTCGCTGGGCGGGCCGGGGAAGATGAGCAGTTCCGAGGGTGTCGCAATTCGGCTCACGGACGACGCCGAGACAGTCCGGGAGAAGGTCCGCGAGCACGCCTACACGGGCGGCCGCGCGAGCGTCGAGGAACACCGCGAGCACGGCGGCGACCCCGACGTGGACGTGCCGTTCCAGTACCTCGCGGCGTTCTTCGAGCCGGACGACCGCGAACTCGCGCGCGTCGAGCGCGACTACCGGAACGGCGATCTGCTCTCGGGCGAACTGAAGGAGCTAGCCGCCGACCGCATCGCGGAGTTCTTGGAATCGCACCAGCGTCGCCGGAACGCGCTGGGTGACGTGCGCGAGGAACTGGCCGCCTACCGGCTCACCGACGCAGAACGCGAGCGGGCGCGGGACGCGGTCGGCTTCCAGCGCGCGTGACCGCGGAACTCGGAGTGGCCGTCAACCCGACGGAACGGGCGTGAAGCGGTCACACGACGGGAGAGAAGGCTTTTACGCGCCCGTGCAGTATTCTGGTGTATCATGAAACACGTGAAGATTCCGCAGGACCGCATCGGCGCGCTCATCGGGGAGGGGGGTGAGACGCTGCGGCGCATCGAGCAGGCCGCGGAGGTCCGTCTCGACGTCGACTCCGAGGACGGGTCGGTCGCCATCGAGCGCACCGGCGACCCCGTTCGCGGGATGCAGGCGCCGGAAATCGTCCGCGCAATCGGCCGCGGGTTCGACCCGGACGCGGCGCTGAGCCTGCTGGACGACGAGATGCGGATGTTCGAGACGGTGGACATCGAGCGCGCCGCCCGCAACGACAACGACCTCCGCCGCAAGAAGGGGCGGCTCATCGGCGAGAACGGCCGCACGCGCGAGCTGATGGAGGAGCTCACCGGCGCGAACGTCGTCATCTACGGGTCGACGTTCGGCGTCATCGGCCAGCCGAACGAGGTCGACGTCGCCCGGTCGGCCGCGGAGATGCTGCTCGACGGCGCCCCGCACGGCTCCGTCTACTCGTTCCTCGAGCGCAAGCGCGCCGAGGAGCTCAAACAGCAGGGCATGGAGTACCACGAGTTCCCCGGCTGAACCGGGTTCGCAGTCCCTGCACACGCTTCTGCGGTTTTACCTCTCGCCGTCTCGTCGCCGTCACCGATGGCTAGTGATTCGGTCGTTGGCCTCGGGACGATGCTGGTGGGCGTGGAGTTGACCGTGCTGGGTCACGTCGTCGCCACGCACGCGCTGGTGCCGTTCGCCGCCGAACCGGCGGGGAACACGCTCGTGCTGGCCGGCGTCCTGTTCTGTCTGGCGGGCGCGATGCGCGTGCGGAACGCGTAGCGGCGCGGACGCGTTCGCTCCGCGGATACTACATAAATAGGAGCGGCGGGTTCGCGGGAGTTGGCGCGTACCGGCGTCTGAGACCGTCTCCCAAGGTGTGGTACTCCCTTACGCACAATCTTTAAATAGAATCGCATTCAATCAATGAGTGACTATGGCGCAGCAGATGGGCAATCAGCCACTTATTGTACTCTCCGAGGACAGCCAGCGCACCTCCGGAGAGGACGCACAGTCGATGAACATCACCGCCGGGAAAGCCGTCTCCGAGGCCGTTCGGACGACGCTCGGCCCGAAGGGGATGGACAAGATGCTCGTGGACTCCACGGGCGAAGTCGTCGTCACGAACGACGGCGTCACCATCCTCAAGGAGATGGACATCGAGCACCCGGCGGCCAACATGATCGTCGAGGTCGCCGAGACACAGGAGACCGAGGTCGGCGACGGCACCACGTCCGCCGTCGTCGTCTCCGGTGAACTCCTCTCGGAGGCCGAGGACCTCCTCGAACAGGACATCCACGCGACCACGCTCGCGCAGGGCTACCGACAGGCCGCCGAGCAGGCCCGCGAGTTCCTCGAGGAGAAGGCCGTGGACATCTCCCCGGACGACACCGAGGAGCTGGAGAAGCTCGCCGCCACCTCGATGACCGGGAAGGGCGCCGAGAACGCCAAGGACGTCCTCTCCAGCCTCGTGGTCCGCGCCGTCCAGTCGGTCGCCGACGAGGACAGCGTCGACACGGACAACATCAAAGTCGAGAAGGTCACCGGCGGCGCCATCGAGAACTCCGAGCTCATCGAGGGCGTCATCGTGGACAAGGAGCGCGTCAACGAGAACATGCCCTTCGGCGTCGAGGACGCCAAGATCGCGCTCGTCGACGACGGCCTCGAAATCAAGGAGACCGAAATCGACACCGAGGTCAACGTCACCGACCCCGACCAGCTCCAGCAGTTCCTCGACCAGGAAGAGGAGCAGCTCAAGGAGATGGTCGATTCGCTCGCCGACGCCGGCGCGAACGTCGTCTTCGTGGACGGCGGCATCGACGACATGGCCCAGCACTACCTCGCGCAGGAGGGCATCCTCGCCGTCCGCCGCGTGAAATCCGACGACTTCACCCGTCTGTCCCGCGCCACCGGCGCGACGCCGGTCTCGAACGTCAACGACATCGAAGCCGACGACCTCGGTGAAGCCGGCAGCGTCGCCCAGAAGGACATCGGCGGCGACGAGCGCATCTTCGTCGAGGACGTCGAGGAAGCGAAGTCCGTCACGCTCATCCTCCGCGGCGGCACCGAGCACGTCGTCGACGAAGTCGAGCGCGCCATCGACGACTCGCTCGGCGTCGTTCGCGTCACGCTCGAAGACGGCAAGGTGCTGCCCGGCGGCGGCGCCCCCGAGACCGAGCTCGCGATGGAGCTGCGCCAGTTCGCCGACTCCGTCGGCGGCCGCGAGCAGCTCGCCGTCGAAGCGTTCGCGGACGCGCTGGAAGTCATCCCGCGCACGCTCGCGGAGAACGCGGGCCACGACCCCATCGACTCCCTCGTGGACCTCCGCAGCCAGCACGACGCCGGCAACTCCGCGGCCGGCCTCGACGCCTACACCGGCGAAGTCATCGACATGGACGCCGAGGGCGTCGTCGAGCCGCTCCGCGTGAAGACCCAGGCCATCGAATCCGCCACCGAAGCGGCGACGATGATTCTCCGCATCGACGACGTCATCGCCGCGGGCGACCTCGCCGGCGGTCAGGTCGGCGGCGACGACGGCGGCGACGAAGGCCCGCCCGCCGGCGGCCCCGGCGGCATGGGCGGCGGTATGGGCGGCGGCATGGGCGGGATGATGTAGTACCTTTTTCCTGCACTCACTCGGGCGCTGACGCGCCCTCGTTCGCTGGGAAAAAGCTACGCTAAAAAGCCCCGTCGGACCCCCTACGGGGGTCCTCGGGGCCAGCGCGCTTCGCGCGCTGTGAACCGGCGACCTCCGGTCGCCGGATGCTCCCGTTCGCGCCGCGCTGCACCGCTCGCTCACCGACTCGCGTCTTTCTTTCCGAACTGCCGGACAGCGTCGGCTGTCGACACAAGGGAGGTTCTAAGTGCGGTGCCCGCAATTTTTGCGGCATGGAGACGCTGCTGCTCAACAAAGACGACGTCAGCGAGAACGTCCAGATGGCGGACCTGATTCCGGCCGTCGAGGACGCGTTCGCGGCCTACCAGACGGGCGACGCCCAGATGCCCTCGAAGTCCTACATCGACCTCCCCGAGTACAACGGCGACTTCCGGTCGATGCCCGCGTACCTGGACGCCGGCGACTGGGACGCCGCCGGCATCAAGTGGGTGAACGTCCACCCGGACAACCCCACGCACTACGACCTCCCGACCGTGATGGGGACGATGGTGTACTCCGACCCCGAGAACGCCTACCCGCTGGCCATCATGGACGGCACCGAACTCACGATGCAGCGCACGGGCGCCGCCGCGGCCGTCGCCACCGACTACCTCGCAATCGAGGACGCCACCTCGTTCGGCGTCGTCGGCGCCGGCGTCCAGTCGTACACGCAGCTGGAAGCCATCTCGACGGTCCGCGACATCGAGGAAGTCGTCGTCAGCGACGTCAACGAGGACGCCGTGCGCGCGTTCGTCGAGCACTTCGAGGACCGCTTCGACGTCCGCGAGGGCTCGATTAGCGACGCCGGCCACTGCGACGTGCTCTCGACGGTCACCCCCGTCGAGGACCCCATCGTCTCCCGCGAGGACGTCGCCGACCACACGCACGTCAACGCGATGGGTGCCGACGCCGAAGGCAAACACGAACTCGCCGACGACCTCCTCCTCGACGCCAAACTCGTCATCGACGACCACGCCCAGACCACGCACTCCGGCGAAATCAACGTACCCTACAACGCGGGCGTGCTCGGCGACGACGACATCTACGGCGAAGTCGGCGAACTCGTCACCGGCCTCAAGGACGGCCGCACTCCCGACGACGGCGTCACCGTCTTCGACTCCACGGGACTGGCGATTCAGGACGTCGCCGCCGCCCACGTCGCCTACGAGCACGCCGACGAACACGACAACGGCTACGCGTTCGACCTGCTCGGGGTCTAGGAACGCACTTTTTGCGCTGCGGGGGTGCGCCGAAGGCGCACCCCTCTCGGCAAAAACTTGCAGAAAAAGCGCCGTCGGACCCCACTACGGGGGCCCTCGGCGCCAGCGGCGCTCGCGGATGCTTGCTCGTTACTCGCTGCGAAGCTCGCGGAGGCGCTGGCGGCCGGGCGCGATGAGTTCGTCGAGGTAGTCCGCGAGCGCGCCCTTCGCGTCCGCGGGGTGGAGTTCGCCGGCTTCGAGGTCCGCGGCGAGCGCCTCGTAGTCGTCGTACTCCAGATTCCCGCCGTACTCGTCGGGGCGCTCGACGACGACCTCCTCGAAGCGCGGGAAGACGTGGTACTGGAACAGCTCCAGCACGGGGTTGACGAGGTCGCCCTCGGGGTCGCGGGTCGGCGGGCAGAACGCCGAGTTCACCTTCTCTTCGAGGTCTTCCGTGGAGTCCTCCATGGAGATAGTGATGCCCTCGCTGGAGGACATCTTCCCCTCGCCCGTGCCGAGGTCGCCGACGATGGGCGTGTGGATGGCGGGGCGCTTCTCGTAGCCCAGACTCGGGAGTTCCTCGCGGGCGAGCATGTGGACCTTCCGCTGGTCCATCCCGCCGACGGCGACGTCGACGTCGAGGTACTCGATGTCCAGCGCCTGCATCAGCGGGTAGACGACGTGGCTGACCTTCGCCGTCTCGCCGCCCTGAATCTCGGCCATCGCGCGCTGCGCGCGGTTCAGCGACGTCGCCAGCTCCAGCTCGTGGAGGTCGAGTTCGTAGTCGTCGTCGAGCTGGTAGTCGCTACCGAGCACGAACTCCGTCTGGTCGTCGTCGAGCCCGTACGCGAGGAACTGCTCTTTCATCTGCTCGGCGGTGTCCCGAATCTCCTCGAAGGAGCCCTTCCCGTTGAGGTACGCGTGGACGTCCGCGAGGAGGACGACGACCTCTAAGCCGGCGTCCTGCAGGTCGATGAGCTTGTTCGCGGTGAGCAGGTGGCCGAGGTGGAGCACGCCCGAGGGCTCGTAGCCGACGTACGCTCGCTTCCCGTCGGGGTCGTCGGCGAGCGCTTCGACTTCCTCCTCGGTCACGACTTCCGCCGCGTTCCGCGTGAGGAGTTCGTAGGTGTCCATACGACTGCGGAGTCAGCGCTGGGGGTTAAGCGGTTTGGATGCGTGCCAACGCGTCAGAATCAGGGGATGACCGTCACGGGCACGCGGTCGGCGTGCAGCACGGTCTCGGCGGCGCTCCCGAGGAGCGCGCGCTCGATTGCGCCGGCGCCGTGGTGACCCATCACGACGTGGTCGTAGCCGCGGTCCTCGACGAGTTCGAGGATGTCGTCGCCGACGCTGTCGCTGGGCCGGAACTCCACGTCGACGTCCGTGTTGACCTCGGGTTCGGTGTCGACGTCCTGTGCGTCGAGGACGCGCGCGGCGCGGTCGAGGACGGCGTCCGTGCTCTCGGACTCGGCCTCCGCGAAGTGGACGGCGTCGAGGCGTCCCTCGTAGCGGCGCGCCATCTCCGCGGCGAACCCGAGCGCGCGGAAACTGCAGTCGGAGCCGTCGACGGGGACGAGGATGTCCATGTGCGGTAGTGCGCTGCCGCGGAGTTACGCGTTGCGGTGGAGCGCGTCCAGCGCTTCGGCGGCCTCGCGGGCGGCTTCGAGGAACTCGCGGGCGCGCCGCGGGTCGTCGGCGCTGGCGCCGCGACGCGCGAGCGCGGCAATCGAGGATTCGAGGGCGTCGGCGGCCTCGCCGGTCGCCGCGCTGGCCGCTGGCTCGCCGCGGGCCGCCGGCTGTTCGGTCGGCGCGGAGCGCTGTTCGCGGGCGGGCTGGGAAGCTTGGCGGTCGGCGGGCTGGCGGGCCTCGGCGGGCGGCTGGCGTTCCGCGGCGTTCCCGGGCTGCCGGCCGGCGCGGGCGGACTCGGCCGCCTCCGTCTCGCCACTCGCGGACTGCTGGGACTGGCGAGCCGGTCGTTCCTGTGCGTCGGCTCGCTGCTGGCCGGCGTCCTGCTGTGCGGCCTGCTGCTGTGCGGCCTGCTGTTGTTCGGCGGCCTGCTGGCAGTTCGGGCAGAACGACTCGCCCTCGTAGCGGAAGATGGGGTTCCCGCAGCGGTCGCAGTGCTGGTTGGTCATCGTCGCGCCCTGCAGGAGGAGTTCGCTCATGCGCTCGGTCTCGCCGCGGTCGTCGTCGGCGTACTTCTCGCGGAGTTCCTCGCGCACGGCTTCCTCGTCGAAGCCGTCGTCCGTGTCGCTCATGGGAGGATACAGGACGCGACGCCTCGAAAAGCCTGCGGCAGCCGCCCGCCGGCAGCCGATTCGACGGTCGTCGAATCGTCGTTAGTCGGTCGTCGCCGTGCGTGCGGGTGGTTTTCCCGCGTTCGCGGAGTCACCGAAGCGCTTAACGGATTCGCCGGCGGTGGGTATACGTGATATGACGAAAGTCAGCATCGTGGGGGCCGCCGGCACGGTCGGCGCCGCCGCAGGCTACAACCTCGCGCTCCGCGACGTCGCCGACGAGCTCGTGTTCGTGGACATCCCGGACAAGGAAGACGAGACCATCGGGCAGGCCGCGGACGCGAACCACGGCGTCGCCTACGACTCCAACACGGAGGTCTATCAGGGGTCCTACGAGGACACCGCCGGCTCCGACGTGGTCGTCATCACCGCCGGGATTCCCCGCCAGCCCGGACAGACGCGCATCGACCTCGCGGGCGACAACGCGCCCATCATGGAGGACATCGGCTCCTCCATCGCCGAGCACAACGACGACTTCGTGACGGTGACGACGTCGAACCCCGTCGACCTGCTGAACCGCCACCTCTACGAGGCGGGCGACCGCGACCGCCACAAGGTCGTCGGGTTCGGCGGCCGCCTCGACAGCGCGCGCTTCCGCTACGTGCTCAGCCAGCGCTTCGACGCGCCCGTGCAGAACGTCGAAGCCACCATCCTCGGCGAGCACGGCGACGCGCAGGTGCCCGTGTTCTCGAAGGTGCGCGTGAACGGCGCCGACCCCGAGTTCAGCGACGACGAGCGCGAGGAAATCCTCGAAGAGCTCCAGCAGTCCGCGATGGACGTCATCGAGCGCAAGGGCGCGACCCAGTGGGGGCCGGCGACGGGCGTCGCCCACATGGTCGAGGCCATCCTCCGCGACACCGGCGAAGTCCTCCCCGGCTCCGTCGTCCTCGACGGCGAGTACGGCCTCGACGACGTGGGCCTCGGCGTCCCCGTGAAGCTCGGCTCGAACGGCGTCGAGGAGGTCGTTGAGTGGGACCTCACGGAGTACGAGCGCGACCAGCTCGGCGAGGCCGCCGAGAAGCTCTCCGAGCAGTACGAGAAAATCGCGTAATTCCGGCGCCGGCTCGTCAGGCCGGCGCGACCTCTTTCGTCACGTCGTCTGGTTCGTCCTCGGTCGCTTCCGCCTCCGGTTCGAGTTCCCGTATCGGCACCTCCTCCCAGTGGTGGCACATCGCAGTCGCTAGTGTGTGGTGCGTTACCATAAATCTAGGTGGGCGCGAGCGCCGCTCAGACGACCTGCTCGCCGTCCTCGTCGTAGACGGCGATGGCGTCAACGGGACACGAGCGCGCCGCGAACTTCGCGTCCAACTCGGCGTCCTCGGGAACCTCCCGCGCGAACACGCCGTCCTCGACCTCCTCGCTGTCCCGCAGGACTGCCTTGCCCGCGTCCGTGTCCTCCTCGAATGCGTCCCACTCCGCCACGCACTGGAACATCCCGATGCAGACGTCCCGGTCGAACTCGACTCGCATACGCAACCGTGGTACCGCCCCGCGTATATCGTTGCCGGGCTAGGTCAGATACGCTCGGCTGGAGTGGCGAGTACAGTCTCGAACACCTCGAAAGCCCCGAGGCTGTGGACTCGGGAGGCTCGCTGCGCTCCTCGGCCTCCGGCCTGCGGTGCTCACGTCGCCTGCCTTCGTCTACAGCCTCGCCCCTTTCAGTCCCATCACCGCCTGTTCGTCAGCCGGTGCTGGGTGGACTGAAAGGGGCGGCGGGCTCGCGCTCGCGTGGTCGTCTCGCCGGCCGCTATCCGCGAGGGAGCGAAGCGACCGAGCGGATATGTCGGCGAGCGACCGCGAGCCCGCCGGGGCTTTCGAAGTGTTCACGGAGAAGTCTGCGACAGTGTTCACACGAGAAGCCTAAAACCACGTTCGGCCGGTGCGACAGTTTAAACCGCGGGACGCGCCTACTTCGGGGCAATGAAAGTCGCGGACGTACCGGGGCTCCCCGAGGGGGTCGCCGACCACCTCGAATCGGGGGGCATCGAGGAGCTGTACCCGCCGCAGGCCGAGGCCGTGGAGGCCGGCGTCGCGGAGGGCGAGAGCCTCGTGGCGAGCGTGCCGACCGCCAGCGGGAAGACGCTCGTCGCGGAGCTGGCGATGCTGTCGGCGGTCGAGCGCGGCGGAAAAGCACTCTACATCGTGCCGCTGCGCGCGCTCGCCGGCGAGAAGGCCACCGAGTTCGAGGAGTTCGAGCAGTTCGGGTTCTCAGTGGGGGTCTCCACGGGGAACTACGAGGACGACGGCTCGCGGCTATCGGGCAACGACATCATCGTCGCGACCTCCGAGAAGGTGGACTCGCTGGTGCGCAACGGCGCGGGCTGGATCGACGACCTCTCCTGCGTGGTCGCGGACGAGGTCCACCTCGTGGACGACGACCACCGCGGGCCGACGCTGGAGGTGACGCTGGCGAAGCTCCGCCAGCGCGTGCAGGACCTCCAAGTGGTGGCGCTGTCCGCGACGGTAGGCAACGCCGACGAGATAGCCGAGTGGCTGGACGCCGAGCTCGTGGACTCGACGTGGCGGCCCATCGACCTGCGGACGGGCGTCCACTACGGGCAGGGGGTCCACTACGACGACGGCACGCAGGAGGAGCTGGCGACCGGCGGCAGCGACAGCCAGACCGCCGCCATCGTCGAGGACACCCTCCAGGACGGCGGCTCGACGCTCGTGTTCGTGAACTCCCGGCGGAACGCCGAGGCGGCGGCGCGCCGGCTCGCGGACGTGACCAAGCAGGGCATCAGCGACGACGACCGACAGCGGCTCCGGGAGGTCGCGGACGAAATCCGGGGCGTCAGCGACACCGAAACGAGCGACGACCTCGCGGACGCCGTGGAGAAGGGCGCGGCGTTCCACCACGCCGGGCTCGCGCGCGAGCACCGCGAACTCGTCGAGGACGCGTTCCGCGAGCGCGCCATCAAGGTCGTCTCCGCGACGCCGACGCTCGCGGCGGGCGTGAACACGCCGAGTCGCCGGGTCGTGGTGCGGGACTGGCAGCGCTACGACGGCACCGCGGGCGGGATGCAGCCGCTGTCCGTGCTGGAAGTCCACCAGATGTTCGGGCGCGCGGGCCGCCCCGGCCGAGACCCGTACGGGGAAGCGGTGTTGCTCGCGAACAACCACGACGAGCTGGAGGAGCTGTTCGACCGCTACATCTACGCGGAGCCCGAGCCCGTGCGCTCGAAGCTCGCGGCCGAGCCCGCGCTCCGGACGCACGTGCTCGCGGCGGTCGCGACCGGCTTCACGACGACGGAGGACGCGCTCCACGAGTTCCTCGGGGAGACGCTGTACGCGACGCAGACCGATGACCCCGGCCGCCTGAAGCGCGTCACGAAGGACGTGCTGGCGTACCTCGAACGGAACGGGTTCGTGGAGCGCGAGGACGGCACGCTGCGCGCGACCAGCACCGGCCACCTCGTGAGCCAGCTGTACGTCGACCCAATGAGCGCGGCGACGCTCGTGGACGGCTTGCGCGCCGCCGAGCGCGGCGAAACCGCCAGCAGTGGCCGCCAGCGAGCGAGCGGCGACCCCGAGGAAGCGGGCTTCCAGACGGCCGGCGAGATGCAGGAAACCGACTCGGAGGCGGACAGTGACGCCGACGGCGAGGGCGCGAGCCCGACGCCGTTCGGCCTGTTCCACCTCGTGAGCCGGACGCCGGACATGTACGAACTCTACCTGCGGTCGGGCGACCGCGAGCAGTACACGGAGCTCGCCTACGAGCGCGAGGACGAACTGCTGGGGTCGGCGCCCCGCGAGGAGGAGGCGGCCTTCGAGGACTGGCTGTCCGCGCTGAAGACCGCGAAACTCCTCGAAGACTGGGCGTCCGAACTGGACGAGGACCGCATCGCGGAGCGCTACGGCGTCGGCCCGGGCGACATCCGCGGGAAGGTCGAGACCGCGGAGTGGCTGCTGCACGCCGCCGAGCGGCTCGCGGGCGACCTCGACGACGTGGAGTCCGCGGCCGCCGTGCGGGAGGCGCGCAAGCGCGTGGAGTACGGCGTCCGGGAGGAACTGCTGGACCTCGCCGGCGTGCGCGACGTCGGCCGGAAGCGCGCGCGACGCCTCTACAACGCGGGCATCGAGTCGCGGGCGGACCTCCGGAACGCGGAGAAGAGCCTCGTGCTGGGCGCGGTCCGCGGGCGCGAGAAGACCGCCGAGCGCATCCTCGAGAACGTCGGCCACCCGGACCCGGAGATGGACGCCGTGAGCGCGGACGCCGACGCGGCGGCGGCCGCCGAGGAGGCCGACCGGAGCGGGCAGGCGAATCTGGGGGACTTCTCGTGAAACTGGTCGCCGGCACCGCAGTCGTCGAGGACGTGGAGACGTTCGTCGCGGACCTCCCGGACGGTGGCCCGGAGACAGCGGTGCAGGCGTTCGACGCGGAGTACGTGGCGGGCCGCGAGCACCTCGCGGCGGCGGTCGAGCACGCCGACCGCGCGTTCGACCGCGGGGAGAACGTCGCCAGCGACCGCGCGGTCGAAGTCCTGCTGTACGCGGCGGGCCGCCGGCAGATTCGGGAGGCGCTGGCGATGGGCGTCGCGGCGGGCGAGCAGGCGGTCGTGGTCGTCGTCGCGGGCGGCGACGAGGAGCGCGCGGCGGCGGCAGTCGCGGCATTCCTCGACGACTCGCGAGTGCTGGCGGCCGACGAGCCCGGCGGGGCGGGCGTCTACGGGGACCGCGAGACGATTCGGGAGTTCTTCGATGTGGGCGACGCGGAACTGGACGCGGCCGCGGGCGACCTCGCGGGCGTCGTCCGGGAGCGCGTGGCGCTGCTGGACGTCGAGAAGTAGGCGGCCAGCACGCATTTAGCGGGCGCGTCGGACCTCCTAGGTATGAGCGACGACAGCGAGGAGTACGTGCCCGAGGAGTCGACCGAGGAGTTCCCCAGCGAGCACGAGCGCACGCAAGCGGAGCACGTCGAGGAGACCCTCGAAGCGATGGAGGCGGCCGTACAGAGGTCGAGCTACCCGACGAACGCGAGTTCGCTGAAGGCCAAGTACGCGACCGCCCGCGACGAAGCCGTCAACGAGACGGAGGCGCTAGCGGACGTCTTCGACCGGCTGGTGCCCGAGGAGTACGACACCCCCGAGGACGCCCGGGAGGCGATTCTCGGCGAGTTGACCGGGCGCGCGGGCATCGAGCACGGGAACCACGCGGAGTACAACCCCGGGCGCGAGCTCGACGCGATGGACCTCGTCAAGGACGAGTGGCGCTAGCACACCTCGTTCCAGTCGAAACGGAGGGGTGTGGGGTGCTCGTCGTCGTGCGGTTCTGTCGCCGGGAAGGTGGTGGCGGGGTCGCGTCGTTCGGGAGGTGTCAGCGGGTTTTCCAGTCGAAACGCCGCCCGCGAGGAGCGGACGGTTGTCAGACGCCCGGCGTCACTGCCGGAGGTCGCGGCGGTCGTAGTGGCGCTGGCAGCTACGGCAGTAGTACCGGCCGTCGCGCTGGCGGCGCAGTCGCGTGTGGCCGCGCGGGCACTTGACGCGCCAGCCGGCGTCGGACGGGTAGTCGGGCATAGCTGCGTCTGACGCGCGTCGCACACAAGAACGGAATCCTGCCGCGCGGTGAAACTGAAAGTGGGTCACACCAGCGAACCCACGAACAGCAGGACCGCGACAACGCCCGAGGCCGCGGCAGCGCTCCCGAACGTGCCGTCGTGGCCTTCGTGGAGGCCGTGCGTCCAGATGTACGCCTGCCACGCGGTGCCGACGAGCGCGCCGAGCGCGCCGATTGCGGTGCCGGTCGTGTTCGTGAGCTGCCGGAGCTGGTCGGCCAGCAGTTCCGGGTCGCTGGCGAAGTCGACGCCCGAGAACAGGACGACGAGGCCGACGACGCCGAAGGCGGTCTGGACGAGCTGCGCGGGCATCGCCCAGCCGGTGACCGACAGCGTCGCGGTGAACGACCCGCGGCTCCCGGTGAACGCGCCGACCGCGTGCAGCGCGACGGCGACCACCACCCAGCTGAGGAGAGTGCCGAAGAAAATCAGGGGAATGCGCCCGTATATCGCGTCCCGGAGCTCTGCGCCGACCGAGACCTGCTCGGTCCGCGGTTCGTCGATGGTGCACTGCTCGGGCAGCGAGACGTTCATCTCCGCGAACGACTGGCACGTCGACTCGGGCCACGGCTCCATCGTCGTGCGCGTGACGGTGGCGTCGATTTGGGCGGCCATGTACTCGCCGATGCCGGCGACCACGACGGACGTGACGACGGCGACCGCGACGACGACGAGCGCGGCGCCGGCGAGCGAGCGCTCGGGCGGGTGCGTCTCGAAGAACGAGCCCGGGTCGAACAGCAGCGACCGCAGGCCGTGGAGGGCGTCCCGGAGCATGGGGCGGGTGGTTCGCCCACGGCGCGCTTCAACGTACCGGCGACTCGCGGCGCGTGCGAGGTCAGTCGTGCTTCCGGAGGGACTCCTCGCGGAGTTCGCCGCGCGCGTGCCACGTCCGCGGCCGGCACGCGACGGCGACCGCAGTCCCGTACGTCGCGGCGACGGCGGCCGTCACGACGACGCCGGGCAGCGAGCCAATGGCAGCGCTGGCCGGCCACGCCGCCGGGGAGAACGCGGTGACGCGCACTACCCACGCCACGAGCAGCACCGTCGATAACGGCAGATAGATGCGGCGCAGGCGGTGGGCTATCGCCTCCTCCGCGGACACCTTGATGGTGGGTTCGCGGTAGTCGCGGGCGAGGCGCTCGCGCCAGTCGGCGTCCGGCGACGTCTCGCCGGGCGCGAGGCCGACGGCGACGACGTTCTCTTGGAGCGTGCGGACGCGGCTCCGCCAGATGTCGTAGCCGCGGTAGCGGCGCGCTTCCACGCCGAGGAAGGCGCCGAGCGCGACGACGCCGACGAGCAGGAGGTAGTGGGGGTTCGAGCGCCCGGAGAACGCCCACGTGAGGACCGCGGCCATCACGACGACCGCCCAGTTCGTCGTGCGGTCGAGGCGCTCGCGCCAGAACTTCATGCGGTGAATCTCCCCGCGGTAGACGTGCGCGAGCGCTGAACTGGGACCCATGTCCGTCTCGAACAGTCCCACGCCGAGTTCGGGGTCGGTCGCGGTCGCGTCGTCACCGCCGGGCGAGTCAGAACTGTCGTCGGGCATCGGTCAGACGAGCAGCTGGACGTCCGCGTCGGCCATGTCCCGGAGCGCGGTGGCGGCGCCGACGCCGACGGTGACGCCGTCGTAGAAGTCGTCGGCGTCGTAGTCCAGCAGGTCGATGGTCATCTGGCAGGCCTGGAACTCCACGCCCATCTCGATACCCGTTTCGAGGAGGTCGGCGACCGAGGCGGTGCCGTTGGCGTCGAGTTTGCGTTCGAGCATCCGCGTGGTCACGCGATCCATCCCGGGCAGCGCCGCGACGGCGTTGGGCACCGGGAGGTTGGGGTTGCCGACGGCGCTCAGTTCGAGGCTGTCGGCGCGCTCCTCGTGGAGGACGTCCAGTCCCCAGAACGTGTGGAAGACGGTGACGTCCCAGTCGAAGGCAGCGGCCGTGGTCGCGAGGATGAGCGGCGGGTACGCCATGTCGAGCGTGCCCTTCGTGGCGATGATGCTCAGTTTCGGTTGGTCCTCGTCGTCGGCATCGTCGAGGCGGGCTTCGAGGTCGGCGACGCGCGCCGCGAGCTCCTCGCGCGTGGGTTCGGCCGATTCCGCGCTCATCGGTCCGTCCGGCGGACGTAGTGCGTGTAGACGTCGCCGTCCTCGGTCTGGTCGAGGAGTTCGACGCCGCCGGTGCCGTCGGCCCACCCGGCGAGGTCGCTGACGCTCCCGGGGTCGGTCGCGCGCACTTCGAGGACGTCGCCGACCGCGAGGTCGTCGGTCGCCTGCTTGGTCTTGACCACCGGCATCGGGCAGCTCAGGCCGGTCGCGTCGAGGGTTTCGTCTGCGTTCATGATTGTGCTCGTCCCGCAATACCGGTCGATGGGTGAAAAGCCCGTCGGTAGTAGTTCAGTAGTGAAGCAATAGCCCAAATCCATATGTCGAAGATGACGCCCCAAATTATCTATTCCGCGTGTTTTCCGTCTAATCCAGAGTCGGTATTGTACTCCCTATGCTCTTCTACGCGAAGGTTTATTCGTCCGGGTCCGGTAACCACAGCCGAGATGAAACCCGAAGACTTCCCGGCGACCGACGCGACCCCCGACAGCGTCGCGCCGAGCGAGCTGAAATCCCGCATCGACGCCGGCGAAGACGTCTTCGTCCTCGACGTGCGCGCGGCGAGCAACTACGAGGAGTGGCACATCGACGGCGGCGTCGAGTCGCTGAACGTCCCGTACTTCGAGTTCCTCGACGGACTCCCCGAGGACAGCCTTGCAGCACTGCCCGAGGACCGCACGGTCACGGTGGTCTGCGCGAAGGGCGCGTCCAGCGAGTTCGTCGCGGGCCGCCTGCTCGACGCGGGCTACGACGCCGAACAGCTCGCCGACGGCATGCGCGGCTGGGCGCGCGTCTACGAGGCCCGCGAGGTCGAGACGGGCGGTGATGCGACGGTCGTGCAGTACCGCCGGCCGTCCAGCGGCTGTCTCGCGTACCTCGTCGCCTCGAACGGTGAGGGCGCGGTCATCGACCCGCTCCGGGCGTTCACCGACGCGTACGTCGAAGACGCCCGCGAGCGCGGCGTCAGCATCGAGTACGCCGTCGACACGCACGTCCACGCGGACCACGTCTCGGGCGTCCGGGAACTCGCCGCGGCGACCGGCGCGACGGCAGTCCTCCCGGAAGCGGCCGTCGCGCGCGGCGTCGACTACGACGCGCCGTTCGAGACTGTCGCGGACGGCGACGAGCTGACGGTCGGCGACGCCACCATCGAGGCCGTCCACACGCCCGGCCACACGACCGGCATGACGGCGTACCGCGTCGACGACGCCCTGTTCACCGGCGACGGCCTGTTCACCGAGAGCGTCGCGCGCCCCGACCTCGAAGACCCCGACGCCGCCCGCGACGCCGCCGAGACGCTGTACGACACGCTCCACGAGCGCGTGCTCGCGCACGACGACGACACGCTCGTCGCGCCTGCACACTACGGCGACGGCGCGGTGCGGCGCGAGGACGACACGTACACCGCGCGACTCGGCGAGGTCGTCGACCGCGTGGACGCGCTCTCGCTGGACCGCGAGGCGTTCGTGGAGTTCGTCACCACCGACATGCCGCCGCGGCCCGCGAACCACGAGGACATCGTCGCGACGAACCTCGGCGAGCGCGCGCCCGGCGACGACGAGGCGTTCACGCTCGAACTCGGGCCGAACAACTGCGCGGCCAGCGGGGAGGCCGCGGAGTAGATGACGGGCGCACTCGTCGCGGCCGACCTGTTCCCGCGCGGGGTCGCGCAGTACCTCGTCGGCGGCGTGTTCGTCGGACTCGGCGCCGCCATCATCTACTTCGGCACCGGCATCATCGCGGGCGCGAGCACGTTCCTCGAATCCACGCTGTCGTACGTCTCCGACGTCGACCGGTTCAACCGGGGGAAGTACGTGCGCTCGCGGGACTGGCGGGTCGTGTTCACCGTCGGCATCGTCGCCGGCGCGGCCGTCTACACGCTCGTCTCCGGGAGCGGCGCGTGGACGACTGACGTCCAGTGGTGGCGGCTGCTCGGCGGCGGCGTCCTCGTCGGCGTCGGCACGCGCGTCGGGAAGGGCTGCACGTCCGGGCACGGCGTCTGCGGCGTCGGGTCGCTCTCCGACGCCTCGCTCGTGAACGTCGCGACGTTCCTCGGCGTCGCCATCGGAACGGCACAACTGGTGCAGGCCGTGGGGGTGTCGCCGTGACCCGCGAGAGCGAAGCGACCGACGGGAGCGAGCGCAGTCCGCTGGTGCTGGCCGTCGTGCTGCTGGGCGGGCTCGTGTTCGGGTTCGGGCTGGCGCTCAGCGAGATGGCGAAACCCGAGGTCGTCCTCGACTTCCTCCAGCTGGAGGACCTCGGGCTCGTCTTCGTGATGGGCGGCGCGGCCGTCGTCTCCGGGCTGTCCTTCTTCGTCGCGACGCGGTACCTCGACCGCGCGCCGGTGACCGGGAGAGCCTACGGCCGCCGGCTGAAAGACCTCGACCGGAACGTCGTCGTCGGCGGCGCGGTGTTCGGCGTCGGCTGGGGGATTTCGGGCATCTGCCCGGGCGCGGCGTACGCCAGCCTCGGCGTCGGCAACCTCCCGATTCTGTGGGGCGTCGCGGGGATGTTCCTCGGCGCGTACGCGCAAGGCTACTGGCGGAGCCGGAGCTGACGGTCTTGTCCGATTCCCACGAATCAGTTTGTGGGCAAGTCGCGTTCCGGTCGAGGTGCCGGAGTGAGTGCGCGGCTCCGCCAGCGTACCTCGCGCCCGGTACCGCGGCTGTCCGCCGTCAGTGCGCGTGCGCTCGCTCCGTGTCTTCGTCGGCGTTCGCGCCGTACATCAGGTAGAGTTCCGCGAGGAAGACCAGCGTGAACGCCGCGTTCAGGTACGTCGTGTACCCCGAGGGCGCGGTGCCGCCGGCTTCGCCCTGCGCGGGCACGAGTCCGAGGCCGTGCCACGCGTAGTGGATGACGATACCGGAGACGACGGCGGTGACGAAGATGCCGACGAACAGCACCGCTGCCATCCGCAGCCCGTAGTACCGGCGGTAGGCGTCGGTGATGGTCGGGACGATGAGGTCCGCGAAGATGAACGACATGACGCCGCCGAACGCGATGCCGTTGCTCCAGAGGATGACTGCGAACGGGACGTTCCCCACCGAGCAGACGAACGTCACGACGCCGACCGTGACGCCGATGATGGCGCTCGCGGCGACCCACGTGAACGACCCCTGCGCGCCGACGTCGAACAGCGTCGTCCACCACGCGCGCGGCACGAACGCGCCGATGAGGCCCGCGACGAGGAAGCCGGCGACGATGTCCGTCCACAGCATCTTCCACTCGCCGACCGCGTTCTTCGCGGCGAGCCGCCAGCCCTGCCGGGTCGCGAGACTGGGCTGGCGCTCGCCGGCCTCGCGTTCCTCGCGGTACGTGCGCTTGCAGGACTCCGAGCAGAAGTACTCGGTCCCCGAGTCGGTCTCCAGCGTGACGACGTCGTCGCTGGTCGGGTCCACGTCCATCCCGCACACCGGGTCGCGGACGCCCTCCGCGGCCTGAACGTGCTCGCGGGCGGCCGCGAACCACGACTCGGGCACGACGAACTTGAAGACGCCGGCGAGCAACACGATGAGCAACAGCCCGGCGACGTAGTCGGCGAGCACGAACTCCCAGCCGAGCAGAATCCACATCACCAGCCCGAGTTCGATGACGAGGTTCGTGGACGCGAACTGGAACGCCGCCAGGCTCGCTATCGGGGACGCGCCCTTCTTGAAGAGGCTCTTGGTCGTCGCGACGGCGCCGAACGAACACGACGACGACGCGGCGCCGAACAGCGTCCCGAGCCCGAGTTCGCGGAGGCCGGACCCGCCGAGCACCCGGGACATCCGCTGTTCGCTGACGAACGTCTCGACGGCGCCCGCGATAGTGAACCCGAGCACGAGCGCCCACCACGTCTCCCAGAACATCTCGGCGCCGAACCTGACGCCCGCCGCGAGCGTGTCGACGACGCTCATGTGTCAACGAAGGGGCGCTTCGTTTAGTGGCGTTGTGGTTGGATTCGTTCGGCTACTCGGTGGTGGAATCTTGGAACGTAAAGCAGACGCGCCGCTACGAAGTCGAGGAGTGAAGGAAAGTAGTCCATCCTGGATTCGAACCAGGGTCGAAGCCCCCAGAAGGCTTCAGGATTGGCCGCTACCCCAATGGACTGCTCGCACACGGTAGAAGGCGATTGTGGCTTATGAGTGTTGCGAACCCCGACGACGGAGGTGCTGCGAGCGCTCCGGCGACCGCGTCACGCCGACCGCGCGAACGTGCCCAGTTCGACGCCTATTTGCCGTCCGAGGATGCACGTTCGCGTATGTACGTCGGACGGTTCGTCGTCGTCGGTCCGGACGTGGCAGCGTACCGAGTGTCCTCGCGGTCGTTCCCGAACCGCCGGGTAGTCGAGCGCGAGGACGCGCTGACGGTCGCGCCGACGCCGGACGCGCCGGAGACGGACAACCCCTACGTGTCGTACAACTGCTACCGGACGGCGGCGGGCCACGCGGTCGTCGGGAACGGCAGCCACGTCGACCCGATTACGGAGAAGCTCGGGCTGGGCTACCCGGCGCGGGACGCGCTCGCTGAATCGCTGCTCGCGCTCGACTACGAGAAAGACGACTACGACACGCCCCGCATCGCGGGGGTGCTGACGCCCGACGCCGGGGCGTACGTCGGGACGGTGCGGAAGGACGCGCTGCTCGTCGAAGAAGTCGAGGAGCCGACGCTGGTCGCGACCTACGAGAAGGACAGTCCCGAGCCAATCGGCTTCGAGGCCGACACCGCCAGCGAGGCCGCCGGAGAGGCGTACAGCGCGGCGTTCGAGCACGCGGTGTGTTCGGTCGGCGTCGTGCGCGACGGCGACGGGTACGCGACGGCAATCGAGAACGGGCCGGAGAACTAAGGGCGAGCGCGACCGACTCGCTGGTATGAAGGTCGCCGTCGTCTCGGACGTTCACTCGAATCTGGTGGCGCTGGAGGCCGTCCTCGACGACCTGCCGGACGTGGACGCGGTCGTCTGCGCCGGCGACGTGGTCGGCTACAACCCGTGGCCCGCCGAGTGCGTGGACGCGCTCCGCGAGCGGGACGTGCCGACGGTGATGGGAAACCACGACCGGATGGTGGCGACCGACCGGAACTTCGGCGGAAACGGGATGGCGCAAGCCGGAGTCAGGCACGCCAAGCGGGAGCTGAACGACGTGCAACTGGACTGGGTGCAGCGGCTCCCGCGCGAGCGCACGCTGTTCGACGGGCGCGTGAAGGTCGTCCACGACCACCCCGAGGTGCAGGACCGATACACGTATCCGGACGCGTTCGGCCCGCACCTGATCGGCGACGAGGACGCCCTGATTCTCGGGCACACGCACGTCCAGCACCACGAGGTCTACGACGAGGGAATCGTGTTGAACCCGGGGAGCGTCGGTCAGCCGCGGGACCGCGACCCTCGCGCGGCGTACGCGGTGCTGGACGTCGAAACGCCGTCGGTCGAGGAGCGACGCGTCGAGTACGACGTCGACCGCGTCGCGGAGGCGGTGCGGGACGCGGGGCTGCCCGACGGGACCGCCGACCGGCTCGCGGACGGGCGGTAGGCAGCCGTCACTGGGAGGGTGCGTGGGCATTCTCGTCGACGGGCCGCAGTTCCGCGGAGAAGTGCCGGAGTTCCGGCATCGGCGGCTCGGAGACGACCTCGTAGCCCGTGACTTCCTCTCCTTTCTCGCAGACTGCGGCGGCGGTGTCGGCGACGTGTTCGAGGTGGTCGGGGCCGTACGTGCGCCGCGGGACGGCGAGCCGGACGAGGTCGGCGCGGTCGGTGTCGGGGAACGCGAACCGGCCGAGCTCGACGGCGCGCACGCCGCCCTCGCGGTAGAGTTCGCAGACGAGCGCCTGCCCGGGGAACTGCTCGCGGGGGAGGTGCGGGAGCGCCTCGTTGGCGTTCACGTAGACCGCGTGCCCGCCCGCGGGCTGGTAGACGGGGACGCCGCGGTCGGCGAGCGCGTCGCAGAGCGCCTCGACCTGCGCGACGCGCTCGGCGACGTACGGCGGCTCGACGGCCTCGCGGAGGCCGACGGCGAACGCCGCGAGGTCGCGGCCGCTCATCCCGCCGTACGTCGAGAACCCCTCGAAGAGGATGCCGCGCTGGCGGCACCGCTCGTAGAGGTCGTCATCGGACTGCGTCGGATTGCCCGAGGGACCTCGTCCCGCTGCGTCTTCCCCACGGAGGCCGACGAACCCGCCGGCGTTCACGAGGCCGTCTTTCTTCCCGCTCATCACGCAGGCGTCGGCGTACGAGAGCTGCTCGCGCGCGACGGCGGCGACCGACTCGCCGGCGAACTCGTCCTCGCGTCGCTGCACGAAGTAGGCGTTCTCCGCGAACCGGCAGGCGTCGACGACGAACGTCGCGTCGATGTCGTCGGCGAACGCCGCTACCTCTCGCGTGTTCGCGACGCTGACGGGCTGGCCGGCCATGGAGTTGTTCGTGATTGTGAGCACGACCGCGGGGACGTTCTCGGCGCCGACCTCCTCGACGACGCGGCGCCCGGTCTCGACGTCGAAGTTCCCCTTGAACGGGTGGTCGCTGTCGCCGTCCCGCGCTTCCGGGACGGGGCAGTCCACGGGGTCGCCGCCGTTCGCAGCGACGTGGGCGCGCGTCGTGTCGAAGTGCGCGTTGTTCAGCACGACGTCGCCCTCGGTGACGAGCGCGCCGTAGAGGACGTTCTCCGCGCCGCGGCCCTGATGGGCGGGGACGATTCGCTCGAACCCCATGACGTCTCGGACGGCGGCCTCGAGCTCGCGGAAGCTCTCGCTGCCCGCGTACGCCTCGTCGCCCGTGAACATCGCCGCCCACTGCTCGTTGCTCATCGTGCCGGTGCCCGAGTCCGTCAGGAGGTCGACGAACACGTCGCTGCTGTCGAGGTTGAAGACGTTGAAGCCGGCCTCGCGCAGCGCCGCCTCGCGGTCCGCGCGGTCGAGCAGCCGGACGGGTTCGACCATCGTCGCCTTGTACGAGCGCATACCGCTCGTAGGGCGCTCAGCGTGAAGAATACCGCCGAAGGAGACGTGTACGCCCGTGTACAGGCGTGTACGGTGTGGTGCAGTCGCGTGCGGTTACGACTCGAAGTGGTCCTGGACGATGTCCAGCGTCTGCTCGCGGTCGTCCCAGTCCACGAACACCGCCACGGAGGTCGCGCTGGAGATGATGTCGATGACGTTGATGCCGGCCTCCGCGATTGGGTCGACGATGCGCCGGAGGACGCCCGGCTGGTTCGGGAGCTCGCCGCCGAGCACGCGGATGACCGCGACCTCGTCGCGGACGGTGACCGAGGAGAGCTCGCCGACCTCGATGACCTCGCTGTGGAGGACGTTCTCGGCGCGCTCGGCGACGTCCTCGTCGACGTAGAACGTCATCGAGTCCATGCCGGAGGCGACCGCGTCGACGTTGATGTCCGAGTCGTACAGCGCGGTCGACAGCGTGGACATGATGCCGGGGCGGTTGCGGATGGCGCGCCCGGCGACGGTGAGACACGCCAGCGGCGTGTCCCGCATGTCGATCATGTTCTCGAACTGCCCCTCGATTTTCGTGCCGCCGGAGAGCAGGTCGCCGTGCTGGTAGTGGATGACGCGCACGTCGAGGTCGTCGTCCTTGAACGAGAGCGCGGAGGGCGCGACGACTTCGGCGCCGCGGAAGGAGAGGTTCCGGAGTTCGTCGACGGTGATTTCGCCGACGTTGCGCGCACCCTCGACGACGTGGGGGTCGCCGGTCATGACGCCCTCGACGTCGGTGACGATGACGACCTCGTCGGCGTCGGCGTACCGGCCGAGCATCACGGCCGTCGTGTCGCTGCCGCCGCGGCCGAGCGTCGTCACGTTCCCGTCGAGGTCCTCGGCGAGGAAGCCCGTGATGACGGGGACGACGTCGCCGAGGTCCTCGGCGAGCGCTTCCACGCGCTTCTGGGTCTCCTCAACGTCGACCTCGCCGCGGTCGTTGGCGACGACCGGCCAGTCCTCGTGGCCGGGTTCGAGGAACACCGCGTTCACGCCGCGGGCGGCCAGCGCCGCCTTTAGCATCCGCACGGAGGTGCGCTCGCCCATGGAGACGATTTCCGCGCGGTCGGCGTCGTCGGCCTCGAAGGTGATGTCGTCGAGCAGTTCGTCCGTCGTGTTCCCCATCGCGGACGCGACGACCGCTATCTCGTGGCCGGCGGCGACCGCGTCGGCGACGGAGTCGGCGGCCCGCTCGATGCGGTCGCCGCTCCCGAGACTGGTACCGCCGAACTTCGCGACTACGCGCATCGCTTCCCACCGGTCCGAGCCGTGCTCATTGCCGGGTCGTAGGGACGCGGGTGGTGATAACTGCTTGCATGCACGAAACGGTTGCCTCCCTCGCGGCCGCGCCGTTAAGTCGGTCGCCGGCGTACGTGGGGGCATGAACGTTCGTGACGCGACGGCGGAGGACGCGGCCGCGCTGGACGCGCTCGCCGACGACGACCTCGACGCCGCGCGCCTCGTCAGGGACCGCACGGTGCGCGTCGCCGACGACGACGGCGACGTCGTGGGGTTCGTGGCGTTCGACGCGGGCCGGGGCGCCGTCCACGTCACGCGACTGGCCGGCGATCCGGAGACGGTGGACGTGCTACTGGACGGCCCCCGGGAGTTCGCGGCCCACGAGGACCTCCCCGTGGAGGTCGTGCTGGACGAGAGTGACGCGCTGGCGGACGTGCTGTTGGACGAGGGGTTCGAGGACGCGGGTGCGGGGCCGCGCTTCGACGGCGCGCGGACGCGGCGGTACCGCTGTGAGCCGTAGCTACAGGTCCATGCCCCGGAAGCGGTAGTAGCCCAGCGCGGGAACGACGACCAGCCAGACGAGCAGTGTCGCGAGCGCGGCCCACTTCGAGAGGTAAATCGGGGGGTTCTGCGGGAACAGCTGGGCGACGATGGTGCCGTTCCCGGGGAGGAACTGGTAGACGGCGTTCGTGAACGCCGCCGACGGCGGCACGCGGTTCATCAGGAGGTACCACTCCGGGGGCGCCGTGTCGATGCCGGGGACCAGCGACCCCGTCGAGAGGTAGTAGATGCCCGAGGTGACCAGCCCCCAACCGACCTCGAAGACGACGAAGAACACGAGCGCGAGGATGGTGGCGCGACCGGAGCGCTTGGTCGCCGCGGAGAGCCCGACGCCGATGGCGGTGTACGTCACGCCGAGCAGAATCGTCAACAGCGAGAACCCGAGGTACGCGGTCGCGTCGAAGGTGTCGTAGCGAACGAGCGTGACGATTGCGGCGGCGACGAGGCCCACGACGATGGCGGCGGCGATGACCCCGCCGCGGCCGGCGACCTTCCCGAGAACGGCGTCCCGGCGGGTGTGGGGCAGCGACAGCAGGAACTTCGCGCTCCCGGATTCGAGCTCGCCCGCGATGGCCTTGTGGCCGATGACCAGTCCCGTGATGGGGACGACGAACGCGGCGGGACTGAGCAGGAAAAAGAGGAGGTCGATGGCCGCCAGCTCCCCGCCTTGCCCGCCGGACTGTATCTCCGTGTAGAGCCACGCCGCGCCCGCCATGAACAGCACGAACAGCGCGGCCAGCGCCCACAGCGCCTTCGAGCGCGCGGCGTCCTGGAAGTCCTTCTTGGCGACGGCGGCCCAGCTCATGCCGACACCTCCTCGTCGCGGCCGTTCGTGTACGCGGCGAACACGTCGTCCAGCGACGCCTCCCGGGTGGCGAAGTCGACGACCTCGCCGCCCGCGCCCTCGACGGCGTCGAGGACGTCGGTCTTGGAGGCGTCATCGGTGGTCACGGTGAGCACGTCGCGGTCGGTGTCGACGCTCGTGACGCCGGGGACGCCCTCGACGGCTTCGACGACGTCGGGCGTGAGTTCCTCGACGGTGACCGTCAGCGTCGAGCCGGTGACGGCGGCCTCGCGGAGCCCGCGGATGGTGTCCTGCGCGACGAGCTCGCCGGACTGGAGGATGCCGACGCGGTCGCAGACGGCCTCGACCTGTTCGAGGATGTGACTGGAGAAGAAGACGGTCGCGCCGCGAGACGCTTCCTCCTTGATGATTTCGCGCATCTCGCGGGCGCCGTTGGGGTCCAGCCCCGTCGAGGGCTCGTCCAGAATCAGGAGGTCGGGGTCGCCGACGAGCGCGATGGCGAGCGCGAGCCGCTGCTGCATCCCCTTCGAGAAGCCGCCGGCCTTCCGGTCGGCGGCGTCCGGGATGCCGACTCGTTCGAGGAGCGCGTCGGGGTCGTCGTTGGCGTCCTTCGACTCGATGGCGAACTGGAGGTGCTGGCGCGCGGTGAGGCGCTCGTAGACGTGGAATCCCTCGGGGAGCACGCCGATGCGCTGGCGGATGGCCAGCGAGTCGTCGTGGGCGTCGTACCCGAGCACGGTCGCGGTGCCGGCGGTCGGCCGCACGAAGTTCAGGAGGATGTCGATGGTGGTGGACTTTCCGGCGCCGTTCGGCCCGAGGAAGCCGTATATCTCCCCGGACTGGACCTGGAGGTCGAGGTCGTGGAGGGCGGTGACGTCACCGTACCGCTTGGTGACGCCGTCGAGTTCGATTGCTGCCATGCGGGAAGGGTCGCGCTGCCCTCCTAAATCCGTTGGGGGCGTTCGCAGCGCGAGCGACCGCAGGACGGCGGCTCAGAGTTCGACGCGGTCGAAACGCCGCACCGCGAGCGCGAACCCGGCGACCGTCCACGCGAACAGGACGACGGCGCCGACGCCGTCCGGGACGGAGCCGGCCGTGGTGACGGAGTCGACGCCGACGACGGTGAGCGCGTTCGCGTACGCGAAGACGGGGCTGGCGACGACGACAGCGTCCACGGCGCCGCCGCCGACGCTGACGCCGTAGCTGGCGAGCACGGTGCGAGCGAGGCTCAGCGCGACCGGCCAGAAGAACGCCACCACGAAGAACCCGTACGTGGTCGCGGCCGCGACCGTGGTGGACGTCGACCCCGCGGTGAGCGCGAGCGTCGCGGCGACGAACGCGGCGGCCAGCAGCGCGGCGAGCGCGAGCACGGCGAGCACGCGGACCACGGGCACCGGCGCGCCGCGGAGCGCGTAGACGACGGCGGCGACGGCGATTGCGGCGACGGCGCCGGCGAGCGTCACCGTGAGGCGAGCGGCGCCCGCGCCCGCGAGCAGCGACGACCGCGGGTGCGGCAGCGAGAGCGTGAGCCGGATGCGGCCGGTGGCGACGCCGCTGGGCACGGCCTCGTGGGTGAGCGTGCCGGCAGTCAGCGGCACCGCGAACAGGAACAGCAACGCGAGCGTGGACGGCAGCGGCGTCAGCCCGGCGTTCGTCGAGCCGTACGCGAGCGCGGCCGCGGCCAGCGCGAAGAAGCCGCCGTACACGAGCAGGGAGTTGTCGGCGCGGAGGGCGCGGAGGTCGCGGCGCGCGACGACAGGCCACGTCACGCTACCACCGCCGGGCGGGGCGTCTGCATGGTCAGGCGGTCACGGTGCGGGGTGAAGTGTCTTGCTCCCGGATGCAGCCGCTGCGAACTACACGCGGTCGTCGGGGTCGTGGGAGTCCCGCATCCGGCTGGCCTCCTGACCGTAGCGCTGGCGGTCCTCGGCGTCCTCGACGGGTTCGAGGTCGTCGGCGTCGGCGTCGACGGCGGCGGTCGGGTCGCCGGCGTTCAGCGAGCGCTGCTTGCGGAGCACGTGCTCGCCGTCGGGCGTCGCGTACACGAGGTTGAGCAGGCCCTTGTCGGTGTACTCCCGGAAGACCAGCCAGACGCGCTCGGTTTCGGGCATAGTCAGGGCTTCGGGGGCCGGTGGTTCAAGCTTGATGGTTCGACGCGCGCTCGCCGCCGGCGGTCAGTCCCAGACGAAGCCGGCGACGAGGCCGCCGATGGCGGCGAACAGCACGTTGACGACGAGTTCGACGAGCAACACGAGGACGAGGAACGCGGCGACGAAGCCGAAGCCGGCGGCGAGCGTTCCGGCGACCGCCGCCAGCCAGACGACGTAGCCGGGCGCGCCGAACACCACGCCGGCGACGGCGCCGTCGAGGGTGGAACTGCCGTCGGAGAGGTAGCCGGCGGCGCCGCCACCGACGGCCTGCGGGAACGGCACCAACGCCAACGCGGTCGCGAGCAGGCCGCCGAGCAGCGGCGCGTGCCAGCGCGGCGGCCGGCGGCCCTCGGCGAGGCGGTCGCGGACGCGGTTGCGGTAACGCCGGAACCAGACGCAGAGGGCAAGCGTGAGGACGCCGGCGACGACGAGGCCGCCGCCGGCCCACGTGGCGACCGCGTAGATGGCGTCCGCGAGTTCCGGTTCGGTCAGCGGGAACTCAGTGGCGTCCGGCCCCGCGAGGAACTCGGCGGCGACGTCCTCGGCGAACGCGCGGTCGACGGCGGTCGAGACGGTCACGCCGAGCCACGCGGCGACGACGCTCCCAATGCCGAGCAGGCCGATTATCAGCCAGTCCAGCCACGTGTCGTAGAACAGCGACGAGCTGTCCGGACCCGCGCTGTCGGCGGGCGCGTCTGCGGTGGCGGTCATACGAGAAGTGATTGTCGGACTGGCGGGTAAGGATACCGCCCGTTCGCAGGCGCAGCGAGCCGCCGGGACCGCGCAGTTGAAAGTCGCCGCGGCCGTACCCCGAAGCGATGGACGCCGACGAGGTCAGGGAGCGCGCGGGCGACCTGCCGACGGAGCCCGGCGTCTACCAGTTCCTCGACGAGAGCGGCGACGCCGACACCGTCCTCTACGTCGGGAAGGCCGTCGACGTGCGGGACCGCGTGCGGTCGTACGCCGACCCCAGAAGCGAGCGCATCGCGCGGATGGTCGAGCGCGCGGACGCCATCGACTTCGCGGTGACGGACACGGAGACGCAGGCGCTGTTGCTGGAGGCGAACCTCGTGAAGCGCCACCAGCCGCGGTACAACGTCCGCCTCAAAGACGACAAGTCCTACCCGCTCGTGCAGTTCACGGACCACGCCGTCCCCCGCATCGAGGTGACGCGGGACCCCGAGGAGGGCGCGGCGGCGTACGGCCCGTACACGGACAAGGGCGACGTGGAGGTCGTGGTGAAGGCGATTCGGGAGGTGTACGGGCTGCGGGGCTGCTCGGACCACAAGTACCGGAACCGCGAGCGCCCCTGCCTGGACTACGAGATGGGGCTGTGTTCGGCGCCCTGCACGGGCGAAATCAGCGAGGCTGACTACGCGGCGGACGCGGAGGCCGCCAAGCGGTTCTTCGAGGGGGAGACGGGCGCGCTCGCGGACCCCATCGAGCACGAGATGGAGCGCGCCGCCCAAGAGCAGAACTTCGAACGGGCGGCGAACCTCCGGGACCGCTTGGACGTCGTGGAGTCGTTCCACGGCGGCGCGGGCGCGGCGGTCGCGGGCGGCGACGACGCGGCGACGACGGACGTGCTCGGCGTCGCCGTGGAGGGCGAGGACGCGACGGTCGCGCGCCTGCACGCCGAGCGCGGCCAGCTCGTGGAGCGCGACCAGCACCACCTCGATGCTCCCGACGGAGAGAATCCGGCGGACGTGCTGGCGGCGTTCCTCGTGCAGTTCTACGCGGAGCGCGACCTCCCGGACCGCCTGCTGTTGCCCGAGCGCCACGGCGACGAGGACGTGGCTGCGTGGCTGGACGAGGCGGGCGTGGAGGTGGCGGTGCCGGGCGCGGGCCGCGAGGCGACGCTCGTTGACCTCGCGCTGAAGAACGCTCACCGGCGCTCCGGGGAGCGCGACGAACTCGGCGCGCTCGCGGACGCGCTCGGCATCGACCGCCCGACGCGCATCGAGGGGTTCGACGTGAGCCACGCACAGGGGAAGGCCGTCGTCGGCAGCGACGTCTGTTTCGTGGACGGTAGCGCCGAGAAGGCCGACTACCGCCGGAAGAAGCTCGACGAGGAGAACGACGACTACGCGAACATGTACCGGCTGTTGCGGTGGCGCGCCGACCGCGCGGTCGAAGGGAGAGACGACCGCCCGGACCCCGACCTCCTGCTCATCGACGGCGGCGAGGGACAGCTAGACGCCGCCCGGGAGGCGCTGGCGGACACCGGCTGGGACGTGCCGGCGGTCGCACTGGCGAAAGACGAGGAGGTCGTGATAACCGACCAGCGGACGTACGACTGGGACGACGACGCGCCCCAGTTGCACGTCCTCCAGCGCGTGCGCGACGAGGCCCACCGGTTCGCGGTCGCGTACCACCAGACGCTCCGGGACGACGTGGAGACGACGCTGGACAACGTCGAGGGCGTCGGCCCGGAACTCCGCAAGCGCCTGCTCCGGCGGTTCGGCAGCGTCGAGGGCGTCCGCGAGGCGTCGGTCGAAGACCTGCGGGACGTCGAGGGCGTGGGCGAAGCGACCGCCGAGACCCTCGTGAGCCGGCTCTAGAAGTCGGAAGCGGGCGCTACCACTCGCCGGGTTCGGGCGCGACGCCCGCGTCCTCGGCCTCGTCGCCGCCGTCGAGGTCGTACTCCTCGCGGAGTTCGCGGATGCGGTCGCGGATGTCCGCCGCGAGTTCGAACTCAAGGTTGCCGGCCGCCTCCTCCATGCGCTCTTCGAGGTCCTCCACGAGGATGGCGGCCTCCTGCTCGTCGCTGGGGCCGTCGCCGGCGATGTCGGAGGTGTCGGTCTCCGCGCCGGGGAGGTTCATGTCCCCGACCTCCTTGTCGATGGTCGTCGGCGTCGTGCCGTGTTCCTCGTTGAACTCCCGCTGGATGCGGCGGCGGCGCTGGGTCTCCTCGATGGCGTCCCGCATCGCGTCCGTGCGCTCGTCGGCGTACAGCACCACCTCGCCGTTGACGTTCCGCGCGGCGCGGCCCATCGTCTGCACGAGGCTGGTCTCCGAGCGCAGGAACCCCTCCTGGTCGGCGTCGAGGATGGCGACCAGCGAGACCTCCGGGATGTCCAGTCCCTCACGGAGGAGGTTGATGCCGACGAGCACGTCGTACTCGCCGAGCCGGAGCCCGCGCACGAGTTCGTGGCGTTCGAGCGTGTCCGTCTCGTCGTGCATGTACTCGACGGCGACCCCGGCTTCTTCGAGGTACTCCGTGAGGTCCTCGGCCATGCGCTTGGTGAGCGTCGTCACGAGCACGCGCTCGTCGTTCGCGACGCGCTCGTCGATGCGGTCCATCAGGTCCTCGACCTGTCCGGTGGCGTCGGCGACGTTGATTTCGGGGTCGACGAGGTGGGTCGGGCGGACAATCTGCTCGACGACCTGCGCGGACTGCTCGCGCTCGTAGTCGCCGGGCGTCGCGGAGACATACAGCGTCTGGTCGGTCTTCTCCTCGAACTCCTCGAACGTCAGCGGGCGGTTGTCGTACGCCGTCGGGAGGCGGAAGCCGTTCTCCACGAGGCTGTCTTTCCGGGACTTGTCGCCCGCGTACTGGCCCTTGATTTGGGGGACGGTGCGGTGGGACTCGTCGATGACGGTGAGGAAGTCGTCGGGGAAGTAGTCCAGGAGCGTGTAGGGCGCGTCCCCGGGTTCGCGGTCCGAGAGGTACACCGAGTAGTTCTCGATGCCCGAACAGTAGCCCGCCTCGGCCATCATCTCGAGGTCGAACGTGGTGCGCTCCTCGATGCGCTGGGCGGCGACCATGTCGCCGTTGCGCTCGAAGTGCCGGACGCGCTCGTGCATGTCGTCTCGAATCTGCTCGATGGCTGCCTCCATCTCGTCCTCGGGCACCGAGTAGTGCTCCGCCGGGTGGAACAGGACCGCGGGCTCCTCGCTCTCGACGGTGCCCTCCAGCGGGTCGAGTTTCGCCATCCGGTCCACTTCGTCGCCCCAGAACTCCACGCGCACGGGGTAGCGGCCGTACATCGGGAACACCTCGACGGTGTCCCCGCGGACGCGGAACGTCCCCTGCGTGAAGTCCACGTCGTTGCGCTCGTAGTTCAGGTCCACGAGCCGCCCCAGGAGTTCGTCGCGCTCGATCTCCTGCCCGACTTCGAGGCGGAGGCTCATCTCCTCGTAGTTGCGCGGGTCACCCAGCCCGTAGATGGCGGAGACGGAGGCCACCACGATGACGTCGTCCCGCGTCAAAAGCGAGCGCGTCGCGGAGTGACGCAGCCGGTCGATTTCGTCGTTGATGGAGGCGTCCTTCTCGATGTACTTGTCCGTCTGCTCGACGTACGCCTCGGGCTGGTAGTAGTTGTAGTACGAGACGAAGTACTCGACGGCGTTGTCCGGGAAGAGGTTCCGCAGCTCCTCGTACAGTTGCGCGGCGAGCGTCTTGTTGTGCGCGATGACCAGCGTCGGCTGCTGGAGTTCCTCGACGACCCACGAGACGGTGTTGGTCTTCCCGGAGCCCGTCACTCCGAGCAGCGTCTGCGCGTCCGCGCCGCTCTCGAACCCCTCGGCCAACTGCTGGATGGCCTGCGGCTGGTCGCCCGCGGGGTCGAACGGCGCGTCCACGCGGAACGGCTTCTCGGCCTCGGGTCGGTCCGGCTGGAGGGGACCGCTGGCGTCGCTCATTGTCTGGTAGTAGGCGCGAGGACACTTGAGCAGCGTGCTCGACCGAAGGGAGAGCACGGAATGGCGAGCGGGGAGGGACGACCCGCGGGCAGCGTGCCCGAGCGCAGCGAGGGCACGTTAGGGCGAGCGGCGACCCCCGGGAGCCGCGAGCAACCGGCTCGCCGACGCCGGCGGCCGCGTGCGGTGCGAACCACCGCCAAGCACTTGCCGGACCCCGGCGAAGCGCCGACGATGCCCTCCAGACGCGACGCGCTGAAAGCCCTCGCACTCGGTAGCGCGGGCGTGCTCGCCGGCGGCGCCGCACGGTACGGCGCGTGGTCCCCGGACGTCCACCAGCCCGCCGACGGGACGTGGCCGCAGCCGCGGTACGGCCCTCGGAACACGGCGCACAGCCCCGACGCGTCGCCGCCGACCGACACCCCCGAAGTCGTCGCCCGGCACGAGGTCGGTGACGCCGTCGAGAGCGTTCGAGTCGGCGCCGAACGCACGTACGCTGGCACCGAGCACGCGGTGTGGGCGTTCGACCGGGACGGCGAACGGGGGTCGGCGTGGAGCCAGTCCGCCGACGCCCGGCAGCTCGCCGTCGGCCCCGACGCCGTGATTGCTGGGGGTCGCGGACAGGTCGCCGGACTCGCCCCCGACAGCGGGGAAGTGCTGTGGCAACACGACACCGAGACGTACGTCCGGAGCGTGCTGGCCGGTGAACGCACCGCGTACGTCGGTGGCTACGACGAGCTCGCGGCGTTCGACGCGACCACCGGCAGGCGACGGTGGCGGCTGTCCACGAAGCGAGACACGCGTCCCGGGTTCGACGGCGACGGCCGGCTACTCGTCACGGGCGACGGCGCCGACGCCGTCCACGCCTACGAAGCGCGCAGTGACGCCGAGGGCGTGCTCGCGAACGCTCCGACGCGGACGTGGACGGCGACGGAAGCCAGCGGTGCGACCTACCCCGTGGTCTCGGAGAACGGCGGGCTGTTCGTCGGGAAACTCGGCTGTCCGGACACCTATCCGTGTGGCGTGGTCGCCCTGCGAGGCGACGGGACCGCCGACTGGACTGCCGAACCCGGCCCCAACCTCCAGCACCCGGCGTTCGACGGCGAGCGCGTGTACGTCGCCTCGGCGCGATTCGGCGACGAGGATGGCGTGAGCTACCGCCACGACGCCACGCTGCACGCCCTCGACGCCGAGACCGGCGACGAACTGTGGGCGTTCCAGCGCGGCGAGCGGTTCGCGTCGCCAATCGTCGCCGACGGCACCGTCTACGTCGCGGGGGAGGGTAGCCCGAACGGCAACCTCCACGCGCTCGACGCCGAGACCGGCGACCGGCTGTGGACGCACGATGCGAACGGCGCGAACGCGGTCGTCGCTGTCGAGGACGCGCTGGTCGTCGGCACGGCCGACGGCCGCGTCCTCGAACTCCGATAGTCCCGGGCTGGGGTCGCGAAAGGACCCGGTACACCCCACCTATATCCTCGCGGGCGCCGAACCGCCGCGCATGGTACGCGAAGACCTGCGCGCGGCGAGCGACCACCTCCGAGCCGCCTCCGTCGCCGCCGACGACCCCGACGACGAGCAACGCCTCTACGAACAGTCCGACGCGCTCGCGGAGCTCGCGACCGCCGACAGCGGCCCCGACCACGGCCGCCTCGCGCGCATCACGCACGCCCTCGACGACCTCGCGGACGCGGTCGACGACGAGGACGCCCGCGAGAGCATCGCCGACGCCAAAGCCAGCGTCGAAGCCTACCGCGAGACGGTCGACGGCGTCTAAAACGCACTTTTTGCGCTGCACGAGGCGCGGCTCTGCCGCGCCTCGTTCGGCAAAAACTTGCGGAAAAAGCACTCCTCCCTCACTTCGCTTCGTGGTTCGAGAGACGCCGCTGGCGTCTCTCGTCATCACGAGAGAGCTTCGCTCTCTCGAAGGACTCCGTTCGGTCGTCGGCCTGCATTCGCTCACTTCGTTCGCTCACGCAGTGAATCGACGACCTTCCGGGGCCTCCGGCCCGCTCGGTCGCCGGATGCTTGACGACTAATTAAGCCAATAGCTGACGAGCATCGGCGAGCGAGCGGCTCGAAGAGCCCGAGCGAAGCCGTTCACTCGCGGCGAAGCCGCGAGGCCGACGAACCCCCGGAGGGGGTGAGGAGTGCTTTTGGCCGAGCTTTTGCCGAGGGGCGCCGCAGGCGCCCCGCAGCGCAAAAGGTCGTTTAACAGACCGGCTTGGGATTCACGCCCATGGCTTCGAGCTGTTCGGTGTACTCGTCGTAGGCGGCCTGAATCGCGGCGTCGGCGGCGTCCTTGGCGGTCTCCCAGTCTTCGTCGTCCTCGCAGAGCGTTTCGAGGAGGTCGAGCGCGCGCTCGCGCTGGTCGTCGAGGTCGCCCTTGAGGCCGCGGAAGACGCTCGCGGTCTGGGGGTCGGCTTGGCCGACGAAGAAGCCGGTGAGCTGTTCTTTGGACTTCTCGGTGGCGAGGACGCGGCCGACGAGCGCGCCGGCGCGTTCGACGGTGTCGTCGAGGCCGCGGAGGTACGCCTGCATGCCGGTGGCGTCGTCGTCGGGCTGGTAGTCGTCGAGTTCGGCGAGGACGGCGTCGGCGTGGTCATCCTCCTCGGCGGCGGTGGTCTCGAAGGCCTCGCGGGCGGCGTCGTCGGACTCGCTGTCGGCCCACGCGTGGAACGTCTGCGCGGCGACGTACTCGGCGTCCGCGCCGGCTTCCAGCACGGGGCCGGCGTCCATCTCGCCGCCGGTGGCGGCGTACAGCGACTTCGAGGAGCCGAGCCGGGAGAGCGCGGTCTCGTTGTCGTCGCGGACCGCGTCGAGGAATTCGCTGGGTGTCACGTCCACCGGTAGTGGCTGCTGGGGCTTGTAAGCTGTCGTCGCGGCGAACCCACGGGGCGCGACAGCCGACGCTACGGGGTCGCGGCGCGCGAAAGAACGAGTGTGTGGTGGCGGGTTACTCGCCCGTCTCGATGGGGGCGTCCACGAGGTTGCCCCACTCGGTCCACGAGCCGTCGTAGTTGACGGTGTCGTCGTAGCCGAGCAGTTCGTGGAGCGCGAACCACGCGACCGACGAGCGCTCGCCGATGCGGCAGTACGCGACCGTCGTGCTGTCGCCCTCGATGCCCTCGTCGGCGTAGAGCTCTTCGAGCTCCGCTTGGGTCTTGAACGTGCCGTCGTCGTTCGTGACCGCGGCCCACGAGATGTTCTTCGCGCCGGGGATGTGGCCGCCGCGCTGGGCGGTCTCCTGGAGTCCCGGCGGCGCGAGGACTTCGCCGCTGTACTCCTCGGGGCTACGGACGTCGACGAGCGGGACGCCGCGGTCGATGGCCTTCTCGACGTCGTCGCGGTACGCGCGGATGGACTCGCGGGGGCCGCTGGCGTCGTAGGACTGCTCGGAGAACTCCGGCACCTCGTCGGTGGTCGGGTAGTCGTTCTCCACCCAGTACTCGCGGCCGCCGTCGAGGAGCTTCACGTCGTCGTGGCCGTAGTACTTGAACTGCCAGTAGGCGTAGGCGGCGAACCAGTTGGAGTTGTCGCCGTAGAGGACGACCGTAGAGTCCTCGGTGATGCCGTGGCTGCCGAGGAGGCCCTCGAAGTCGTCCTTCTCGAGGATGTCCCGCTGGGTCTGGTCCTGCAGTTGGGTCTCCCAGTTGAAGCCGATGGCACCGGGCGCGTGTTCGTCGTCGTACGCTTCGGTGTCGACGTCGACTTCGACGAGTCGATGCTCGGGGTCGTCACTCTCGAACTCGTCGAGGCGCTCCTCGACCCAGTCCGCGGTGACGAGTACGTCTTTGGCGTATTCTGCCATACGCCTCCGTACAACACCCATCCCCATAACTACCGGCCACGCCGGCAGGTTCCCCCGGCCGTCGAGTTTACCAGCAAATGTTTCCGGCGGCGGGTCGGGTACCCGAGGCCCTCGCCGGGTCCGCGAGCGTTCACCGGCAACAACCTCCGCTATCTCGGAGTGACGGCGACAGCAGGGAGGCTAAGGCGGGCCGAGTCCACGGTTCACGTATGAGCGAGGAATGGGTCGCGTCCGCGGACTGGCTCGCCGAACACCTCGACGACGTCGCCGTCGTGGACATCCGCGACGCGTGGGAGTACGACGGCATCGGGCACGTTCCGGGCGCGGTCAGCGTGCCGTTCGACGACTTCCGAGCCGAGGGCGGGCCGGAGGGAATGATGCCCGCCCGCGACCACTGGGCCGACCTGCTCGGCGACGCGGGCATCGAGCGCGGGGACACAATCGTCGCGTACGACGACACGCACGGCGTGTTCGCCGCGCGCTTCCTCGTCACCGCGCTCTACTACGGCCACGACGACCTCCGACTGCTGGACGGCGACTACAGCGCGTGGCTGCGCGACCACGAGACCACCGACGACGCGCCCGACGTGACGCCGACCGACTACGAGCCCGGCGACGCCCGCGAGGACGTGTTCGTGGACGCCGACGACGTGCTCGCGGCGACCGACGACCCCGACGCGGTGGTCGTGGACACCCGCGAGCCCGAGGAGTACGCCGAGGGCCACATTCCGGGCGCGGTGAACCTCGACTGGAAGGAGGTCGTCGACGACGAGACGCGCGGCCTCAAGCCCCGCGCGGACATCGAGGACTTGCTCGCCGAGCGCGGCATTACGCCCGACGAGCGGGTCGTGCTGTACTGCAACACTGCGCGCCGCATCAGCCACACGTTCGTCGTGCTGCGCTGGCTGGGGTTCCCGGACGTCGCGTTCTACGAGGGCAGCCTCACGGACTGGACCGAGCGCGGCCACCCGCTGGAGTAGCCGCTACGCCGCCGGTCACGGCCACTCCTCGGGCAACAGCGACGCCTGCGCGCCGCGGTGCTCGTCCGCCAGCAGGCTCGCGGCCTCCACGACGAGCGCGACGACGAGCGGCCCCGCGATGATGCCGATGGGGCCGACCGTGAGCAGGCCGCCCGTGAAGCCGACGAAGTAGAGGCTCCCCGGGAGGTCGGCGGTGCGCCGGGAGAGCCGCGGCCGCACCACGACATCGGGCAGCCACGCCACCAGCACGCCCGCGACCACGACGACGAGCATAGCGCCGGTGACGTTGCCGACGCTCGCCCAGTAGAGCGCAATTCCACCGACGACCAGCGACGGGCCGACGATGGGGATGAACTGGAGGATGCCCGCGACTACGGCGAGCATGATGGGGTAGGGGACGCCGAGCGCGAGGAACACGGGGAGCGCGATGGCGGTCGTCGCGAGCGCGGTCACCGCCTGCAGGACGTAGATGGCGTACAGGGTCGCTCCCGCGCGCCGCGCCAGCGACCGCGCGACGTCGTGGTAGCTGGCGGGAATCGTCGCGAGGAGCGCGCGCTCGGCGTCCTTGTGCGCGAGCAGCAGGCCGAACACGACCATCCCGAACAGCGTGAACTTCAGCGCGAGCTCCGGGAGCGTGACCGCGAAGTCGACGGCGAACGCCGCGACGAACGACAGCACGGCGTCGGTGACGGCGCCGACCTCCACGGGGTACTCGTAGCCGTAGACCGCCAGCGTCACGACCTCCGGCAGTCCTTCGAGCACGTCCACGAGGCCGCTGGCGCGGTCGGTGAGCACGTAGATGCCGACGGAGACGGGGACCAGCACCGCCAGCGACGCCAGCACGGCTGTCGTCGCGCTCGACCACCACGGCGGCAGGCCGAGGCGCTGGACGCGCCGGTGAATCGGCACGAGGAGGTACGCGACCGTGACGGCGAAAAACACCGTGCCGAAGACCGCGCCGAGCAGCAGCGCGGCGGCGACGAGGAGCACAGCGAGGACGGCTGCCAGCGTGGTGGTTCGTGACGGGGGCACACCACGACGTACCGCGGGCGGTGTCAAAAGCGTTCGGCGCGACGACCGCCCCGCTCCGACACCGCGTACTTAGTCTTAGTGGCCGCCTCAGCCCCCATTCCTAGAAATCTGGCAATAACCCCTTTCCGCGAGACCCGCCGTGTATGCAACATGGCTGACAGTGGGGGCAGCAGCGCGAGCGCGCGGCGGTCGGCGGTGGCCGTCCTCGCCGCGGCGTTGGTGGTCGCGGCTGCGGGCGTCGGCGGGGCGGTCGGAGCGGTATCGGGAAGCACGACGACGCAGGCGGCCGACTCGAACCCGGTGGAGTTCGTGTACGTGGACGACAGTACGTCTGAAATCACGTTCATGCGTGCGGACGGGACGACGGTCGGGACCGGCGTGAGCGACGCCGCAATCGTCGGGCCGATGGCTGACCTCGACGACGACGGCCTGCTGGAGGCGTCGTACGTGACGACCGGGGCCGGCGTGAAGGCCGTCGACGCGAACGGCGAGACGCAGATGCTCGTCGAGGACGGCGACGCGAGCACCGGGAAGGTCGGCGTCGGCGATTGGACCGGGGACGGGGTCCCCGAGGTGGTGTACGCGGACGCGAACAACCAACTGCGGTACGTGAACGTCTCCGGGAGCCCGACGGCAGTCGGCGGGGAGGAGGCGAAGACGGTCCTCGGCGTGACTGACTTCGACGGCTCCGGGACGACGGACGTGGTGTTCGTGGGGACGTCCCAGAACCTCCACTACTACAACGGGTCGACCACCAACGACACAGAATACGGAAACTTCGCGAACAGCGACGCCGCGGGGGCGCCGGCGGACATCTACGGGGACGGGGAACTTTGGGTGCCCGTGATAGACGGCAGCCAATACCCCGAAATCGTGAACAGCACCGGGACCGACCGCGAGTTCCGCGAGACCAGCAACAACACCGACAAGCAGCCCGTGGCGGCCGTCGACTGGGTGGGCGACGACACTCACGAGATTATCCACTCGCAGAACGCCGAGTTGGCGTACACGCGGGCGGACGGGACGACGCGGAAGGTGACAGACGCCGACGGCGCGACGGTCTCCATCGACGAGAGCGCGGGCGTCGCGCGCGTTGTGAGCAGGCCAGCCGACCTCTCGGTCAGCGAGTTCGCGGCGACCGCGACCGGCGACCAGAACGTCACCGTGAACGTCACGACGAACCACGACCTCTCGGAGCTGAACGTCACGCTCGACGGCCCGGAGACGGCGGCGTTGACGCTCGCGGCCGGCGACTTCGAGGAGACCGGCACGGACCCGTACTCGTACACGGCGACCTACGACGGGAGCGCGGACGGCGAGTACACGGCGACGCTTGATTCGGCGGCCTCCGCGGGCGACGCGACCTCGGGGAACACCGACACCGCGACCGTGGACGACCGCGTGCCGACAGTCGAGTCCGTGAACCTCACCGACGCGACGAACGGCGACGGCGACGTGGAGGCGGGCGACGAGGTGACCGTGAACGCCACCGTCTCCGGGGACGTCGATTCGGTGACCGCCGACCTCTCGGCGTTCGACGCCGGCACCGTGACCCTCACCGGCGACGGCACCGGCAGCTACGAGGCGAACGCCACTGTCGGCCCCGACGCCACCGACGGCGACCAGAACGTGACCGTCACGGCCAGCGACGGCGAGGGGAACACCGACAGCGGGACGACGGGCGCGCTCAGGGTGGACACGGAGAACTTGTCGGTGGCGCTCAACGACACAAGAACCGTCGAGGAGGGGCAGTCCGTCGAGTTCTCGCCGGCGAGCGTCTCCGGGGCGACGGGCGACGTGACCTACGACTGGACGTTCGGCGACGGCAACAGTTCGTCCGGGGAGACGGTCACGCACACGTACAGCGCGTCCGGCACGTACACGGTCGAGGTGACCGCGACCGACGAGACGGGCGACACCGCCAGCGACACGACGAACGTGACCGTCGAGAATCCGCCCGTCGTCGAATCGGTGAACCTCACTGACGCGACCGACGGGAACGGTACTGTCTCGCCGCGCGACGAAGTCACCGTGAACGCCACCGTCTCCGGGAGCGTCGATTCGGTGACCGCCGACCTCTCGGCGTTCGACGCGGGGAGCGTGGAACTCGTGGCCGACGGCGGGACGTACACGAACACCACCACTGTCGGCGCGAACGTCACCGAAGGCGCGCAGTCGGCGACTGTGACCGCGACCGGTGCGAGCGGCACCGAGGACAGCGCGACGACGGGGACGCTGGACGTGGTCGTGGACGAACTGACCGTCACCGTCGGGGACGACCGGACGGTCGGCGTGAACGAGACCGTCGAGTACGACGCGTCGGTCGCGGGCGCGACCGGCGACGTGACCTACGACTGGACGTTCGGCGACGGCGAGAGTGCGACCGGCAAGACGGTCACTCACGCGTACGCCGACACCGGCACGTACACCGTCGAGGTGACCGCGACGGACGACGCCGGGACCGCCAGCGACGTGACGAACGTGACTGTCGAGGACGCGCCCGTCGTCGAGTCCGCGGCCCTCACCGACGCGACCAACGGGAACGGCATCGTCGCGCCCGGGGACAACGTCACCGTGTCAGCGACCGTGAGCGGCGACGTCGCCAGCGTCGAAACTGACCTCTCGGCATTCGACGCGGGCAACGTCACCCTCACTTCTGACGGCACCGGTGACTACGCCGCGAACGTGACTGTCGGCTCGAACGCCACCGACGGCGACCAGAACGCGACGGTCGTCGCGACCGGGAATCAGGGCAACACCGACACCGGCGAGACGGGCGCGCTCACGGTCGACACCGAGAACCTCTCCGTGTCACTCAACGACACCAAGACCGTCGAGGAGGGCGAGAGCGCGAAGTTCTCGCCGGCGAGCGTCTCGGACGCGACCGGGAGCGTGGACTACGACTGGACGTTCGACGACGGCGGCAGCGCGTCCGGGGAGACGGTCACCCACGCGTTCGAGGACGACGGCACGTACGAGGTGATACTGACTGCCGACGACGGGTCGGACGACGTGGACACGGCGTCGATGTCCGTGGCGGTGACGGCGAACGAGACGACCATCGAGGGGACCACGACGACCGACTCCTCCACCACGACCGACCCGTCTACCACGACGAGCGAGCCGACAAGTGGTGACGGCGGCGACGGCGGGACGAACGACCCGGCGGGGTCGAGCGACGACGAGACCGACCCGGTAGCCACGGCGACCGCGACCGCGACGCCGACGACCGGCGGCTCGGCGGGCACGACGACCGCGCGGCCGACGGAATCGACCACGGCCACGGCGACGACGGCGCCGACGTCCGAGCGGACGCCGACAGCGACAGCGACGGCCGCAGAGACGGCCACAGCGACCACGGCGGAGCCGGGCGCGGAAAACGTCCCGCCGCAGAGCCCCGGCGAAGCACCGGGCTTCGGGACGGCGGCCGCGCTGCTCGCGCTCCTCGCGGCGGCGGCGCTGGCGCTGCGGGAGTGAGCGGCGCCACCGCCCGAAGCGACGGCCTTTTCTACCACACTGCGAAACAACCGGGTAATGAGACGGCGCGACTACCTCAAGACGGCCGGCGTAGGCGCCGCGGGACTGCTGACCGCCGGCTGTCTGCAGGTCGAGGAGAGCGAGCAGACGAGCACGAGCACCACCACGGACGCCTCGACCACCGAGGGGACGACGACCGGCACCACCAGCGAGTCCACGGAGCCGCTGACAATCGCGACCTACGACTCCTTCTTCGGCGACGAGGGGACGGCGGGCCGCTGGCTGAAAGACCAGTGGGAGGCCGACCACGACACCGAAATCGAGTACACCGCGCCGAGCAACGGCATCAACGAGTTCATCCAGCGCAAAGACCAGAACGCGGGCATCGACGCCGACCTCTTCGTCGGCCTGAACACGCCCGACCTCGTGCGCGTCGACCAGTCGCTGCCCGACAGCGACCTCTTCGACGACCTGCGCGCCGACCTCGACAACGACGGCGACGTCAAGGAGAGCCTCGAAATCGACCCGGAGAACCGCGTCGTCGCCTACGACACGGGCTACATCACGCCCGTCTACGACAGCACCGAAATCGACGACCCCGAGACCTTCGACGCGCTCCTCGAACCCGCCTACGAGGGGACGCTGCTCGCGCAGAACGCCCAGTCCAGCGACCCCGGACTCGCCTTCCTCCTGTGGACGATTCACGAGAAGGGACCGGACGGCTACCTCGACTACTGGGAGGACCTGCTCGCCAACGACGTGCGCGTGCTCGACGACTGGACGCCCGCGTACGACGCGTTCACCGCGGGCGAGCGCCCGATGGTCGTCTCCTACTCCACCGACCAAGTCTACTACAACAGCGAGGAGGAGCTGCCCCACCACCAGATTAGCTTCCTGAACGACCAGGGGTACGCCAACCCCGAGACCGTCGGGCGGTTCGCGGACAGCGACCAGCCCGAGACCGCCGCCGACTTCGTGGACTTCGTGCTCACTGACGAGGCGCAGGCGAGCGTCGCCCAGAAGAACGTCCAGATTCCCGCGACGACCACCGCGTCGCTGCCCGAGGGGTACGCCGAGTACGCCAAGGAGCCGCCCGAGCCGGTCACGTTTACCTACGAGGAGCTCGCAGGCAACCTCGACGAATGGACCGAGGCGTGGGCGCAGCTGGTCGCGAGCAACTGACGCGCGTGACCGACTGGCTGTCCCGAGCGGGCGGCCGGCTCGCCGACGACGCGGACCGGCTGGTCCTCCCGGTCGTCGGCGCGGCGACGGTGCTGGTGCTCGGCGTCGTCTTCTACTACCCCGTGTGGACGGTGTTCGCGGAGGCGTTCGGGGACGCCGCCGAACCGATTCGGGACGTCCTCGTCAGCGAGTTCTACATGGGCGCAGCGCACGGCCTGTTCGCGCACCCCGCGCGAGTCCCGGGTGACGTGCTCGCGTGGCTGGCGAGCGTGCGCGTCCACGCCGCGTGGACGGGGCTCGCGCCCGACGTGTGGGTGAGCTACCCCAGCGTTCGGAAGGGGCTGTTCGGGTTCACTGCGTGGCAGGCGGCGCTCTCGACGGTCGCGAGCGTCGCGCTCGGGCTACCGGGCGCGTACGTGCTCGCCCGCTTCGAGTTCCCCGGCCGGCGCACGCTGAAATCGCTGACCATCCTGCCGTTCGTGCTCCCCTCCATCATGGTCGTCGCGGGGTTCGTCGCGACGTTCGGGACGAACGGTACGCTCAACGGCGTGCTGACGACCCTCGGACTGGGGAAGGTCGAACTGCTGTACACGCTGGAAATCGTGGTACTGGCGCACGCCTTCTACAACGCGCCGCTCGTGACGCGGATGGTGACGTCGGCGTGGGAGAACGTGGACGCCAGCGCGGTCGAGACCGCGCGCTCGCTGGGCGCCAGCCCGCTCCGGGCGTTCAAGGACGTGGTCGCGCCCCAGTTGCTGCCGGCGCTGGCGGCGAGCGCGGTGCTGACGTTCGTGTTCACGTTCATGACCTTCCCCATCGTGTTGGGATTGGGCGGCCTCCAGTTGGCGACCGTGGAGGTGTGGCTGTACGCGCGCGTCCAGCAGTTCGACGTGGAGACGGCGGCCGCGCTCGCCACGCTGGAGACTGTCGTCTCGCTGGGGCTGACGTACGTCTACCTTCGCTACGAGGCGCGGCGCACGGGCGGCGGCGCGGGGAACCCGCTCCCCCGCCAGCGGCTGTTCGCCCTCGATTCGAATGACCTCCGGAGCGCGCTCGTGCGCGCCGGCGTCGGCCTCTACGGCGTCGTCGTCGCGGTCGTCTTCCTCGCGCCGCTGGCGTCGATGGTGCTGGCGAGCGTCGGCGGCCTCGGCGACCCGACGCTGGAGTGGTGGCGCTTCCTCCTCGAAAAACAGGCCGATAGCCGCACCCAGCCGTCGGTCGCGGTGTGGAACTCGCTTCGGTTCGGCGTCGGCGCGCTCGCGCTCGCGCTCCCGATGGGCGTCGTCGTTGCGGCGTTCTCCGCGCGCGGCGGCCGCGGCCGGAAGGTCGCGGACGCAGTCCTGATGGCGCCCATCGCGGTGTCGGGCATCGTCGTCGGGTTCGGGATGTTGCAGTCGCTGGTGTTCGGCGTGGAGCTGTTCGGCTACCGCGTCAGCGTCGTCGGCGCGGCCGTCGTCGTCGCCGCGCACGCCGTCGCGGGCTACCCGTTCGTCGTGCGGAACGTCGCGCCGATGCTGACCGCCGTCGACGACCGGCTGGTGGAGTCCGCGCGGGCGCTCGGCGCGAGCCGCGCGCGAGCGCTGTGGGACGTGGAACTGCCGCTGGTGTGGCCGGGCGTGCTCGCGGGCGCGGCGTTCGCGTTCGCGCTCAGCGTCGGCGAGTTCGACGCCACCGTCCTCCTCGCCGGGGAGAACGCGTACACGATGCCGGTGGCGCTGAAGCGCTACCTCGTGGACCGCGCGGCCGGCCCGAGCGTCGGCCCGGCGGCCGCGATGGGGACGATTCTGCTCGCGGTGACAGCCGCCAGCTTCGTGGTCATCGACCGCGTCGGTGGGAGGTACCGACCGTGACGAGCCTCCAGTTGGACGACGTGACGCGGGCGTTCGGCGCGACGACCGCCGTCGAGGGCGTCTCTCTCGACGTGCGCGACGGCGAGTTCTTCACGCTCGTCGGCCCCTCGGGCTGCGGGAAGACGACGACGCTCCGGCTGATTGCGGGGTTCGAGCAGCCCGACAGCGGCGACGTGCGCTTCGGCGGCGACTCCGTGGCGGGCGTGCCGCCGGAGGACCGCGACGTGGGCATCGTCTTCCAGAGCTACGCGCTGTTCCCGCACATGAGCGTCGCGGAGAACGTCGCGTACGGCCTCCGGTTCCGCGACCCGCCCGCGGGACAGACGACCGACGAGCGCGTCGCGGAGCTACTGGAGCTGGTCGATTTAGCGGGGTTCGAGGACCGCGACCCCGGCGAGCTGTCGGGCGGCCAGCAGCAGCGCGTGGCGCTGGCCCGCGCGCTCGCGCCCGAGCCCGACGTCCTCCTGCTCGACGAGCCGATGAGCGCGCTGGACGCGCGGCTCCGGGAACGGCTGCGCGTGCAGGTCAAGGAGATTCAGTCCGAACTGGACATCACGACCGTCTACGTCACGCACGACCAGAGCGAGGCGCTGGCGATTTCGGACCGCGTGGCCGTGCTGAACGCCGGCCGCGTCGAGCAGGTCGGCGAGCCCGAGGAGGTCTACCGGGAGCCGGCGTCGCGGTTCGTCGCGGAGTTCGTCGGCGACAACAACGTCTTCGGCGGCGAATCTCCAGTCGAAACAGAGGGGTGTTCGGTCCGCGTCGGCAAGACTGAGTTCGACGTCGGCGAGCGCACCGACGGCCGCACGACGGTCTGCGTGCGCCCCGAGTCCCTGCGCTTCGACTGCGAGCAGAACCGGTTCGCGGTGCGCGTGGAGAGCGTGGAGTTCCTCGGCGACGCCTACCGCGCGCACTGCGAGTGGGACGGCCGGGAAGTGCTCGTGAAGACCCGCGACGAGCCGCCAGCGGGAGAAGCCGTGCTCGGATTCGAGCCCGAGGACGCGACGCTGCTCTGATTGGGTCGGGGTCGCGTTTCCTGTTTAAGGCGCGACGCCGACGGTCAGCAGCGTGCCGTACGTGCGGTAGCGCTCGACCATGTCCTCGCGCGTCTCGAAGCCCTCGTGGGGGAACTCGGCGGCGGGCGGAATCTCGACGTCGCGGTCCGCGACGTTGTCCTGCTCGGCGACGTGCAGGCCCGCCTCGCGGAACGCCTCGCGGTACTGGGCCTTGTCCCAGCGGGTCATCTCCACGGTGATGTTGTCCTGCCAGTCGTGGCTGTGGACGTTCTCCTCGTAGTAGTTCACCGCGCAGTAGAACGTCCCGCCGGGCTTCAGCACGCGCCGGACCTCTTCGAGGGTCTCGTGGGGGTCGCTGGCGTAGTAGAACGCCTCCATCGAGAACACGTGGTCGAGGCTGTCGTCGGCGAACGGCAGGCTCCCGAAGTCCCCGACGACGTAGCCGATTTCGTCGTCCTCGGTGTACGACTGGGCGTTGCGCGCCATCTCCGGCGCGCCGTCCAGTCCGTAGCCGCGCGCGATGCCGCGCTCGCGGAGCGCCCGCAGCGCGTACCCGCTCCCGGTGCCGAGGTCGAGGACGTAGTCGTCGGCCTCCACGGGCATCCGTGCGAGCACGTGCTTGGCGGTGTGCCAGTGACGCTCCTCCATCCCCTTGTCGCGACCCGACGCCGCCCACTCGTCGAACTCCTTGCGTACGCTCATACCGAAAGCGACGGCCGCCGCGGGCAAAAACCCGCAGGAATCTGGTCGGCCGCACCCGCACCCGTAGACGTTTTCCCGGCCGTCCCCGACTGTCGGGTATGGTCGGCCGAAACAGACGGTATCGCGTCGCGGACACCGCCCAGCAGGTCGTCGGCGGCTTCCTGCTGGCGGGACCGTTCGTCGTCACCGAGGAGGTGTGGCTACTCGCCAGCCGCATGCAGTGGTTCCACGTGCTCGCGACCGTCGTCGTCGTGTTCGCCATCGGCTACGGCGCGCTCTACGAGGCCGACGACGACCGCAACCCCGACCGCGAAGCCGAGGTCGCGGGCGTCCCCGTGCGGTTCGTCTCCCTGATGGGAGTCGCGTACGGCTCCGTGCTCGTGCTCGCGCTGGCGGTCACCGCGCCCACGACGTTCGCCGGCCAACTGGAACTCGGCACGTCGCTGTCGGCGGTCGCGGCGCTCACCGCGAAGGCCGTCTGCGTCGGCGCCATCTTCAGCGTCGTCGGCGCCGCGACCGCCGACAGCGTGTTCTGAGCGCGGTCGCGCACGCGGCGCGGGACTCCCCGACCCCGAAGGTTAAGACCGCGTGGGCGCTTTCCTGCGGTATGGACTACGACCTCGCCATCGACGGAGCGCCCGACTCCGTCCCGGGCGGCACCGTCGTACTGCTGCTCCACCCCAGCACCGGCGAGACCGACCGCATGGACACCGACTTCCTGAAGACGGACACCGACAATTTCCTCGTCGTCTCCACGCGCACGACCGCCCGCGAGGTCACGCAGAAACTGGAGTACTACGACGTCGACGAGGACAGCGCCGAGATTCTGGACACGCTCTCCGTCGACCGCGGCTACTCGCGGCGCGGCGCCAGCCACATCCACTACGTCTCCGCGCCCGACGACGTCGACGGCATCCTCGCGGCCGTCGATCAATTCCTCACGGACAACCCCGGGAAGCGCCGCGTGAGCTTCGACTCGCTGACCGAGCTGGCGTACTACGCCGACGAGGATCGCGCGCTGGATGCGCTCGTCCGGCTCGGCGACCTGCTGGACGAACACGACGCGGTCGCGCTCGTCCACGTCTCCCGGGAGGTCCACGACGACGACGTGCTGGACTCGTTCCGCGGGGAGAGCGACGTGGTCGTCGAACTTGACGAAGACGGGAACGTCGCCGCCGACTACTGACGGATTACGCCGCGGTCCGCAGAATCAGCGTCGGTTACTCGGAGTCCGCGGCGTCGGCATCGAACACTTTCTCCGCCCACGTCACCGCGTAGCTGGCGCCGTGGCGGCGGTACGCGAGCGTGTCCAGCGCGGCGAACGGCGCGGGCAACTCGACGTCGTGCTTGACGGCGCTGCACGCGAGTTCGGCGGCGTCCGAGAACGACGTCTCGCCGCGCGCGATTTCCTTCGGGAGGCCGTCGATGCGGCCGGTGACGCGCTCGCCGGCGTCCACCCACGCCTCGTGGAGGTCGGGGTAGTCGTCGGCCCACGACTCGAACTCCTCGCGCGCGTGGAGCCCGCGGTAGGCGTCGCAGCACGCCGAGGCGAGCTGGTAGACCGACGCCGGGTCGGCGTCGACGGCGGCGTCGAACGCGCGGTACTCGTCCTCGAAGAAGCCGAGGAACTGCTCGGGGAGGTCCAGTCCCGCCTCGACGAGCGCCTCCGCGACGAGGAACCGCTCGAACGCCTCGGGCGTCCCCTCGGTGCGCGCCTTCACGAAGACGACCGGCGGGTCCGTCTGGGTCGTCCACGCGACCGCGCCGTCCCCCGGCGTCCCGACGACGAAGTCGCTGGACGCCAGCCGGTAGAGAATCTGGGGGGCGTCCTCGGGGAGCCACGCCGTGTCGTACTCGCTGGGCGTCAGCGACTCGACGAGCAGCGCGAGGTCGTCGCGGTGCTCGGGGGGCAGCGTCTGGAAGTCCCGCTCGCAGTCGAGGACGATGACCCCCGGCGCGTACGCCTCCCGGACGGCCGCGAGTTCGCCCGCGAGGTCGCGCTCCGAGAACATCTACGCGACGTTGACGACGATTATCAGCGCGAGGGCGGCGGCGAGGCCGACCGTCGCGGCGACGTACTTCGTTGCCGTGCTCATACGAGGTGATTCGCCCGCGAGGACTTAAATTGCGGTCGTTCGCCCGCGCGACGCGCCGGTCAGTCCGCGCCGTCGGCCGCCGGCGTCTTCGCGCCGTACGCGCGCCACGCCCCCGAGCGGAAGCGAACGAAGTTGACCGCGGCGCGCACGTACATGTCCCCGAGGATGGCCGCGAAGATGGCGGTCAGGCCGAGGCCGAGCCCCGGCGAGACGGCGGGAATCGAGAGCGGGCCGAGCGCGAACGGCCCGAAGACGAACGTCGCCGGGAGCGCGAGGAACGCCAGCGGCAGGCGGACGAGGTACGTGCCCGCGATGGCGCCGTAGAACGGCCAGCGGGTGTCGCCGGCGCCGCGGAGGCCGCCGCGGAGCGTCCGCGACACCGAGAAGCCGGCGACGCTCAACCCGAACACGCGGATGAACGTCACCGTGAGGTCGACGTTCGCCGCGCCGAACGCCTGCGCGATTGGCGTCGCCGCGAGGAAGATGCCGGCCCCGATGAGCAACTGGGTGACCAGCGCGATGCGAAGCGTCTGCCAGCCGTAGTCGGCGGCCTCGTCGGGGTCGCCCGCGCCCAACCGCTGGCCGACGAGGGTGCTGGACGCCGTGGAGTACCCCCACGCGGGCATCAGCGCCAGCAGCATCACGCGGCGGCCGATGGCGTACGACGCGACCACGGGCGTCCCGAGCACGCCGAGCACGAACAGGAACGGGAACCGGCCGAACGTCCGCGAGAGCCGCGTGCCCGCCAGCGGGAGCGCGACGCGCACGATTTCCCGGGCGACGCCCCAGTCCCACTGCTTGCCGCGCAGTCGGAGCGTGACGCTCCACCGCCCCGACAGCAGGACGGCGAGGAAGACGACGCCCGCGAGCGCGTTCGCGGCGGCGGTCCCCCACGCCGCGCCGACGACGCTGAGCTCCGGGAAGCCGAACAGCCCGAAGATGAGCACGGCGTTCAACGCGATGTTCGTCGGGAGCGTCACGAGGCGGACGTACATCGGCGTGCGGGTGTCGCCGGCGCCCGCCAGCGCCCGCGCCGCGATCATGCTCCAGAACCGGAACGCCACCGACAGCATCACCACGCGGAGGTAGTCCGCGCCCAGCGCCGCCGTCTCCGCGTCGCTGGCGAGCAGTCCGACGAGCGGGTCCGCGTACAGCCACGCGCCGAGCGTGAGCGGCGCCGACAGCAGTAGCGAAATCCACAGCGACTGCTTGATGGCGAAGTCCGCTTCCGCGTCCTCGTCGGCGCCCTTCAGCCGGGAGACGACGCTGATGGTGCCGCTGGTGAGCGCGAGCGCGAGCCCGAACGGGATGAAGTAGTACTGGAACCCGAACTCGAGGGCGGCGACCGCGACGTCCCCGGCGGCGATGCTCACCATCAGGAAGTCCGTCGTCCGGAGGACGGTGCGCAGCCCGCCCGTGACCATCGCGGGCAGCGCGAGGTCGAACGCCTCCTCGCCCTTCTGCCGGTCGACGAGCCCGAGACGAGCCAGCAGCGCGGGGAACGCGGCGACGAGCGCCTCCGCGCGGCGACGCAGAGTCATCTATCGGAAGCGTCTCGTCGGCGCGGAAAACAACTTCGCCAGCCGGCAACCTACCGCGGGTTCGAGCGGCGCCGCGGCCGCGAGCCGCGACGAAGGATGGAACGCGTGAACT